>CAKUYM010000375.1 GCA_934716785.1 uncultured Bacteroides sp. | reverse complement strand
GGAGTAATTATAACGATGTCCGTAAGATTCCTGCTGATTTGTTAAGTGCATTGCCGGTGTGTGACGATATGCGGAAAAGTCGGTTGATAGTGGCTGTTCAGAATCTGCTGGAAGCCGGTCAACTATATCTTAGTGCGGAGGAAATCAGACAAAAGGTCAATTCGGATTATATCTATAATGTTATTCCGAATCTGTTTATCTGTGCTATCCATAATCCGGATGAGGAACAGGCTGTCAAGGATTTGTCTGCCTTTTCGCATTTCTTGTCTGCCAGCACGCAATATAGTCCGAGCGGATATGATGTGTTGAAGCCGGATGGTACGGGCTTTCATCACAATACGCATTATAATGGATATATGTATTCTTACAAAACGTGGGTAGAATACATGGATCGGTTGAAAGGCACTTCTTTCCGTATCGAAAAGGAAGCCTACCAACGGATGAGCAAAGCGGTGGTCAGTATTTACCTGATGGCTGTTCGTTCAAGCTCCGACAAAGGACGGTATTTTGCAAACAGTATGGCGGGCAGGCATCCTTTTACGGGATTGGACGTGAATTTCTCGCAGCAGCTTTTTGAGATGTTGATTGAGGTTGGGGCAGATGTGCTCGGCGTGCCTTATGATAAGGAATTGGCCTCTTATTACAATTATTTCTATAAGACGAAGAAGTATAAGGATGCTCCCGAACTGAATGCGGATGGTTTTTACCAGTTCAATTATAGTCCTGCCGGAGTGTACAGGCAGGACAACTGGGTGGCGGTGATGCGCTGTCCGACTACTAATTTCTGGGGTGGAGAGATATACAACAAAGCCAATCGTTTCGGTAGATACCAAAGTCATGGAACACTCGAGATTCTCTATGAGGGCGGATTGTCGAAATGTGGTTATCCGGCAGATAAAGAGAAAAAAGGTGCGGGATGGGACTGGAATATGATGCCGGGCAGTACTACCGTACATTATACCGACTGGAAAGAGATGATGCCTAATAAAAATGATGCGGATCGTTTTGACCAGAAATCGGCTACTACCAACTTTGCCGGTGCCCTGTCTTGGAAAGACTGCGGTATCTTTGCAGTGGCCTTCGATCAGGACGACCGTTGGGGCAGCCGCCGTTTCGAACCTACCAATCTCTCGTTCTGCAAGTCTGTATTTGCCATTGACGGCATGTTGTTTAGCTTAGGAACGGATATTTCGTCAAAAGGTACCTATCCTGATGCTTGGATTACCGCTACAAACCTATTTCAATCCATTATCTCGAAAGATTGTAACCGGTTGGTCGTAGATGGCAAGGAAGTGAAAAAAGGAGAGAAAGCCACCATTGACTCGCAGGCTTCTACATGGCTTGTGGCTCCTACCACTACCGGATATTTCATACCGAAGGGGCATGATGCACTGATTGTTGAATATGGCGAGCAGAGTACTCCCTCGGCAGTAGGTATGGCGGGCGAGTTTGGTAAAGAGGTTGCAGCAAAGGCATATTTGCATCACGGAGTGAAGCCTGAAAAGAAGGATTATCAGTTTATGGTTGTTCCGGCCACTACTCCCGAAAGGATGAAAGAACTTGCTGCAGAACAGGAAAAAGAACGTATCTTTAAGGTTGTTGCAACCGGGGATTCCGTGCATGTGGTTAAGCATCTTCCTTCTGCCACAACAGCTTATGCGTTCTTCGCTCCGGCTGCTAACCTGTCTGCCGGTGTGGTGTGTGCGTCAGAAACGGAACTGTTGGTAATGGAACGTCCGGATAAGACAGGAAAGAAGTTGGAACTGGCTTTATGCAACCCCAATCTTCGCCCGAAAACGATAGCCAAGAACAATTGGCAACCGACTCCTACGCAGGTTTCGATAGAGTTGAAAGGAACATGGGCACTGGAAGCGGGAAATAAAGAACAGAAAGTGTCTTTGGAAAGAAACAGTCGCGGTAATACTGTCTTGAAGACCTCCTTGTCCGAAGGCTGTCCGATATATGTGTCATTGATGAACGAATAATATAGGGAAAAAGTTCCACCATTTCCTTGAGAGAGAGAATACAAAAGAGAGAGAGGAACCGTGAGGCTCCTCTCTCTCTTTTGTTGGGGGTAAATAAACTGATTAAAGTCTGATTTATATTAGGCAGTTATATACGACCATGCACTACCCTTGTCGCATAACTTTTAGTTAATAAAAAATCCCCTGCAAGGATAGTTTTACAGGGGATTACGTTTCTTTTATTTTCGACTGCTAAGATAGCAGTTTATTTTCACATAAACAAATTTATTTTTTCGTGAGACCTGCAAATATTGCGCAGCATCCCAAAACTATAAGTGCAATATAGAACAACATAACGCAAAAATTAAGGTTCATTAGGTCCTACAAGCGTTTTATCATCTATTGTTATAGTAGTATTCTTTCCTCGATTAAGCATAAACACTTGCTGAACCCATTTATTCATATCCCCAAATAAACTTTCTCTTGAAATGTAAATTTTCACTTTTGTCACATTCGGAGAAGCCGTAAATGTTTGTTCTTCTCCCTTACGGATTTTAAGGGAGTTATTGGATATTTTCTCTCCGTTATTATTGCATTCAAATATTCTAAGAGTGGTGGATATACCTTGGTCGCCATTAAAAACAATCGTGTAGGTTGTGTCACCATCATCACTTGAACACGCAGAGAACATTAAAGACATAGCTGCAAATAACAGCGTCATACTTAAAAACTTCTTCATAACTTGAATTTTTATTGGTTAATACTAAAAATAAAACTCTGTCTATTTCAGCCGATAACCACGCATTGCAAGTTACAAGAAGCGCAGACTATCGCCCATACGCCTTCTTGGCTCACCACAAGCCACAATACATTATGGGGAAAGTCTACGCCTGTTAAGTTTCAACTCGCCCAAAATGTATTGGTTTATTTATAGCTCGTTTATTTCCGAGGTGGTGATTCAGAAGGCGATTGAGCTATTTTATGTAAAAAGCGTACTATCTATTCGATAATACGCTGCAAATATAAGAATAACTTCATAATTTACAAACTACAAATTGTTCTTCTTTCCTTTCTTGTTTTTTGGCTCATCCTCTTGCGGTGCATCCCTGCTTTCAAAATGAGCCATCCTACGAAGCAATTCATCGAATTCTTCTTTAGGAACAGAGATATTTATACTAACCTTCATGGTCTTAATATCCTCCAATTTTATTTCTTGTGATTTCTTTTTCTTTTCCATAATTAAGCAACGTTGCGCAAAAGTAAATTAAATCTTTGAGAATCTTTGTAATTCCGGGTATTAAGTCGGAAAATATATTCATCAACGTACCTTTGCATATACTTCTTGCTTACGTGATAGTATGTTCCAAATATCATTCTCTTGAAATGAGACCAAACGTTTTCTATTCCATTCGTACTGACGGTGATTATTTCACCTTCATCTGTAGCGTATGTTATGCCATAGAAATGTTTCTCATGGTCTACTGACCTTTGAATGTATCCATCATGCAATCCACTGTAGTCCCAACCGTCAGTATAAACAACACTACCTTTTTCAACATTCTGCTTGATTATTGGGACTATTGTCTTGGCTTGCGTGTTTGGAACGACCTTTGCTATGACCTTTCCATCCCTTTCTCGTATCCCGAATACAGGGACTTTATCCTTATAGCTACGTCCTTGGCATCTCTCAACTTTCTTATCTTTATGGCGATTCCCATTCTTTCCTCCGACAAACGTTTCATCAATTTCAACTTCGCCAGATAAAGTATGGTCATTCTCCATATTCATATATTGCCTAATCTTATGCAACATGTTCCATGCAGTCTTTTGAGTTATACCCAAGTCTCTTGCTAACTGACAAGATGAAATTCCTCTCTTATGTGACAAGAACAACATCATAGCATAGAACCAAGACCTCATAGAAATTTTGGTATTTGCAAATGCTGTTCCTGTCTTAACATCAAAGTATCGTCTGGTATTCTTGCATTTATATCTGCCATTACCGCACTTATAAACCTTAGATGTTGAATCATACGGAGAAATCACCTTATCTCCCCAACGCATATTCTCAAAATATCTGATACAACTTTTTTCATCGGGGAAGTTGTCAGATAAAGTCAATAGGGTAAATTCGGTTTTCATAATCTTGTCATTTTAACTACCCCAAATGTACTAAATTACAGTAATATAAACAAGAAAAAAGTATAATATTTTCGGAAAGTTTTCCCAACAAGTATGTTAAAAAACATTCTTACATAACATATACTTATGTTTGCTATTTATAAACTATAAACAGTACATTTGCGGACAGTATTAACCAATAAATGATAAAATATGAACAAGGAACA
>CAKUYM010000374.1 GCA_934716785.1 uncultured Bacteroides sp. | reverse complement strand
AGATAGAATAGAAACTATAATGATGATACATATAGACTTTAAACGATATAAGAGAAAGGCGGTAGGTGCGGTTATGCTGCTATTGCTTCTGCTTGGCGGTGCGTCTGCCTATAGATATTCTTCATTCAGCACCGATTTTGAGATAGTCGACGACTTGGGCGGAAACATCTTCCCCTCGGCTATCTTGTCTGTGGCCACTACTGATGCGCAAGTGGTTGTCCCTTCGGACACCACCTGTCTGGGTAATCCGAAATCGTGCATTGCTATCCGGCTGAAATCGAAGGCCGCCTACAGCCGTGTGCGCATTGAAGTGGCGGAAACACCTTTCTTTTTTCGGTCCGTGTCGGAATTCGTATTGAACAAGCCACGGACGGAATATACGATTTATCCTGATATAATATGGAACTATGAGGCTTTGAAAGACAACGTGCAGGCAGAGCCGGTAAGTGTTGTCGTGACCGTCGAGATGAATGGAAAGGATATGGGGCAGCGCGTGCGCACCTTCTCCGTGCGCAGCATCAACGAATGCCTCTTGGGTTACGTGGCGTGCGGAACCCAGTTTCATGATACAAGCATCTTTTTTGCCGCTTATGTCAATGAAGAGAACCCGATGATAGACCGGTTGCTCCGCGAAGCGTTGAATACCCGTATCGTCAATCGTTTCTTAGGCTATCAGAGTAAGGCGAAAGGGGCTGTGGACAAGCAGGTGTATGCACTTTGGAATGTGTTGCAGAAACGCAAATTCCGTTACAGTTCCGTATCCAATACCAGTCTTTCGAGCAATGTGGTATTCTCGCAGCGTGTCCGCACCTTCGATGATGCGCTGGAGTCCTCGCAAATCAACTGTGTGGACGGCAGCGTGCTGTTTGCCTCTTTGCTGCGTGCCATCAATATAGACCCTATCTTGGTGCGCATACCGGGACATATGTTTGTGGGCTATTATACCGACAACTCGCATACCGGAAAGAATTTCTTGGAGACGACGATGATAGGCGATGTAGACTTGGATGACTTCTTTCCCGATGAACAACTGGACTCTACCATGGTGGGCAAGTCGCAGAACGAGATGTCGTTGCTCACCTTCGAGAAGTCCAAACAATATGCCAATCAGAAGTACGAGGCGCACAAGGAAGGCATCCATTCGGGCAAGCTGAACTACATGTTCTTGGAAATCTCGAAGGAGGTGCGCAGGAAAATACAACCGATAGGCAAGTGAAATCACTTTTTTTTGTATTTTTGCCAAAGTAATCATTTAATTAAAAAGGATGCAAGGCAAGAAATTTATCTCTCCCGGAGCATGGTTTTCCATGTATTATCCATCGGACTGGAATGAGTTTGAAGATGGCGAAGGCTCTTTCCTTTTCTATAATCCCGAGGTGTGGTCGGGCAACTTCCGTATTTCCGCATTTAAAGGGAAAGCTGGTTATGGCAAGGATGCCGTCCGTCAGGAGCTGAACGAGAATGACTCGGCTACACCGGTGAACGTCGGGACGCTGAAGTGCGCCTACAGCAAAGAAATGTTTCAGGAAGAAGGAACTTATTATACTTCCCATGTATGGATTACGGGAATCGACAACATTGCTTTCGAATGCTCTTTCACCGTCCCCAAAGGCGAAAGTGTGAAAGAAGCCGAGGATGTGATCTCCACTTTGGAGATACGCAAGGAAGGAGAGAAGTATCCCGCCGAACTGATTCCTATACGCCTCTCGGAAATTTATATGATTAACGAGGGGTATGAATGGGCGGTATCTATCGTGAAGCAGGAACTGAAAAAGGACTTTCAGGACGTTGAGGAGGATCTTGAAAAGCTTCAGCAGGTGATAGACAGCGGCAAGATTGGCGCGAAGAAGAAAGACGAATGGTTGGCTGTCGGCATCACGGTATGCACGATTCTGGCAAACGAGATAGACGGCATGGAATGGCAAACGCTGATTGACGGTAACCGTGAGGCTCCTGTGCTGCAATATAAGGATCGTATCATTGACCCGATGAAATTGGCATGGAGCAAAGTGAAGGCCGGAGAACCGTGTAACGTCATCGAGGCGTATAAGACCGTGATTGATAGTTTCTAAACACCGGTTGTCCAATCACTGACTGATTATCGCACCGATTATTATTACCGACTATCAACTGATTATCCGACTATCGCCGATAAACTAATCACTAACTTACTAATCACTAAATTACGTGGCTGTACCTTATTTACAGATAGACAACCTGACCAAGTCTTTCGGTGACTTGGTCCTTTTTGAAAATATATCTTTTGGCATTGCCGAAGGACAACGGGTAGGACTGATTGCGAAGAACGGCAGCGGAAAAACAACCTTGCTGAACATCATTGCCGGAAAAGAAGGCTATGACAGCGGCAGCATTGTCTTCCGTCGCGACCTCCGGGTGGACTATCTGGAGCAAGATCCGCAATATCCCGAAGAACTGACCGTACTTGAAGCCTGTTTCCATCATGGCAACAGCACTGTGGAGCTTATCAAGGAGTATGAACGATGCATGGAGACCGAAGGGCATCCGGGGCTGGAGGAACTCTTGGCACGCATGGATCAGGAAAAGGCGTGGGAATATGAACAGAAGGCCAAGCAAATACTCTCGCAACTCAAGATACATAACTTCGAACAGAAGGTGAAACATCTGTCGGGCGGACAGTTGAAGCGTGTAGCCCTCGCCAATGCCTTGATTACCGAACCGGAACTGCTGATTCTCGATGAGCCTACCAACCACCTCGACCTTGACATGACCGAGTGGCTGGAAGATTACTTGCGCCGCACCAACCTCAGTCTGCTGATGGTGACTCACGATCGCTACTTCCTCGACCGTGTATGCTCGGAAATTATCGAAATAGACAACCGACAGGTTTATCAGTATAAAGGCAATTATAGCTATTATCTCGAAAAACGTCAGGAACGTATTGAAGCCAAGAGCGTGGAGATAGAACGCGCCAATAACCTCTACCGTACGGAGCTCGACTGGATGCGCCGCATGCCACAAGCCCGCGGGCACAAAGCACGCTATCGGGAGGATGCTTTCTACGAATTGGAAAAGGTGGCCAAGCAGCGCATCAGGAATGATAATGTGAAACTGGAGGTAAAGGCATCCTATATAGGCAGCAAGATATTTGAAGCCGACCATCTGTATAAGAGCTTCGGTGACTTGAAGATTTTGGAGGACTTCTCTTATATCTTCTCACGCTATGAGAAGATGGGAATCGTTGGCAACAACGGCACGGGGAAGTCTACTTTCATTAAGATACTGATGGGACAGGTGCAGCCTGACAGTGGCACGATAGATATCGGTGAGACGGTGCGCTTCGGCTATTATTCGCAGGACGGACTACAATTTGACGAACAGATGAAGGTGATTGACGTCGTTCAGGACATTGCCGAAGTTATAGAACTGGGCAATGGAAAGAAGCTGACCGCTTCGCAGTTCCTGCAACATTTCCTCTTTACTCCCGAAACTCAGCATAGCTATGTATATAAGTTGAGTGGGGGAGAGCGTCGCCGGCTTTATCTCTGCACCGTCCTGATGCGCAACCCCAACTTCCTCGTGCTGGACGAACCTACCAACGACCTCGACATCATTACATTGAACGTGCTCGAAGAGTATCTTCAGAACTTCAAGGGATGTGTCATTGTTGTTTCGCACGACCGCTACTTTATGGATAAGGTAGTAGACCACCTGATGGTGTTCAACGGACAAGGAGACATCCGCGACTTCCCCGGAAACTACAGTGATTATCGCGACTGGAAGGAGGCGAAAGCGCAGAAGGAGAAAGAGGTCGAGAAACCGCAGGAAGAAAAGACTGCCCGTGTGCGCTTGAACGATAAGCGGAAGATGAGTTTCAAGGAAAAGCGTGAGTTTGAGCAACTGGAGAAGGAGATAGCTGACTTGGAAGCGGAGAAAGCCCGGATAGAGGAACTCCTTTGCAGCGGTACGCTCTCCGTGGATGAATTGACCGAGAAATCGAAACGTCTGCCGGAGGTGAACGACCTGATTGATGAGAAAACAATGCGTTGGCTGGAACTCAGCGAAATAGAAGGCTGATATGATACGTACAACCGTGAGGCTAACTAAAAATGATAATAACTTTGATGACATAACCCTTGTATGACAAATCTTACTAACTATCATAGTCACTGCCTCTATTGCGACGGACGGGCCAATATGGAGGACTTTATCCGTTTTGCCGTCAGCAAGGGATTTACTTCCTATGGTATTTCTTCTCATGCCCCGCTGCCGTTTCCCACTGCATGGACAATGGAATGGGACAGGATGGAAGATTATCTTTCCGAATTTGCCCGTCTCAAGAAGAAGTATGC
>CAKUYM010000373.1 GCA_934716785.1 uncultured Bacteroides sp. | reverse complement strand
GGTACAGGCAACTCCAAGTGGGTCGCTAATCAGCTTTCCAAAGAACAAAAAGAAGAATTGTTTTTCATTCCCGATTTATTAAGGAATGAAACGTTGGAGTTTTGTTTGCGGAGAGATGAAAAGATCGGATTTGTATTTCCGATTTATTCATGGTCGCCACCGACAATCGTTTTACATTTCATCCACCAACTTTCTCTGAAAGGATACAACGGGCAGTATATCTTCTTTGTCTGTTCATGCGGTGATGACACCGGCCTTGCACAGCAAGTATTTACGAAAGCGTTGAGACGTAAAGGGTGGGAGTGTCATGCCGGTTTTTCTGTGACTATGCCCAATAATTACGTATTGCTTCCTGGATTTGATGTGGACTGCAAAGAGTTGGAACAGAAGAAATTGGCAGAGAGTATCCCTACCCTCAAAAAGATAAATGCTTTGATTGCCGGAAGAGAACATGTGTTTTCTTGTCATGAAGGGAGTGTGCCTTTTATCAAGACAAGGATCATTAATCCTTTATTCAACCGTTTTCAGATGTCACCTGAGAATTTCTATGCAACGGATGCTTGTATAGGGTGCAAGCGTTGTGAGAGAAACTGTCCGATGAAGAATATAACTGTGGTGGAAGGAAAACCTGTATGGGGAAAGAATTGCACCTCCTGCCTGGCATGTTATCATGTATGTCCGCGGCAAGCGGTGCAATACGGGAAAAGAACAAAAGGAAAGGGGCAGTATTTCAACCCCGATTCCGGTTATTGATCTTTAATTTTGATACAGCAGTGAGACAGGTCTTCAATAATAGCCAAGCTCTCTACTCTTACTCCTTGTTCTTCCAATACCTTTCGCCCGTTTTGGAATGCTTTCTCAATGATGAATCCCATTCCTACCAGGTTGGCACCGGACTGTTTGATAAGGTCGATAATCCCTAATCCTGCATTGCCATATGCAAGAAAATCATCCACAAAGAGTACATTATCGTTAGGCGTGAGAAAATCAGCACTGATCACAACCTCATAGTCACGATCTTTGGTGAATGAGTGTACCGTTGTGCTCAGGGCATTCTGAATAGTCTTGGGCGATTTTTTTTTGGCAAAGACAACAGGCAAGTCCATCAAGTAGCCTGTCATGATAGCCGGTGCGATGCCACTGGCTTCAATTGTCATGATTTTATTAACGTTGGTAGCTGCAAAGCGGCGGACAAACTCAACTCCGATTGATTTCATCAGTACCGGATCCATCTGATGATTGATAAAACTATCTACTTTCAAGATACCTCCTTCGAAGCATTTTCCATCCTGTAGAATCCTCTTTTTAAGTAATTGCATTGTTATATGATATTTATTAATAATGTGCCAATATATCATTCCGCTTGATGAAGATAGCGGATGATATATTAGCACATAGACGATAATTAAATAGTTTACTTGTTGTTTCGCAGGTCTTTCACGCGAACGGCTTTCCCTTCGCTTTGCGGGAGAGACCCTTTCTTCACCAGTTTCACTTTCGGCGTAACCAGAATTTCATCTTTCAATTGGCGGGTGATATCCTTACGGATTTTTTCCAGTTCGATGTAATTGTCGGTAGAGAGGTCACTCAGTTCCACTTCTACAACCATCTCGTCCTGATTGTTGACAGTCTCCAAGGTGATCAGGTAATTGCTGCCCAATTCGGGGAACTGTACCAGAATTTTCTCCACCTGCATCGGGAAGATGTTCACTCCCTTGATAATAAACATATCATCACTGCGCCCTTTGATGCGGTCGATACGGATATGTGTACGTCCGCAAGGACATCTTCCGGGGAGGATGCGGGTCAAGTCACGCGTACGATAACGAATCAGCGGCATCATTTCACGGTCGAGAGTAGTGAGCACCAATTCTCCGATTTCCCCTTCAGGCATAGGCTCACCGGTCTCGGGGTCGATAATCTCCACCAGATAACAGTCTTCCCAAAAGTGCATACCATTCTGTTCCAGACATTCAAAGGCAACTCCCGGTCCGTTCATTTCCGTCATGCCGAAGCTGTTGTATGCTTTTACGCCCAACATGCGCTCTATCTTCCGGCGCTGTTCGTCAGTATGAGGTTCGGCACCGATAACCAATGTCTTTAGAGTTGTTTTTGTCGGGTCGAGTCCTTCTTCCTGAAAAACTTCCGCAAGACGGATGGCATAGCTGGGAATGGCGTGTAGGGCAGTAGTCTTAAAATCATTGATGAACTTGATCTGCCGTTTGCTGTTTCCTGCCGCGGCGGGGACAGTCAGGCAGCCAAGACGTTCGGCTCCGTATTGGAAACCCAATCCGCCCGTAAACATACCATACCCCGAACTGTTTTGGAAAACATCTGTCTTGCGGATGCCCACGGCATACAGACAGCGGGCAACCAAGTTGGCCCATGAGTCGAGGTCATGCTGCGAATGGACAATGACGGTCGGATTTCCGGTAGTGCCACTGGAAGAGTGGATACGTACGCCGTCATTTTTCATATCGCCCGCCACAAGCCCGAAAGGGTAGTGGGCGCGCATGTCGGCTTTAGTGGTAAAAGGCAGTTTGCGTATGTCATCCAATGACTGTATGCTATCTGTCGTGATGCCGCACTTACTGAAAACCTCCTTGTAGAAAGGAGCGTTTGCGGCTATACTGATTGTTTTTTTGAGCCGTTGAAGTTGCAGTTCCCGCAACTTATCGCGGCTCATGGTTTCTATCTCTTCTTCCCAATATTGTGTACTCATGACAATGCCTGTTGTTACATCAGCTTTTCCGCAATCTCCTTACCGGCTGCCAATGCTTTTAGATTCATTTCTACAATTGCTTCTCCTTTGCGGAGGAAAATCTCACGAATGCTGTCTTGCACTTTCTGATAATCGATGCCAAGGAATGGAATAGTTGCTCCCAATAAGACGATATTGGCAACACGGGCAGAGCCTGCTTCTTTGGCTACCTTATCTACATTTAATACAATCTTGTGGGGCAGTTTGTTGATTTCTGCCATTACTTTGTCTGCATCCGGATAATTGGGGATGTTGACAAACGGTGTTTCGTTGGTCACCAACCAGCCCTCAGGACTGAGGTAGGGGAGATAACGCAGCCCTTCCATAGGTTCCAGTGAGATGATGAGGTCACACTTGCCTGAGGGGATTAGGTCTGAAGCAATCGGTTGGTCGCTGATGCGGAGATTGGATTGTACGTCTCCACCCCGTTGGCTCATTCCGTGCACCTCCGCCTGTTTCATGTAAAGTCCTTCCTTCAAGGCAGCCTTGCCGATTACTGTAGCGATGGACAAAATGCCCTGTCCGCCTACTCCTGATAATATAATGTCTTTTTTCATGGCTTACTTACTTTTTTTTTGCGTGCTAATGTTTGGATACACTCTCTGCGTGGGATAATGACAGATACGCCCCGGTATTCGATTTCCTCACGTATGATCTGCTTCATCTCTTCGTAGTTTTTCTTCAACGGAACCACTACGCGGATATGGGCGGGGTCTACTCCGATGCCGGTGCAAATGGCTTCAATACGTCCCGTTCCGGCAGAATCCTGTCCGCCTGTCATGGCGGTGGTTTCGTTGTCGGAGATTACGATGGTGACGTTGGCGTTTTCGTTGACACAGTCGAGCAGTCCCGTCATTCCCGAATGGGTGAAAGTCGAGTCTCCGATGACGGCTACCGCCGGGTGAAGACCACCGTCGGCCGCACCTTTTGCCATGGTGATGGAAGCGCCCATGTCCACACAAGAGTTGATGGCGTTGAACGGAGCGTTTGCGCCAAGCGTGTAGCAGCCGATGTCACTGAATACTTTATGTGAGGGATACTCTTCTTTAAGAACCTCAGTCAGAGTGGTGTACATATCACGGTGTCCGCAGCCCTCGCAAAGTGCCGGGGGACGCATTTCCACGATGGAAGGAATGCCGAATTCTGATTTGTTCTCTTTACCTATCGCATGCGCCACAGAGTCGGGGTTCAGCTCTCCGTCTTGTGAGAGAGTGCCGTCCAGCCGTCCTTTTACCTTGACTCCGATGCCTAAATAACCCTTCAATTGCTTTTCTACAAAAGGCTGTCCGTCTTCCAAAACAAGGATTTCGTCACAGAACCGGCACGAAGCAAGTCGATGGCTGATATAAATGGAGACGGTATAATATCTATAGAGGATGTAAGTGAAATTAATCGAGTTATAAGTTTGGGAGAAACAAGTAAATATACAAATGGATTAATGGATATTAATAAAGATGGAAAGATCGATAAAGCTGATATGGAAAAACTTCAAAATATCGTAACTTTAAAAGAAGAATTGATAGATGTAAAAATAGAAGATATATATAATTCAGAGACAAAAGAAGCTGGGTATATAG
>CAKUYM010000372.1 GCA_934716785.1 uncultured Bacteroides sp. | reverse complement strand
GTGGATATCGACCAACTCCGTAAGGTGATTGCCCGGCGTACTAATGAGATAAGTGAACTTGATTTGGACCATATTTACTAAAAACAAATATTGAAATATGAAAAAACTAATTTATACTTTATTTGTGTTCACCGTAGTCTGTTCTTCATGTGTACAGGATGTGGATGATGTATATGATGCACCTGTAGCCCAACGAGTGGAACAGGCTGTTCAAGAGTACCAGACTTTGTTGCAGGGTGCTGAATATGGATGGTTGATGGAGTATTTTCCTTCTTCCAGCCAAAGCTATGGAGGCTATTTGTTTGTGATGAAGTTCGAAAAAGGGGATAAGGTTACCGTTTCAACAGATGCCTTTGGAAAACCACAGGAGACGGCAGAGAGTCTATATTCTATTAAGAAAGATATAGGACCTACGTTGAATTTCGATTCTTATAATGCTCTGTTCAGTTATTTCTCAGATCCTGATATCACGGATGAAGCGGGCGGCTCAGGCAAAGGCTATGAAGGCGATTATGAGTTCCTGCTTCGTTCGCATACGGAGAATGAAATAATTCTTCGGGGAAAGAAGACGAAAAATGTGATTAGAATGACTCGCTTGACTACTCCCGGAGTGGATGTCTTAACAAAATCGACCGATATCTCGCAGAAAATGTTTGCCGTTTATTATACAATTGAGATCGCAGGAGAATCACAGACTGTTTTTATGCAGGAGCGTAATTTAACTGTAATGTCACCTGCTGCCGATGGCACGACTGTTGAGCAGAAGTGGTCATTTCTCGTTACTGATACAGGGCTTAAACTGTATGAGCCGATAGAGGTATTGGGCAAGAATGTTCAGAATTTTGTCTATGATGCAACTGCTCAGTCGTACAATTGCGTTGATGAAGGAATGGAAAGTTTGAGGATAAAACCTGCCACATTGCCTGAAGGGTATATGCATTTCAATGATTTTATCGGTTCTTGGAAAATGACAGATTATGACGATAATGTGTACAACATTCAAATCTCGAAGAAGTTTAAGGATGATTCTTTCTACATGAAAGGGCTGAACGCTAATTTTACCATGACACTGTATTATGATTATAAGTTGGGAAGAATAGAATGGCCTTCGCAACTGTTGCAGACAACTAACGATGGAACCCGGATTTGGCTTTGTGCATGGGATGCCTTCGTCAGTACCAGTCTCACCGGGAATACGTCTTATAGACTGATTGGGGAACCTAAAGCGGATTCCGGAAAAACGATCGTTGAATGGACAAAGAACAATGGTACGTGGAGTGAGAAAGCCGGATGGAATTCATTTATACTATGGAAGTATCCTGCAACAGGTTCAAGCTCTGAGTATACGGATGGTGGGCAATCACGATATAGAGGTGGTTTTACAATGATAAAGGACTAATAATAGGAGTGGAATTATGAATAAGATTATAAATATACTGATAGCTGTAGTTTTGCTTGTCCTATATGCAGGATGTAGTGATAGTGATGATGTCTCATCAGTCAATACCTTAAAGGTTGTCAAATCTGATGTTGAATACTCTTCCGAGGGTGGAAGCGGGGCTATTATATTGGAAACGGCACATGCTTTTGAGGTCGAAACCAATGTTTCGTGGTGTACGGCAGTTGTTTCAGGAACAACAATAAACCTGACAGTTTCGCCCAATTTGAATGTAGGGGCACGAAATGGACTTATCGTAATTAGTACAAGTTATGAAAAATGTCAAGTAAATATTACTCAGATGGGTGATATGGCTGATTGTAACATAGAAGGAGAGTACAAATTTTCCTTATTGGGAGGAACTGCTGATTTTGAGGTAAATACTCATCGAAATTACACCGTTTCTTCAGATTCGGGAGATGATTGGCTTACTTTCACTGACGATAATAATGGAAAAATCCGAGTGGTAGTCGCTTCGGGTCCTTATGATTTGGCGGAACCAAGAACTGCTGCAGTTACTGTAGCCATCGGTAACGTAAAATGGACAGGCGTTTTTCAGCAATTGCCTTTAGCAGGTGAGTATAGCATTCGATATATGCGGGATGGTGGAACTCAAGAAGGAGTGTGCAGGCTTGATATAACGAATACACCGAATACATATGACGTGCGCTATCTGTCGGGAGTTCCTATAACAAATGGTAATGGTTTGCCCGGAAAAGCCCTTTATACGGATGGGAAGTTGGCTTTCCCGATGGGGAGTCAACTCCTTGGATATATGAATGTGGCGAATCATGGCTCACTTCCACTGTATATGTATGCATATTGCAAAAAAGGGAATATCGTTCTTAGTGATGATTTGCAATACATCGCTCCACTAACTCTTAACGCTGAGAATCAGTTGGAACTGACATTCGGTGATAATGGCGTGTGGTCGGATGATGGCAGTCTCACTGTAGATGGATTTTATTATGCTTGTGTAAAAGATGGTAGTATCGTGCAAAATTGGGGAGCAATGACAGATGTAGTACTAACTCATAAATAAGTTGTAAAAAATAGTATGGAGAGTAGCTGTGCTTGGCAGCTACTCTCCATACGTTTAAAATATTTGATGTTAAATCTTGAATTAATTGAAAGATGAAATATGCATAACCTCAAATCTATAACGTTTAGTGCATTTTCTTTTTATTACTTTTAGTTTCAGCACTTATATTGCAACTCAATACAGTGCAGAAATGAATGGGCATTCGTTTTTACTCGCTGATTTGCGCTATCACCACAAACTTTTAATTTATAGGGTTCACCGGTTTCACCTTGCTGCTTACACGCTGTGAATAAGAACGTTACGGGTGAAGGCATAGGCTGAAATAGGGTGAACCCCTTTGTTCTCGCTTTCACCTGTGAAATTTCCCCATATCGATTGTTGGGAATATAGCTCAATTGTGTCGGACATATAGATTCAATATGATAGGGGTATGATTCCAATATACCGAGTATATAGATATCTCAACTCAGGTATTAATAGATGAGGGCTAAAGTATTAACACCTGACAACTAAGGTATTAATACTTGATAGCTAAGGCGTTAATAGCTGATGGGGCACCTATTAATAGCTGGCAACGGATTTGTTATAGCATATTTCCATTAGCTATAATGATATCCGGATTAGCTATAATGATATTTGTTTTAGCTCAAGGGATATTTTGAAAAAACAAGGTGAAGCCGATAGTGTCCGGTTTCACCCAATTTCACCCCTCGCCTTCACCCGCTATTGCCTTATTCATCGGCATTTCGAGAGGAGGTGAAACCGGTGAAGGGCAATTATCTTATTAGTGGCGTTTATGATACTATTTATCAAGAAAAGAGGTCACTTGAGTGGTATTCCGTTGGTCGATAATCTATAACCGTGCAAAAATAGGGTTGTGGATTTAAGGTATAACTTCATACTTTCGAAGAGTGATATTAACCGGATTTAGTTGCAACAACTAATGATTATTTGTTCTGTAGTTAAGTACAGAATTCCCGTTCCCACGCTGGGAACTACAGTTTCCCAGCGTGGATACTTGCGTTTCCTTGCATGGAAACTGGAGTATCTGAACGTGGAAACTGAATACACGTAAGAAGAAGGAGGTTCAAACGAAAGAAAGACGAGTGTTTATGGAAACGTTGGGAATGCAAACAAGAAAACAAAATCAGGGTATTAAGCTCTGAATCATAAATAAAGCCCGCAACAATTGAATATCATATCACGGATTTTTGTACTTTTGTTCTCAAATAAAATTATATATAACATGAAATCATTTGCCCAATATAAACAAGACGCATCCAATTGGATTACAATGGCCAATGGAGAATTTTATCCAGACATATTATCTGATGCTTGTGAATTATATAAGCCTGTATTAATTCTATTTGGACAATTGTTGAGAACGTCAGAGTCGTCAGAACGTCTACTGCAGGGAATAACAGATATTAAACAACCATGGATGCGGATACAGTTATGTAGGGTGTTCCGAAAATATGTTTCTCCACAAACGCCAGTAGAAATGCTAAAAAAGAAATCAATGATCCCTATGGTCTGTAAGCAATACGGAAATAAATTTAGGACTATTGATAAAGTTCAAGCAGCATTCTCAGGGCGTCCTTTGCCTGATGAGGCTTTATGTGCTGTCCTTTGGGAATATAAAGACAGAGGGCAGAAAGGCTATGACTTAACAGAACGTTTTTTTACGATGTTTGAGGCAGCCATGTCTGAATTTAAGATAGAAGGACCTGTTAGAGCCGGATCAGATATTCAATTAAAAAGCGTTTTTGAGGATTACCCCAATCCAACACGTTCTGTGGATTTTATTATAAAAGATAAGAATGAAAGTGTACTTGCTATCGGTCTTGCCCGATACGATGGAGACAGAGG
>CAKUYM010000371.1 GCA_934716785.1 uncultured Bacteroides sp. | reverse complement strand
AGCCAATATAGCTTCCAATAAGTTGCAAAAATTATGATATGTTTTTTGATTTGATACATCTTTGGAACATCTGTCAAAGACTATTTTAAACAACCGTAAACCCTTATTATTTTTATCCCGCCCTAAAGCGTAAGCAACCTTAGGCCTCAATAAATAGAAAGAAGCTTTTTCTTTTTCAAATCCACCCATTTGAATACGCTTAATCTCCAAATAAATACTACGAATCTTTGAATTTGTCAATTTATTTTTCGCCATATATTCGCCCATACGATCTGCGAATTCAGGTAATTGTGCATCCGCTTCATTAGTTATCCACTCTGCCTTATAACCGGCCTCTTCAAATACACGTTTAGGCTCCATATCCGGATCCTCTTTTGAATATCCATCAGTTCTATTTGATGAATATCCTTTGTTTCCTCGATAATTATCTCTCATAATAAATTTATTTTTAATGTTTACTTTGTCTAATCTCTAATTCTGCCCATCGGCACGCCATAGCCCATAGTTCCAATAAATGATAATCAGTCTCTATCGGTTGCCCATTCAATGAACCTTTATTGCTACAGACCTCTGTTTTACAGGAATTAATCATTCTTTTTACAAATGGATTCAATATACAACTGCACATTCGGCTTAAATCATAAGTTATCATCCAGTAAGTCTTTACAGCTTTTATCTTATGATTCTCCATTTCCGCATTTGCCAAATGAGTTAAGATCTTTGATATAAAAGACTTTGGTAGCTGTCCACTTTCATTTGCCGCTACGATTTCATTCTTTAATGACTGCACCTGTGGAAATTCATGTTCCCAATTCAAAGGCATTCCCATAAATGAAATCGAATTTTTCGTCTTTCCGCTATTCTGATGCCCCTTAGCCCTCTTTTCTTCTCCGTCGCTTTCTTGCGCACCTTTCATAATCGGATACTTAGGAGAAACAACAGCAATACCTCCTGATAGCGAAAACGCTGAATTTTCACAGGTGAACTGTTTAAAATCATTACGAATGCGTTCTGCTATTTTAATCGTTATTTCCCAGCTTCCAACAATAAAGACATCATCACCACCACTATATATAATGAAAGACTGTTCTGGAGCAACCTTCTTCCAAATTATATTCAGATATCCGGAGAAGAAATAATCAAACGAACGGCTTAATGCTGCATACCTTGATAAAGTAGCTCTTTCCGGAATAATTCCTTGTTGGAAGATTTGCCCCAAATTGTCAACATCCATTCGCAAAACGCCCAACCTTTTAAAAGCATCTTTCGCCACATGTTTGTTGCACATGTCCTCAAAAGTCGGCATATCCTTTTTTCCGATTTCATTTCCACCATAGAACTCCAGACCATAAATATTATTGATTCCGTCTACTCTACTCATAAAATCACAATTTCTGTCTTTCCCATTCAATGTAATCACAGAAACTTTATCAGCAGAGGCACGAAGTTGTTTCTGCATAGTACAAAGGTCAGTTTGCTGCAGGAAGTAATAATAGAAGCCTAAGCCACCGGGCTCTATCATTTTCTTGTCTGCCCAATATGCTATTGGTTCTGTTGATACAACCATTACTTCTGATTCACGTAAAACACGTCCCAAGACAATCTGATCTTTTGTTATTTGCTTCAGCGGCTTCAATTCTCCTTCAGACACACACTTTTCATTAGGAAAGAAATCCTCTCCTGTCACGACATCCCGACCCACTGTATCATCATGTTCTATGGGCATAAAAAATGTCTCATAATGTGCTTCTATCTGTGATGCGAATTTAGCGTACTTCTTCTGTTCCCGTTTCACAAATAGCTCCGTCCACACTTTTTGCAAACTTTCTCCATGAGCATGAATCAAAGCATCTTTAGGAACAGGGACACTGTCTATAGCCACAAACAAAGCGGTGCCATGCATTTTAAACAACTGCTGTTCTATCTTTTGCACTGCTTCTTCCAATCCGTTTCTTGTGGCTTGAGTATTAGGAGCAATTATATAAAACCCACCACCGGAGTTATAAACGACATTTGCTTGAAACAACCCTAATTCCTTCAACAAGAAACGAACTATAGAATCAGACAATATGCGCAGATAAAAAGAACGTCCCTTCAGATTCTTACCTGCATATTTAGAAACGACTTGATAAATATAAGATTGTATACCACTCAAATCGGCACCTATCAATAAAAAGGGATCCTCCGGGTTCTCTTCCGATTGACGGACATCATACAAGCATACAGCCAAGGCTGCTGTTGTCTTCAAATGATCGTACAAAGACACATCCGGAAAATTAATGGTACTGGCAGGAATACAAGTCGCATATTTAAACAAAAGGTTTAAAAGAGTTTCTGAAAATGCATAATAAGTATTCGCCTGAATAAATTTGAATTCATTCAAGAATTGCTCCCACAGCTTTTAACTTACCCGATGGAAAATTTTCCTTATGTAAAGAAAGACTTTCTACAGGCAAATAATGCCATTGGGATTTTTTATTCTCCAACTCTTCCTTGGTCAGTCCCACCGTCTCCAAGATTGATATCATCCGTTTCTTCTTGAAAGCGTCCCAATTTGTATTCTCATCCTGTTCGTCTTTCAATGCTACATCAGTACTTCTATCCATACCGGAAGAAAGACAATCTGCCTCTTTGATCAGTCTCCCATATTCGGATAATTGTTCATTGGATAAATGATGTCCGGCCGCTAAGTTTATCAAGTTATTCTTATTCGTCCAATCATCAAAATCTTCCTTTACCAGTTTTTGAAAAACAGACTTGTATTCATCTATAAATTGCGCCGTCCATAAAACGTGTTTATGAGAATAACGTCCGTTAAACAAAGGACAAAAAGAACTTTCATCCTTACAATGCTCCTTCAAATATTTACTTGTCTGAACAGAACCGGTATCTGCTCGCTGATAGAACTTTCCTATATCATGTAGCAAAGCGGCCAAATAAATATGTTCTCTCATAGTTTTCATTTATCGTTATTTTTTTCATTACGTACATGAGTGATGATTCCATAGCCAATACTGGCGTTTTTCCCTATACCTATATAATCAGGCAAAGACATATTAGTAATAAACTCTATATCAAACGCCATTAGTTTGACCCCTTTGTTTTTAATCAAGAAAGGTTCATGCAAAGATGTCAGTTTACACTGGATTTCTTTCTCCATATAAATTCCCATTCCTTTTGAAAAAGACAAGAGGTTGGCAACCAGAATTCCCTCTAAGAAAGAGATCTTTTCTGATATGCTTTCCATTACTTTATATTTCTGATAATTTTCCGAGTTAAGAGGCAACCATCTGCGAATACGATACTTAAACATCGAATTCCATGTTTGAATCAGGCATTTTCTTGGCAATACGGATCCTAACTCCATTTTCACCAAACGATTACCGATGTTTAATGTAAAAGTTCCCTCTGAAAAGAATTGCCCGATAGCTTCCGTTCCTTCTTTCAAACAAACAATAGCGGCTTTTCCCTGAATTCTCTTATACTGTATTAATGGATAGGAATACCGAAATGATGATTCACCTACATGATTATGGAATAGTATATTTGCTTCTCCATGCAAGGCGTTAAGAATCGCACCTCTAAAAAAGGGTATTTCCAACAAAGAAATCTCATTCTTAAAACGTATAATTAATATTTTTATGTCGTTTTGCATATTATAGTGATTGTCATAGTTCAATTCTTATTCAATATCAGTTAACTCATTAGCGAAATTAAAAAGCTCAATAGCATATTAAAATAGTACATTTTAATACTTAAGCTTTTCAATCATAATCAACAATTATCACACATACAACCCACTCGCAATATTAAAAAAATCTTTTGACATTTACAAATAATAGGTAGAAATTTTATTAAGATGAGAATATAACTGCCGCAGGTAGCAGCCCACAGTATACAAGATTGGGAAATACATATTTTGTTGGTTAAAAGAAAGAAGAAGAATCAAAAAAATACGGTTCTGCTGACCCGTTGCATTACATATCTACGCCGAAGCCTTAGGATACAGTGGGGGCATTAACCCTCCACACGGGGGACAGAACCGTAGTATCGCGAAACTACGAACATATTAAAATATGTTCGTAGTCGTTTACGACTAAGACCCTTGGCCTCAATCGGCAAAATAGACATGTAATGCCCTACAAAGATAAGACTATTTCTTTATAAAGCCAATAAAATCAATGTTTTATTATAAGGATAATGCTGAATGGTATATAAAAACTCAATAAAAAGATACGGCCCTGAGCCCCCGTTGCATTACAAATCTATCAGCCACAGCCTTAGGATATATAGTGGGGTAATTAACCTACCACACGAGGAACACAGAGCCATACTATCATTAACTGCAAA
>CAKUYM010000370.1 GCA_934716785.1 uncultured Bacteroides sp. | reverse complement strand
GCCGAGGCGCGGTCCACACCGTCAAACGTGTATTCGGCGTTACAGAACACCCTTCCCTCTTTCCAAAGGCGCTTGAAGCCCTTCTCGCCGTAAAGCGAAGAAAACGCTTCCAAGTAGTCCGTACGCAGTTGGTCAATCGTCAATCCTACCACAAGTTTGGGGGCAGCAGGAAGCGACTGGGCTTGTAGCCCGGTAAAAGTGAGTACGGTGATGAGGGAAGTAAGTAGTCCTTTCATTGTTTCTTTTTAGATGTCACAATTAAGTTGCTTGCCGAGCGTATCAGCAAACAGAGCGTCAAAGGTACAACAGCAAAGTCAAATCTCTGCGGAATTATTGGAAAAAGCACTATAAAAAGTGTTAAAACTATAAGATTGAGGGTCAAATACCAACATTTCTTCCTTTTTCGGACACAATATATAATATAAGGAAGAAAAATAAGTTGCCCCGGATGGAACACAGCCAACAGAAAATTGGAGCTGACGGCAGGGTGTTCGGAGAAGAGGGCGAGGAAGGCGAGGATACATCCCGCGATGCCTGCCGCACCGAAAAGAATCAGGTCGATGCCCCACAATCCGGTTCTCCGCCGGATGCCGTAGATGGTGGCGCCGGCTGTGAGCATAAATAAAAGCAGCGCGCATTGCAGCGGGGTGGGTAGCCGGCCGCCGCTGTCATCCTCTTCGGGAGTAGCGTCTATAATCAGCTCGCTGTTCTCTACGAGCGGGCGACGGATGGAGTCATTTTCTATCTGAGCTCCGGCAAAGGCGTCCATCAGATAAAACGGTGCGAACATCATCCGGCGTTGCGTGATGGGGCGGTCCGCCTCGCTTCCTATGCACATGTCGATGCCGAAACGTGCCCACGGATGGCCTTTGCAATATTGATGCACGATGTCGCGGAAAGAACGCGAGTCGTCCTGCGGTTCTGCGGGGTAAATCACTGTGCCTGCAATGCTTTCCTCTATCTTGTCGCGGGGGCGGGTGGCACAGTTGTCGTAAAAGAAATTATAACGGTACACCCGGTTTTTGGGGCGGTAGTTTTCTTGCAGCAGCCGCACTAATCCGCTCTTTTCCTCATCGGTCAGATTCAATGTCTGTTGCCACACGCTGCGCCCGAAAAAGGCATACTCGGCGGCAAAATGGGGAAAGTCGGTCGCTCCCAACTGATAGTCGGTCTCTCCGAGAGCGAAACGGAGTATGAAGTTGGGTGTGTTGAAACTGAACAAACCGTAGTTGAACACGACGTCTATGCCTTGTGAAGGATTTTCATAACGGATGGCCGTGTGTCCGAACAGGGAATAGATCTCTTCTCCGGGCGCGCAGGTCAGCAGACTGAGGCGTATGGAGTCGTTGCCGTTGGCATGCATCTGTCCGAAGGGCAGGAGTAACAGGCAAAAAGAGATGATTGCATATGAAAAAAGACGTTTCATCAATAGGCATGTTTTATTTCGGCAGCGAATATACGAAGAATAGTTGGAGCAGGGAAATAAAATATCGGTTAGTGTGAGGCGGACGGTTTATTTCAGTGAAACCGGTGGCTTGTTTCAGTGAAACAGACGCTCTATTTGCATCAAACAGACGCTCTATTTCAGTAAAACAGAGGCTCTGTTTTGATGAAAAATAGGTACAAAAACGTGGAACGCAAC
Source organism: uncultured Bacteroides sp. (assembly GCA_934716785.1). Lineage (GTDB taxonomy): Bacteria > Bacteroidota > Bacteroidia > Bacteroidales > Bacteroidaceae > Bacteroides. The sequence continues at coordinate 2,718 of CAKUYM010000370.1, read as the reverse complement.
GTGGAACGCTTCCAAATCTCTGCAACTGCTTGAATAATAGCGAACTATTGTGTAACGAAAAATGAGTGCCGAACGCTTCCCGGAACACTTAATAAATAATAAAAGGTAATTTATATATTAAAATATATAGTTCGATTGAATGGATTATCGGCATTATTCGAGGTATAAAAAATAGATAGGATATATAAAGTGATAGCTTTTTTATGTACCTTTGCGCCCGCTAAAGAAATGAGCTAAAGAAAAAACGATTGAACTTAATTGTCGACATAGGAAATACGATGGCTAAAGTCGCCCTCTTCGATAACGGGGAGATGGTGGAGGTGCTGACCGAATCCAACCAATCATTGGACTGCTTGGAAGCCCTCTGTCTCAAGCACCCGATAGAGCGTGGGATTGTGGCTACGGTCATCGACCTGAACGAGCGGATACTTGCCGAACTGGCGGCCCTGCCGTTTCCTGTCTTGTGGCTCGACGATAAGACACCGCTGCCGGTGGTCAATCTGTACGAGACGCCCGAAACGCTGGGATACGACCGTATGGCTGCCGTGGTGGGAGCCAACGAGCGGTTTCCCCACAACGATATATTGGTCATTGACGCGGGCACCTGCATCACCTACGAGTTTATCGACTCGAAGGGGCAGTATCATGGAGGCAATATCTCGCCCGGCATGCAGATGCGCTTCAAGGCGCTTCATCAGTTCACCGGACGCTTGCCTCTGATAGACCCCGACGGTCGTCGGCTTCCGATGGGACGTGACACCGAAACGGCTATCCGCGCCGGGGTGTTGAAAGGCATGGAATACGAAATTTCAGGTTATATTGAGTCTATGAAGCATAAATATCCTGAACTTTTGGTTTTTTTAACGGGCGGAGATGATTTTTCTTTTGAAAGCAGCGTAAAAAGTATCATCTTTGCAGATAGATTTTTAGTGTTGAAAGGATTAAATAGAATTTTAAACTATAATAATGGTAGGATTTAGACACACACTATGTGCGCTTTTGCTCACGATGGTCACCGGAATGGCAATTGCTCAAAATAATACAAACTCTCCTTATACACGATACGGCTATGGCGATTTGTCCGAGCAGAGTTTCGGGAATAGCAAGGCTATGGGAGGAATTGCTTTCGGACTCCGTGACGGGGGGCAGATCAATCCTTTGAATCCTGCTTCGTACACAGCCATCGACTCGTTGACGTTCCTGTTTGAAGGAGGTGTCAGCCTGCAGAATATGAACGTGAGTGGAGGAGGGGTGAAGTTGAACACCAAGAACTCCAGCGTCGATTATCTCGCCATGCAGTTCCGCCTGCATCCTCGGATAGCGATGAGCATCGGTCTGTTGCCGTTCTCGAACGTGGGATACAGCGTGTCGGATACGCATACCGCCACTGACCCTGTGACGGGAAACTCGACCGAATATGCGCGAAACTACTCCGGAGACGGAGGTTTGCATCAGTTGTATGGCGGATTGGGTGTCAAGTTGCTGAAAAACTTTTCACTGGGTGCCAATGTCTCTTATTTCTGGGGAGATATCAACCGCACACGCGTTGTTTATTACCCGAGTGTATCGGAGGCTTACAACTACAATTATCAGTCGGTAGCATCCATATCAAGCTATAAGCTCGACTTTGGAGCGCAATACACGCTGACGCTTGACAAAAAACATTCAGTGACGATCGGTGCCGTATATTCTCCGAAGTTGAATTTGGGCAACGACTACAGCGTGACCACGCAGATGGTGTCCAACTCGACGGGCACAACGGCGTCTTCCACCACCGACAAGCCGAATGCCACATTTGAATTGCCGAATACGTTCGGAGTAGGATTTACGTACAACTATGACAAGCGGTTGACTATCGGTGTGGACTACAGTTTGCAGCAATGGTCCAAGTCCAAGTTCAATGTAGCTTCTACGGACGAAGCCGTGCTTCAGGACTTTGATGAGACATACGCTTTTTGCGACCGTCATAAGATATCGGTGGGTGCGGAATATATCCCCAATCTGATGGGACGTTCCTACTTATCCCTCATCAAATATCGTGCGGGAGCTTATTATAAGACTCCGTACTATAAGATTGGCGGAAAAGAGGCTGCCCGTGAATATGGCGTGACTGCCGGTTTCGGTCTGCCTGTGCCCCGTTCGCGTTCCATCCTCAGCATCAGCGGACAGTTTGTCCGTGTGAGCGGTCAGGAAACGAATTACGTGAACGAAAATATCTTCCGTGTCAGCATCGGACTGACGTTCAACGAACGCTGGTTCTTCAAGCGCAGGGTAGAATAAGAGAAAGTGAGAGAATAGACGACTTTATAATAACAACTAAAATTTAAATACAATGAAGATTAAAACGCTTGTGGCTATGTTGGTCCTTTCAGCAGGGGCAACCACTGCAATAGCACAGGATGCGTCTAACTGCAATTCAAACAGTAGTATTTCGCATGAAGCTGTGCGGGCAGGTAATTTTAAGGATGCATACACTCCTTGGAAAGCTGTGTTGGATAACTGTCCGACGCTTCGTTTCTATACCTTTACCGACGGATACAAAATTCTGAAAGGCTTGATGGGGCAGATCAAGGACAAGAATAATCCGGAATATCAAAAATATTTTGACGAATTGATGGCTACGCATGACCTGCGTATCAAATACACGCCCGATTTCCTTGCCAAGGGTACGAAGGTGTCTTCGGCAGACGAAGCGCTAGGCATCAAGGCGGTAGACTA
>CAKUYM010000369.1 GCA_934716785.1 uncultured Bacteroides sp. | reverse complement strand
AGCTTTCCTATAATAAGTAGTGTATATTGAATTGAAGTTGATTGACGCCATTCAAGTAGATTCATTGATACAAAACGTTTACAAAGAAATAAATTTTTAAGCGAAAAGGAAAATATTTCTAATAAAATATGATTTTTACTATTTTTGTAATGTAATAATTCGTTTAGTATTAACTAATATATTTTCTTAATCACATGAAAGCATACACACTCACATTTTTCTTATTTTTTCTTCTGCATGCAGCCACCTGTGCTGCCTCTACGAATGAGAAAACATTACTTCCCGCCAACACTCCGTCTGTGCGATACGTAGGTCGCACGCTGGTATCCGGGCAGTCTGTTTCATACGATTGGTCCGGCACGTATTTCACCACCTTGCTCTACGGAGGAAAACTATCGGCCCGCATGTCCTGCAAGGGGGATAGTTACTTCAATGTATTTGTAGACAACCGCTGGCATAAGACCGTGCAAGTATGCAGTTCAGACACGCTGATAGAGTTGGTTTCGGGAATAGACAAGAAAGCGCACGAAGTAAAAGTGCAGAAGCGCAGCGAAGGCGAATTCGGTAGAGTTACCATACATCAGTTTGTGTTACCGAAGGCAGGCAAATTGCAAGCCGTAAACAAAACACCCGAACGCCACATTGAGTTCATCGGAAATTCGTTGACGTGCGGCTTCGGAACTGAAGGGAAAGACAAAAGCGAACCATTCAAAGTGGGAACCGAAAATTGCAACTTGGCATACGGAGCCATCATATCCCGCTATTTTGATGCCGACTACACATTCATCTCACACTCCGGACAAGGAGCCGTAAGAAACTGGGGTGACTCCGTACGCACCTCGAAAGTAACCATGAAAGAACGCATGATGCGCACTTTCGACATGGATACGTTGGCATGGAAAGAAAAAAGCTACCGCCCGCAACTGGTTGTTATCAACTTAGGCAGCAATGACTTCAGCACCGATGCCCATCCTTACCGAAACGAATTCGTAAACGGATATCTGCAAATCATCAAGCAGATAAGGGAACTTTATGACGATGTGCTCATCTTATGCGTATGTCCGCCTACCATAGAAGAGCCACTGCCCGATTACCTAAAAGAGATTAAAATAAAAGCGAACGACGACAAGCTGTTTGTGCAATACCTGCCATTCGGGTTGTACAACCAGTCGTCCGACTTGGGTTCCGTATATCACCCCAATTATAAAGGCCAACTGAAAATGGCACATTCCCTTATTCCTTATATATCTACCATCACCGGATGGGACATCACCCCCGGCAAACTAATAGAATAACTCGATCTTCACGCAGAAAGGTATCAATACCGTGATTGATTTTATACAAACCGCGCCTTGTTTTTTTATAAATTACTACTGAATTTACAAAACCAAGGCGCGGTTTTAATTTCGCTTACGCTTGACTCCAAAAGGACTTAACGGAAATATTTTTCGGAATACTTGCGATACAGTTCGCGAGACAAAGAGATGCCGTCCGTCCGCTTCTTATAGCTGATCTCATTAGTAAGTTTCACCCAGTTATTCTCGAAGTCCAACGACCACTGGCGGAAAGTCTTTTCGTCGAAAGGCTTTTTCTGCGCCACCGCCTTGACTGCCTCATCAATGAAATGCTTCCAACGAGGGGCATAATACTGCCCGGTCAATCCCGCCCACGAGCGGTTGGCATAATCCGTCAAATGATAGCTGTCCCCCCAAATGGTTATCAGCGTACGTGCATTCCACTCATAATAATTTTTCAATGGAGGAGTCTCTCCCTTATCGCGTGCGTCTTGAATCCATTCGTGCAAAGAGAATGTTGGATGGCAGCTAAGCAGCTCATCCAAATCAGACAGAATTTCCATCATCCGATTTCCTGCTTGACGCATTTTCTCCGTATCGGAGTCTTTGTATGCAGACACAAATTCATTTCTCACAGTCTGGAAATAGTCACCCAGCACCTGCCTGCCAATGTTTATCACATCGAACTCGTAAGTATCCCGATCCACATTTTCTACAGAGAGCAATAACCGCCAAGCCTCGAGTAAGTCTTCAAACCGATATTCCACCGTAGGCTTTGTTGTCCAATACACATTGCCCTCCATATAAGGTCTGGCATTGGTCAGTGTGCCCTGCCCCACTTGCGCCGGCTGTACATACACTTTTTCGGAAAGCAACTTCCATGCTTTCCGTGCCGCATCCGAACCGGTTCCCGTACGACGATCCGCCAACTTGTTGAACCATTCCTCATCGGACATGGAGATATTCCAAGCCTTATCGAGCACAAATTCATACATGAACTGATTGACCCCGAACCCTTCTAACGTCGAGCCGATGCCTTTCATGTTCGTTCCTCCATTTGCCAATGCATCTGCCAGCCTTTCGCTCACCAGCTTCACCGGACCTGAAAGGAAAGAATTTCCACCAAAGTTGCCCAAATAGCACCACAGATAAGGCTGTCCGGAAAAGCTATCGGTCTTTTTCCATAGTTCGGTGTACTCGCAGAAGTAATCCAGCAAGAGCAATTTGTCTTGTGGCACCGCCTGCAGATAGGCTTCTATCCGAGGAGCAGTCCAATGTTCCGAATCGGCATAAAAGAGCCACGCCATCTGTAGCCAAACCGCCTCCTTATCCACGTGGGCCACCGACTCATAAATATGACGAGCCATCTGCCCCAACGAATCGGCATCCCAACACGGCGGGTCTACCTCATTGAACGGATCTATGCCATAAACATGGCTCGTTCCATACATTCGCTCCTGTTCTTCCAGAAACTTACGCTGAATGACAGGGAACAAAGAATCCATCGGATTGAGGTAAGTGCAACGAAATCTGTCGGCAAAACCGCCCCACTCACTTACCTGCGTTGTTTTTGCTTCCGGATATATCCGCTTCAAAGCCGCCGGCACATGTCCGGCGAAAGCCGACAATACCGGTTTCATGTTCAGTTCACGCTCGCGGGCCACTATTTGCTTTTGCAAATCGGCTTGCATCGAAAGCCACTCTTTTGGCAACGGAGCCTGCCAACCATCCAAATTGCACATTTCATGCCACGGCAAATGAGCCGGTCCCGTGAAATAAGACCTTACCTCTTCGTCGGTAAGTCCCATGTCGGTCCAGACCCGATACCATACGGCCTCCTGCCCCGTAATGGCCAATGGCAGATTGATGCCATTCAGAGCCATCCAATCTATAAACCGTTCCCAGTCGCTCCATTTCCACCAAGCCATCGTATAGCCAAAAGTACAATAGTTCAAGAAGAAACGAGTATCCACTTTCGCTTCTACCGTGACCGGTTGAGACACCTCCGGGAAACGACTTGGCAGTTGAACCGGCTCGGAACGATACCAAGACACTGTAGTACGGCAATAATTCTTCAAGTAATAATTAAGCCCCACAGCCATGGAGTTGGCATTATTCCCCGATATACGTATCTTCTCCCCAACGTTTTCCAACGAAAACTTATCTGTAGGAGAATCCAAGACTCCGAAAATGAAAGATTCGGCTCTTTCTCCCAAAACCCGATATGCCAACCGACGAGCTGATGCCACATCGGCATTTTCCGCCTTCAAGCCCACAATGCACAAAGCCGAGATAACAAAGGCTGAAAGAACTTTTTTCCAAACCATAGCTCTATTTTTTAATGAAACGAATAGCACATCCGCCACTGGTAGCCAACTTTACCGTCAGCGTATCGGATGCCTTGACTGTTTGTTCTTTGTATTGGAACGAAGTGGGATTCGATTTCCAATCGGCATCTTCACCATCGGCATAAATCTGCGCTACATACTCGGCATCGGCATCCAAGAAAGACAATGGAACACGTAGTGTACGCGCTTCCTCATCGGTGATGCACCCCACATACCAATCGGAAGAGTTTCGATCTTTCCGGGCAAAGACGGAATAGTCTCCGATCTTGGCATCCAACGCCTTGGTCTCTTCCCAAGTGGTAGGCACATCCTTGATGAAATCGAACGCCTTGACTCCTTTATAATTCTCCGGCAAATCGGACGCCATCTGAAGTGGGCTGAAGATAACCACATACAGTGCCAACTGCTTGCACAAGGTAGTATTTACCCGAGTACCCGGATAGGCGTCATTTTTGAAATTGAATGTTCCGAAAGTAAAGTCCATCGGACCCGCCAGCCCTCGTGTAAACGGAATGACCGTGGTGTGTTCCGGCGGATTTCCCCCATCGGGCGACCAAGCGTTATGCTCTTGTCCCCTCACGGCTTCTTGTGTCATCAAGTTCGGCCAAGTGCGTTCAATCCCCGTTGGCATAACCGGCTCATGATTGTCTATAGCTATTTTATATTTGGCCGCCGTTTCTATCACCTTACGGTAATGGCGTACCCCGTATTGTCCGTCGTGAGCCTCTTTAAAGTCCATCAG
>CAKUYM010000368.1 GCA_934716785.1 uncultured Bacteroides sp. | reverse complement strand
ATTACAAAGATACAACTTTTTATTGAGAAACTGTTATTTTTACCCCATTATTTTGGGGTGGGAAACTTCAGTTATCTAACATTATGATGGGCCATCCATTTGCTTTCAATAACATCTTCTGGATATTGTTTGATGATCATTGTGTTGCTTGGAATTTTAACAACTGAAAAATCTGGTACGCTACGCTTTACGACAGTGGCACCACCTATCAAACACTTTTTTCCAATCTTCACTTCATCGAAAACTGTTGCGTTAGCACCGATATAGCATTGCTCTCCGATATCAACAGCACCACAAACTGTTGCTCGAATTGCTATAAATACATGATTTGAAACCATGGTCCAATGACCAACCATTGCATTATCCATAACAAATATATCATTGCCAAATTTCACATGTTCTTGAACTACAACACCATCACAAATCCAACAATTGTCTCCCAGCAATTCTCCACGAACCTGTGCATTGGGAGAAATGATATTGGTCAAATGATATCCCATCGATTTAACTTTTTCATACAGATAACGACGATCTGCATTCAGGCGATTCCATAAAACTGCCACGAAAAGAAGATCGTTTTCTTTATCTATGAATTTATCAAGTTCTTCTAAAGGAAATACTTTTCTATTTTGCCCCCCCCACTTCAGCCATGCCACATCCAGGAACATACTCCTTATTAACAGTACAGCCGATTATATTATATAAAGAATATCTTTCTACAAAACGAGCTATTCTATCCGCTGTATCAGATATTCCAACTATTACCAAATTTTTCATAACTTATTGAACAATTACATTTATCTTACTTTCTATATTCTTAATTACATCAAACATTTCGTCCATATTTTTGTACTTAAGAATAAACTCTCCTATGCAATCTTGAGCATCTCGGAAGCGATGTACTTCATCACCAACATGTAAGTCATTTACAAATTCTACAAGATGATTTTTTTCAAATTCCTCATCAAATTCTATGCTTTGGAATTTTCCTGTTGCATTAGAATGAACCATATAATTAGACCAATAACCCTTAATTGGCATCTCCTTCTTCCCCTGCAATACAGATAAATCAATAGTATCACCAGCTGCAGCCTGTACCACCCATGTTACCATATCAATACCTGTAGCATATTTGGTAACCTGTGGGATAAGACTACCACCAGAACGGGCACCTAGCTCCAAAAGATAAACCTTATCATCTTCTCCTACTATTGCCTCTACATTATAAGCATTGCTCTTCATGTTGAGAAGACTCATCAATCTCTGGAGTTGTTCTTCCAAATCTTCTATATATTTATGATCCATTTGGAAAGGCCAGCATTCTCCCAAAGGAGCAAAGTCCTTATCACAATTTGGGTCATAGAACTCATTACCCAAACAATGAAATACAAGCTTACCATCTACAGAAAAAGCATCTCCTGAAATCTGATGCCCCTTCTTTACGATAAATTCCTCAATCAAGAATCGCTTACCTCTCGAATAGTTGAGTGCATCCTCAACTAAGGCTTTCAGCTGTGATTTATCGGTCATTTTATTTATACCTTTACTACCTGATGAATCAACAGGTTTTACCATAACAGGAAGTTTTAACTCATCAATATGAGCAAGAGCATCCTCATAAGTAGTAAAGCCCATTGCCTTAGGGCAATTAAAGTCTTTGTCCTGTAAGAACTGCCGGAACAAATCCTTATTGGAAAGAATTTCAACCGATTTAAATGGGGAAGTAGGCAAACCTAACTGTTCACAAACGTATGCGGCCGTAGGTGCAGCAGGATCAGAAGCATAAGCCACTACTCCATCTACTTGCAAATCCATTGCAAGTTTCAGAACTGCTTCCTTATCCGTTGTACTTACATTATAATATTCATCAGAATACTTATGCCCTGGATTACTTGGCAAATAATCACATGAAATGACATAATAACCCATTTTTTTTGCCTTCTTAATTGCGTAAGTCTGATAAAGACTTCCGCCAAGCATTAATAGTCTCTTCATTACTATAAGCTTTTTACAAATTCTCCTATTCTTCGAACACCTTCTCTTATCTTGGCCTCTTCAAGAGTAAAAGCGATTCTAATATACTTATCACAACTCTTGCCATAAGCAACACCTGGAACAACTGCTACCTGCTGAGCTTTCAAAAGAGCAACAGCAAAGTCATACGAAGTATAGCCTGTAGCAGATATGTCAACCATTAAATAGAATGTAGCCTGAGGAGCTGTGCATCGCAATAATGGCAATGCCTGTATTCCTTGAACGAGAGTATTTCTTCTTTCTGTAAAAATTTTAACCATGTTTTCAGAATAATTCTCTTTTCCGCTTAATGCCTCTATAGCAGCATATTGAGAAGGAAGTGGAGCACAAGCAACCACATTTTCCTGTAATTTCGTCATCGCTGCTATCAACTCTTCTGGTGCCAGGACATAACCTATACGCCAACCTGTCATACAAAACTCTTTTGATAAAGAATTGATTAAAACTGTACGCTCGCGCATTCCTTCAACAGCAACTATACTTTTAAAATGTGCCTGATCGTATATTAAACATTTATATACTTCATCGGAAATAATTACCAAATCATATTTCTTTGCCAACTCAGCCAAAGCTTGTATTTTATCCTGTGATATGATTTTTCCAGAAGGATTAGAAGGAGTATTAATAATGATAGCCTTAGTCTTCTCTGAAATTGCATTTTCCACGTCTTTAATGTTGAAGCTTAATTCTTCTGCATCTGGATTGTCAACAACTACAGCTTTTGCATGGCAAAGATTTACCATCTGAACGTAATTTACATAATAAGGTGCTGGGATAATCACTTCATCACCAGGGTTTAATAAAGCCTGCAAAGACAGATACAATCCCTCCATCGCTCCTACAGTTACAATAACTTCAGAATTTGGATTATACTCGAATCCTTCAGTTCTTTTGTAATACTTAGTTATTGTCTCTCGCAATGACAGTAAGCCTGCATTCTGTGAATATCTTGTTTTTCCTTCCTGAATAGCGACACAACCTGCATCCTTAATTGCCTGATGTGGCTGTACATCTGGATCGCCAAGGGTAAAATCTATAACATCGGAATACTCCTTAGCCATATCAAATAAAGCTCTTGTCAAAGAAGGTTGTACCGTCTTTGAAACTTCCGAAACCTGTATCATCTTTATATAAATTAGTTTGAATCTATTATTTTAATATACATTCCAAAGTTCTATGGATGTCTTCGTCGCTCAAAGCATGATGCATAGGCAAGCAGATTACGCTGTCTGCCATTTTATGAGCATTAGGGAGATTTTCTCGTGATGCACTATCCAACCCACGATATGTGGAGAATTCGCTGATTAAAGGATAGAAGTAACGACGACCAAGCACGTTTTGTAATTTCATCTTTTCATAAAGTTCGTCACGGGTCATGCCATACTTCTCTGCATCGATGAAAATAGGGAAGTAGCTATAATTATGCTTGACTCCATCCATATCCTCAAAAAATGTTATGCCATCTACATCTCTCAAAGCGTTGCGATACTTTATTGCCACTTGATGGCGGGCTTCTATTGCCTTATCTACTTGTCGTAGATTTAGAAGACCATATGCGGCACGCATCTCATCCATCTTGGAATTTATACCTGGGGCAACAACGGTCACTTCATCATGGAATCCAAAGTTCTTGAGATCATCAATACGTTTCTTTGTTTTCTCATCGTGCATAATCATTGCGCCACCTTCTATAGTGTTAAATACTTTTGTGGCATGAAACGACAATGTGGAAATATCGCCAGCATTCAAGATGCTTTCTCCATTCACTTCCACACCGAAAGCATGTGCAGCATCATAAATGACTTTTAGTCCATACTTGTCCGCTATTTCCTGAATAGCCTTAGTATCACATGGTTTACCATATACATGCACTGGCATAATGGCTGTAGTACGTGGTGTAATAGCGGCCTCAATTTTGTCTGGATCGATGTTGCCTGTCTTTGGATTAATATCTACAAATACTGGCTTGCAACCATTCCACCAAATGCTATGCGTCGTTGCCACAAAGCTATAGGGAGTCGTAATAACCTCACCTGTGATACGCATTGCCTGTAGAGCGGTAATCAATGGTAAAGTTCCGTTGGTGAAAAGGCTTACGTACGGCACCTTCAAATACTCTGCAAGAGCTTTTTCCAATTTCCTATGGTAATCGCCATTATTAGTTATCCACTTACTCTCCCAAATATTCTTCAAATCCTCTATAAAATCATCAAGTTCAGGAAGAAGTGGTGAAGTTACTGTTATTTTTTTATTATTCATCACATATAATCATTTGGTTTGTATTTGCAAAAGTGAATGATATAGTTTATATAAACGAGTCCACTATAAAAAGTGGCTTTAAAAATTAAGCATCGTGGCATTTTCGAGATTTCCGTCCCGATTCTGCCGTTAA
>CAKUYM010000367.1 GCA_934716785.1 uncultured Bacteroides sp. | reverse complement strand
TTTGTGATGTTTCTGAAAGAAAATAATGAAGAACAATATCTCCAAATCACTCAAAGTAAAAAAATAGGTTTCGGAAATTTCAGAAGAGAAGAAATATTCATAGACCGTTCAGAGCTGTTACAATTTAGAGATGCTATCAACAAAGCTATTGAATATTGGTCTTTAGAAACAAAAAAAGAAAATAAACCAGAGAAAAAATATTCTTTAGAAGAAAAGAGACAAGAATACGGAAATGCTTATTTACCTTGGGAAAAAGAAGCTGACGAATATTTAATTCGCTTATATGAAGAAGGGAAAAGCATCAAAGAATTAACAGAAATCTTTGAACGTAATAATGGTGCTATCCGTTCAAGGCTGAAAAAACTTGGGAAATTATAACATCACAACCATAAAAATAAACATCAGTATGACAAAGACAAATACAGCCGAATTAGGATTTGAAAAACAAATATGGAAAGCTGCTGATTTATTACGTGGCAACATGGATGCATCAGAATATAAATCTGTCGTTCTTGGACTTATTTTCCTTAAATATATATCAGACAGTTTTGAAGCAAAGCATCAAGCTCTTATCAATGAAGGAGAAGGCTTTGAGGAAGATAAAGATGAATATTCTTGCGACCATATTTTCTTTGTACCCAAAGAAGCCCGTTGGTCAGTCATAGCAGAAGCCGCTCATACTCCGGAGATTGGCACTGTCATCGATAATGCCATGCGACTGATAGAGAAAGAAAAACCTCGTTTAAAAGGGATTCTTCCTAAAAACTTCGCACGACCAGAATTAGATAAACGCCGTTTAGGGGATGTTGTGGATTTATTTACAAACGTTCAAATGAAAGAACATGGGAACAGCAAAGATATACTGGGCCGTACCTATGAATATTGTCTTTCCAAATTTGCAGAAGCAGAAGGAAAACTTGCCGGTGAATTTTTTACACCTTCATGTATTGTCCGTACATTAGTTGAAGTGCTTCAACCATATAGTGGACGTGTATACGATCCGGCTTGCGGTTCTGGTGGCATGTTTGTACAATCAGCTAAATTTATCGAACAACATCATGGAAATATCAATAACATATCAGTATTCGGCCAAGACAGCAATCCTACTACATGGAAAATGGCTCAAATGAATTTGGCAATTCGAGGCATTGAGCCTGACCTTGGAAAATTCAACGCGGACACATTTTTTGATGACCAGCATCCTACACTAAAGGCTGATTACATTCTGGCAAACCCTCCGTTTAACCTAAGTGATTGGGGAGCTAACAAACTTCAGGATGATGTACGCTGGAAATATGGTATACCTCCTGCAGGAAATGCCAACTTTGCCTGGCTTCAACATATGATTCATCATCTTTCTCCCAAAGGACGTATAGGAATGGTACTTGCCAATGGTTCTCTATCCTCACAAACAAGCGGTGAGGGCACTATCCGCGAGAACATCATAAAAGCAGATTTAGTGGAAGGCATTGTAGCATTACCTTCCCAACTTTTTTATACAACAGGTATTCCCGTTTCTTTATGGTTTCTCAACCGAGCTAAGAAACAGACGGATAAAATACTATTTATTGATGCCCGCAACATGGGTAACATGGTAACCCGTAAACTCCGTGAATTATCCGAAGAAGATATAATGAAAATTGCAGGCACTTTTGATGCATTCAATTCAGGAACCTTAGAAAATGAAAAAGGCTATTGTGCCGTTGTATCTATAGAAGATGTAGCCAAACAAGATTACATCCTCACTCCAGGACGATATGTAGGAGTTGCAGAAACCGAAGATGATGGAGAACCATTCCAAGAGAAAATGGAACGTTTGACTAATGAATTATCTGATTTATTTGTGCAATCCCATGCCCTTGAAGAAGAAATTCGCAAACAATTATCCAGTATAGGATTCACAATCAAATAAATATTACTATATTCTTCGATTTATTAATTAACTCAATAATAGAAGAATATGAAAGAAAAATTGATTCAAGAAATTAGTAGTGCGATGACAGATGTTTTAAGTATAGAGCAAATGGCTCAACTAAATGGAGTATTACTTCAAGTTATAAGCAAATACACCATTACAAAAGACGGTGAGAAAGAGCATGAAAATGCTGCGACAAACGACCGTCTGCTTGAAATCTTTTTGTCCGCAAAACAAGTTGAAGGCTGCACTACCCCGACTATCAAATACTATAGTTCAACAGTCAAACAACTTTTCAAGGCTATGCCTAAAAAAGTTGTGAATTATTCTACTGAAGATATACGAGCATATTTGGCAGTATTTCAACGTAAGCGTAAGTCCAGTAAAGTGACAATAGATAACATTCGCCGAATCTTTTCTTCTTTCTTTTCATGGCTTGAAGAAGAGGATTATATTATAAAGAGTCCTATACATAGAATCCACAAAGTAAAAACCGGCACACAAATCAAAGAAGTGCTTACTGATGAGAACATCGAACACCTTCGCGATAACTGTACGGAAATTCGTGACCTTGCAATGATTGATCTCTTATGCTCAACCGGAATGCGTGTCGGTGAATTAGTAAAACTAAACCGAGAAGACATCAATTTTAACGAACGAGAATGCATCGTTTTTGGCAAAGGCAATAAAGAACGGATAGTATATTTCAATGCAAGAGCTAAAATACATCTGCAACAATATCTTAGCTCCCGTAAAGACAGGAACAAGGCATTATTTGTCTCGCTTGCCAAGCCACATAATCGGCTTCAAATATCAGGAGTAGAGGTTCGGTTACGTAAAATTGGGCATTCTTCAAAAATTGCCCGTGTCCATCCTCACAAATTCCGACGAACACTTGCTACAATGGCTATAGATAAAGGAATGCCTGTAGAACAAGTACAAAAGTTACTTGGTCATGTAAAAATTGATACTACCATGCATTATGCTATGGTTAATCAAAATAACGTAAAACTATCTCATCGTAAATACATTAATTAAAATGCGGATAAGATACAATACATATAACAATAAGAATCATCTGTTTTACAAAAACAGGCAGATAAATGATAATTTAAAATTAATCGCCTAATATTCACTATGCTTTGGATTCGAAAATATATTAACCAAACACCTAGTTTCAACTACTTTGGGACTCACATTTCAACCATCGAAAAGACAGTTGAAACGAATCCTGCATTATGTATAGAAACCTGTAAAAGTTTAGTTGAAAGTATTTGTAAAACAATACTTGCCAATCAAAATATCGAACACGACAACTATGGTCAATTTCAAGCTTTGGTAAAACAGACAATAAGTTATCTGATAGATACAAATGAATACTATAAAGATGATTTATGTGAACTTGTCAGGAGAATAGCGTCAGTCTCCCAAAAACTGGCGGAAATAAGAAATATTTCCGGATTTGCTTCTCACGGTCAAGACATTAACCATGTCTCAATGAGTACAATAATGTCCTTACTGGCATACAAAATAACAGATGTGTTAGGTGGGTTTATTATACATTATTACATAAATCATGCAAGTAAAAGAGACACACGCATACATTATGAAGACTGCCAAGAATTTAACGAACTGTTTGACGAAGAAAATCCTCTGGAATTAGGTGGAGTTATTTTATCTGCTTCCGAAGCATTATATAAACAAGACTATCAAGCATACAAAGAAATATATTTTTCATATTTAGATAACTTAGAAAAAGAACGAAAATATGTCATTTACAGAAGGTAGTTATGAAAAAGCATTGATAGCTCTCTTCGAGAACTTAGGCTATCAACATCAATATGGGCCCAATATTGAACGGGACTATTATGTACCTTTTTATGAAGAACAATTAATTGAAAGCTTAACCACTATCAATTATGGAAAACCTCGCCCGGCAATTGACGAAGCCATATCTAAACTAAAAGATATCGAAATAGGTAGCCTGCCACAGAGGAATGAGCTTTTCATGGACTATCTTCAACATGGAATCGAGGTCTCTTTTTTTGACGGAAAAGAACAACGTAACGACATCATCTACCTGATAGATTACAATGACAAAAACATCAAGCGTAATGACTTTAAAGTTATTAATCAATGGACATTCGTTGAACATTCAGAAAAACGTGCTGATATAATTCTATTTGTCAATGGTTTGCCACTCGTTGTGATTGAGTTAAAATCGCCATCAAGAGAAGAAACAAATGTATCTGAAGCCTATCTTCAGTTACGTAATTACATGAAAGAAATTCCCTCACTTTTCGTATATAATGTCTTTTGCGTTATGAGTGACATGGCTTGCTCAAAAGCGGGAACAATCACCAGCAATGAAGACCGTTATATGGAATGGAAAACCAAAGACGGGAAATATGAAAGTTCCCAGTTTATTGATTATGATACCTTTTTTGAAGGAATATTCATAAAAGAACGTTTCATTGACATTATCAAGAATTTCATTTGTTTTTCTAAAGAAGAATCAGGTAC
>CAKUYM010000366.1 GCA_934716785.1 uncultured Bacteroides sp. | reverse complement strand
GACTGATACCAGGCGTAAAGAAAGCAAGCTGGTAATTATTGTTTAAATATTGTCAGGGTAGTCCTGATTAATTTAATTTATTTTTATATGACTGATCCAATAGCAGATTATTTGACGAGGTTGCGGAACGCGATTGGTGCAAAGCACAGAGTTGTTGAAGTTCCCGCTTCGAACTTGAAAAAAGAAATCACTAAGATTCTTTTTGAAAAAGGCTACATTCTTAACTACAAGTTTGTAGAAGATGGTCCTCAAGGAACTATAAAGGTTGCCTTGAAGTATGATTCGGTTAACAAGGTTAACGCAATCAAAAAATTAGAGAGAATATCTTCTCCGGGTATGCGTAAGTATACCGGTTATAAAGATATGCCGCGTGTTATTAATGGGTTGGGTATTGCTATAATATCTACTTCCAAAGGTGTAATGACTAACAAAGAGGCTGCAGAACTGAAAATCGGTGGTGAGGTCTTGTGTTATGTATATTAATAGGAGGATTTAGAATGTCAAGAATAGGAAAATTACCCATTAGTATCCCTGCTGGAGTGACAGTCACTCTGAAGGATAATGTGGTTACCGTAAAGGGACCCAAAGGCGAAATGAGCCAATATGTGAATCCTGCTATCAATGTTGCTATTGAAGACGGACACGTAACTTTAACAGAAAACGATAAAGAAATGCTTGATAACCCGAAGCAGAAACATGCTTTCCACGGTTTGTATCGTTCATTGGTTCATAACATGGTTGTGGGCGTATCTGAAGGATACAAAAAAGAATTGGAACTTGTCGGTGTAGGTTATCGTGCTTCTAACCAAGGTAACATTATTGAACTTGCTTTAGGTTATACACACAATATTTTCATCCAGTTGCCTGCTGAGGTTAAGGTTGAAACTAAGTCTGAAAGAAATAAGAATCCTCTTATCATATTGGAATCGTGTGACAAACAGTTGCTGGGTCAAGTTTGCTCTAAAATACGTTCTTTCCGTAAACCTGAACCATACAAGGGTAAAGGTATTAAGTTTGTTGGCGAAGTAATTCGTAGAAAGTCTGGTAAATCAGCCGGTGCTAAGTAAATCATATAAAATTAGGTTATTATGACAACAAAAATAGAAAGACGAGTTAAGATCAAATATAGAGTACGTAATAAGATTTCAGGTACTACTGAACGTCCACGTATGAGTGTATTTAGAAGTAACAAGCAAATTTATGTCCAGATTATCGATGATCTTTCTGGTAAAACACTGGTTGCCGCTTCTTCTTTAGGAATGACTGAAAAAGTCGCTAAAAAAGAACAAGCTGCTAAAGTGGGTGAAATGATTGCTAAAAAGGCTCAGGAAGCAGGTATAACTACTGTAGTTTTCGACCGTAATGGTTACTTGTATCATGGGAGAGTAAAAGAAGTGGCTGATGCTGCTCGTAACGGTGGACTTAAATTTTAATCATTATGGCAGGAGTTAATAATAGAGTTAAGATTACTAACGATATAGAACTGAAAGATAGATTGGTTGCTATTAATCGTGTTACTAAAGTTACCAAAGGTGGTAGAACTTTTAGTTTCTCTGCAATCGTTGTTGTAGGTAACGAAGAAGGAATCATTGGTTGGGGACTTGGTAAAGCAGGTGAAGTAACAGCTGCTATCGCTAAGGGTGTTGAGTCAGCTAAAAAGAACTTGGTGAGAGTGCCTGTTCTGAAAGGTACTGTTCCTCATGAACAATCAGCTAAGTTTGGTGGTGCTGAGGTATTCATCAAACCTGCATCTCACGGAACCGGTGTTGTAGCTGGTGGTGCTATGCGTGCTGTATTGGAAAGTGTTGGTGTAACTGACGTTTTGGCTAAATCAAAGGGTTCTTCGAATCCGCACAATCTTGTTAAAGCTACAATCGCAGCTTTGAGTGAAATGCGTGATGCAAGAATGATTGCTCAAAACAGAGGTATTAGTGTTGAAAAAGTATTTAGAGGATAAGGAGGAGATATGTCAACTATAAAGATCAAACAAGTGAAAAGTAGAATTGGTGCTCCGGCTGATCAGAAAAGAACTCTTGATGCACTGGGACTTCGTAAGTTGAACCGTGTGGTTGAACACGAATGCACTCCTTCAATTCTTGGAATGGTAGATAAAGTAAAACACTTGGTTGCCATTGTTAAGTAATTATTTGTTGAATAATAAAACGAAATTACAATATGAACTTAAGTAATTTAAAACCTGCAGAGGGATCTACTAAGACAAGAAAAAGAATTGGACGTGGTGCTGGTTCTGGCTTAGGCGGTACTTCTACAAGAGGTCATAAAGGTGCTAAATCAAGATCTGGATACTCAAAGAAAATCGGTTTTGAAGGTGGTCAGATGCCTCTTCAACGTCGAGTTCCTAAATTTGGTTTTAAGAATATCAATCGTGTAGAATATAAAGCGATCAACTTGGATACTATCCAAAAACTTGCTGAAGCTAAAAACTTGGCAAAAGTTGGTGTTAACGACTTTATCGAAGCAGGATTTATATCTTCAAATCAGTTGGTAAAAGTATTGGGTAACGGGACTCTGACTAATAAGCTGGAAGTAGAAGCTCATGCATTCTCTAAGACTGCAACTGCTGCTATTGAAGCTGCTGGTGGAACTGTAGTAAAACTCTGATTCAATGAGAAAAGCTATTGAAACATTAAAGAATATATGGAAGATTGAGGATCTGAGACAGCGGATCCTCATCACCATATTGTTTGTCGCAATTTACCGTTTTGGATCATATGTCGTATTACCGGGTATTAATCCGGCAATGCTGGCAAAATTGCACGAACAAACAAGTGAAGGCCTTTTAGCCTTGTTAAATATGTTCTCTGGAGGAGCATTTTCTAATGCCTCTATTTTTGCATTAGGAATAATGCCTTATATCTCTGCATCTATCGTAATTCAGTTGTTGGGAATCGCTGTTCCGTATTTCCAAAAACTGCAACGTGAAGGTGAGAGCGGCAGAAGAAAAATGAATCAATATACTCGTTATCTGACGATCGCTATATTGTTAGTTCAGGCCCCTTCTTATTTGCTCAATCTTAAAATGCAGGCTGGCCCTTCCTTAAATGCTTCATTAGATTGGACTCTGTTTATGGTCACCTCTACCATTATTTTGGCAGCAGGTAGTATGTTTATTTTGTGGCTTGGTGAAAGAATTACTGATAAAGGTATTGGTAATGGTATTTCATTTATCATCTTGATCGGTATTATCGCTCGTTTCCCTGATGCTCTTTTACAAGAAGTTGTATCAAGAGTTGCAAATAAGAGCGGTGGTCTGATTATGTTCATAATTGAAATCGTATTCTTATTGGTAGTGATTGGTGCTGCTATTCTTTTGGTGCAGGGTACAAGAAAGATTCCTGTACAGTATGCTAAAAGAATTGTCGGTAACAAGCAATATGGTGGTGCAAGACAGTACATTCCTTTGAAAGTGAATGCTGCTGGTGTAATGCCTATCATTTTTGCTCAGGCAATCATGTTTATACCTATTACATTTATCGGCTTTTCAAATGTAAATGATGCAGGCGGTTTCTTGCATGCGTTTACAGATCATACAAGTTTCTGGTATAATTTTGTTTTTGCGGTAATGATTATATTATTTACATATTTCTATACTGCAATTACAATCAATCCAACTCAGATGGCTGAGGATATGAAGAGAAATAATGGTTTCATCCCTGGTATTAAGCCGGGAAAGAAAACTGCTGAGTATATCGATGATATAATGTCTCGTATTACTTTACCGGGTTCTTTCTTCTTAGCTTTAGTTGCTATTATGCCTGCTTTTGCCGGTATATTCGGGGTACAGGCCGGTTTCGCTCAATTCTTCGGCGGTACATCTTTGTTAATTCTTGTAGGTGTAGTTCTTGATACACTGCAACAGGTTGAAAGTCATTTGTTGATGAGGCACTATGATGGTCTGTTGAAGTCTGGTCGTATTAAAGGACGCGCTGGTGTAGCGGCATATTAATTCTTTGGATTAGAAATGATATTTCTTAAAACAGAAGATGAAATAGAATTGCTCCGTCAGAGTAATCTGCTTGTCGGAAGAACTTTGGCGGAGGTTGCCAAACTGGTGAAACCCGGTGTTACTACACGTGAGTTGGATAAAGTTGCGGAAGAGTTCATTAGAGATCACGGTGCAACTCCAACTTTCAAAGGATTTCCGAATCAATACGGCGAACCGTTTCCCGCATCCATCTGTACTTCTGTTAATGAACAGGTTGTGCATGGAATTCCTAATGATATTGTTTTGAAAGAAGGTGATATCGTATCTGTGGATTGCGGAACATATATGAATGGTTTCTGTGGTGATTCTGCTTATACTTTTTGTGTAGGAGAGGTGGACGAAGAAGTTCGTAATTTGTTGAAGGTTACTAAAGAAGCGTTATATATTGGCATTCAGAATGCAGTGCAGGGCAAGAGAATCGGAGATATTGGATATGCTATTCAGCAATATTGTGA
>CAKUYM010000365.1 GCA_934716785.1 uncultured Bacteroides sp. | reverse complement strand
ATCCCCTACTGCAATCGGATGGGTTTCATAAGAGTTCACTGCATCCAAATTGGTTATTTGAATATGCGAACCGAATCCTATGACTTTATTCCGTACTTCACTTTTAAAGCCGACAGCCACCGCCACAGCGATAATCATCACAGCCAGCCCGACAGCAATACCCGCCATGGCAATGAGGACCGCAGGGCGTGAGACCTGCTTTCCGCCATCGCTTTCACGATAGATACGCCGGGCTATGAAAAATGACAAAGACAAAGTTACCTAAATGATTTGTAGTTGTTAGTGATTAGCATCAATCTACTCTTCCCGGATATGCTTCCAAGGCTTTCTGCAAAACAAAGAGCGCACGGGTTAAATCCTCCTTCTTCAGCACGTAAGCGATACGAACCTCATTGATGCCGGAACCCGGAGTTGTATAGAAACCGGAGGCAGGAGCCATGAATACAGTCTGTCCTTCGTATTCGAAATCCGAAAGACACCAAGCACAGAACTTGTCCGAATCATCTACCGGAAGCTTAGCCACCGTATAGAAAGCACCCATCGGAATGGGAGAATAAACACCCGGAATGCGATTCAATCCGTCAATCAGGCATTTACGACGTTCCACATATTCGTCATACGTCTCGCGCGAATATTCTTCAGGAGCATCCAGAGAAGCCTCAGCAGCAATTTGCCCAATCAATGGAGGACTCAGACGAGCTTGGCAGAACTTCATGACAGCATCGCGTATCTCTTTATTCTTGGTAATCAGCGCACCAATACGGATACCACATTCCGAATAACGTTTCGATACGGAATCAATCAAGACAACATTATTCTCTATACCTTCCAAATGGCAAGCAGAGATATAAGGAGAGCCCGTATAAATAAATTCACGATATACCTCGTCCGAGAAAAGGAACAGATCATACTTCTTCACCAAGTCGCGAATCTGATTCATCTCACGACGGGTGTATAGATAACCGGTCGGATTATTCGGATTACATATCAAGATTGCTTTGGTACGTTCATTTATCAATTCTTCGAATTTCTCCACTTTGGGAAGTGAGAATCCTTCTTCAATAGTCGTTGCAATAGTGCGGATCTTTGCTCCGGCAGAAATAGCGAATGCCATATAGTTGGCATAAGCAGGCTCCGGCACAATAATCTCGTCTCCCGGATTCAGGCAAGAGAGGAAAGAAAACAATACCGCTTCCGAACCACCCGATGTTATGATTATATCATCTGCCGTAAGGTTGATATTGAATTTTGCATAATATCCTACTAACTTCTCGCGATAGCTGCGATAACCGGCACTGGGACTGTACTCCAACACTTTGCGGTCAATATTGCGTATCGCGTCAATCGCGACCTGAGGAGTGGGCAGGTCGGGCTGTCCGATGTTCAGGTGAAATACATGGACTCCGCGTTGCTTGGCAGCATCAGCCAAAGGAGCCAGTTTTCTGATAGGAGATGCAGGCATCTCGTTTCCGCGAATGGATATGGTTGGCATAATTTTATTGACTATTTTACAATTTACTATTTACTATTTAACTTGAAGTTGCAAATGTACGCAATAATTTGAATACAGAGACATAAAAACTTTAAAAACCTTAGCAAGGTTAAAATCATTATGGTTTTATGAAAAGAAAGCTATACATTTGTTGAACGGAAAACTTAAAACAATACCATAATGACCATACACCTTATCTCATTCGCGTCACCACTTCATAAACAAGTCTCGTTGCGCAGCTCGCATGAAGCGATCTTAAGCGAACTTGAAAAATATTATACAGTAAAATTTGTCAATTATCAAGACATGGACAAGTTGGCTAACGATGATTTCAAAATTATCTTTATCGCTACCGGTGGAGTTGAAAGACTTGTTATCCAACACTTCGAACGTCTCCCCCGCCCTGCTATTCTATTGGCAGATGGCATGCAGAATTCACTTGCTGCAGCAATGGAGATCTCTACTTGGCTACGTGGAAGGGGGATGAAAAGCGAAATTCTTCATGGTGAATTACCATCCATTATACAACGTGTACATATACTATATAATAATTTCCGGGCACAACGTTCTCTATTCGGCAAACGTATCGGAGTTATCGGTACTCCTTCTTCGTGGCTGGTAGCCAGCAATGTAGACTACCTGTTGGCAAAACGCCGTTGGGGCATCGAATACATAGATATTCCACTGGAACGGGTTTATGACCATTTTCAACAAATCACGGATGAACAGGTAGGTGCCTCCTGTGCCGCAGTAGCTTCGCAAGCCCTTGCCTGCCGCGAGGGAACTCCCGAAGACATCATCAAGGCGATGCGCCTATACAGAGCAATCAAGAAAGTATGCGAAGAAGAGAAGTTGGAAGCATTGACGCTAAGTTGTTTCAAGCTGATTGAGCAAATTGACACTACCGGCTGCTTGGCACTGTCCTTGCTGAACGATGACGGAATAATGGCCGGCTGCGAGGGCGACCTTCAATCCATATTCACCCTGCTCGCCGTGAAGGTACTAACCGGAAAAGACGGATTCATGGCAAATCCTTCCATGATCAATACGCGTACCAACGAACTTATACTGGCCCACTGTACTATCGGGCTCAAACAAACAGAAAGATATATCATCCGAAATCATTTTGAGACAGAAAAAGGAATCGCCATCCAAGGGCTACTTCCGACAGGAGACGTAACTATCATTAAGTGTGGCGGAGAGTGTCTGGACGAATACTACCTATCTACGGGAACACTGTCCGAGAATACGAATTATATCAATATGTGCCGCACACAAGTACGTATCCGATTGAATACTCCTGCCGAATACTTTCTGAAGAATCCATTAGGTAATCATCATATTTTAATCCACGGAAACCATGAAGGTACATTAAATGAGTTTTTTCTGGCAAATGCCTGCAAGAGAAATGAATGAATGTTAAAATTAAACGGGAGAAAAGAAAATACAAGTAATTCCTGCTTTTTTGATAAAAAAGTCATATATTTGCTACGGTTCTTAAATTCACATATCCTGCTCATTTTGATAAGCAGGCTTTGAGGAGGGCGGAATCAAGACATATAAAGGCGTTTACTTACGCTCTGTTTAAGACGGGCTGGAATTTTGCAAATGAAAGTTTCTTATAGTCTTGGACGTAGCAACGGTAGATAGCCCGGGGGTAATTATATCTATCTGTGAAATTCTTTGTATGCATTCATTATACCCTTTCGTAGGTGTATTGTTGCATCTGTCTATTTTATGGTTATAAATATATTCTATCGGCGTGGGCTATAACGTTTCTGTCCAGCTATAAAAAACTATGCAAGAGCCTCAATTCGTTGGATATAGTATATAAACAGAACGGCTCTACGCTTTTTACTTTTTTAGAGGTAACGGAAATCAATAATTAGCCAAGTAAGTATTACATTCAAAGAGATGATAGTCAAGAAGATATACTCCCAAGATTTACGGATTGCCCAGGCCTTGATAAATAAGGATGAGCAAATTACCCGCAAATACTTTTATCAGCAATGTTATCCTCTATTCAAATCCATTTATGACAACTACTACACGGATTGCGAAAACTGCAAAGAGTTTATTGACGAGATATACATTGTTGTATTAGCTCCAAGCAAAGCCACAGGAAAGTGTCAGATGGAGAATTTCAGAGGCGAAAGTACACTGACAAGTTGGCTAAAAACCACTTGCTTGTATTATTGCTACAAGCAGTTTGAGCTTAAAGAGAAAATGCCTAAATATGAGCGGATTCGCCCAAGCATGAAAAATGAGGATGATGATAGTGATAGAAATGATGCAATCTATGGCTCTATAGAGATAGACTTCACCAATCTCAATCGTCAAGATGCTCTGACAATACTGAAGCAGATGTCCAATAAGCGATATAGCGAATTGATCCGTCTACGTTATTTAGAGCAAATGACAAATGAGGAGACTGCAAAAGCATTAGGTATGACAATGGAGAATTATTACAATAAGCATAAGCTCGCCAAGGAACAGTACGAGCAGATTTTCAGAAAGGAGGCACGTCATGCATAAAGACTTCATTCCGCCGGTAAGCATTGAGGAAATGGCAGCTTTCCTCGACGGCAATCTGACTCCGGAAGAGATGCAGCGAGTGGCTACGCAGATTAATACGAATAGCGAACTGCAGGATATGGTTCGTTTCAGTGACAGTATTGATGATTCTATGGAATACTGGCAGGAGGAGGCATTTACATTACCAGACGAACTTGCTTCGCCCAATTTTGAAATTCCGCACTTAGAAAATTTTCTTTTGGACGACAGTGATAGTTTTAGAGAATTTGATCCTCTATATAATAAAGACAATTTAATTGAAAGCAATATGGCAACTACTAAAAATTACGGAGAATCAGGGCTCAACATTCAAGACCCTATCAACATTCAGCAACCGGATGATCATTCATGCGCATTGCGTAGTCAGCAAATTATATTGAGAGATTTCGGTATTGATATACCG
>CAKUYM010000364.1 GCA_934716785.1 uncultured Bacteroides sp. | reverse complement strand
TGAGTACATTCAGTTTCTCCACTGCATTTTCCGCAGTCACGTCCAATGCCTGAATTTCAATTTGGTCAGGTGCAGTCTGTTGCAGATATTCGAGAGCAGATTGACGCCTGCCTGCTATCCCAATCCGCCAACCGTCCAACAACAAGCATTTTGCAACCTCCCGCCCAATGCCTGATGTGGCTCCTATAATAATAGCTCGTTTCATATATGTCAAATTACATTGTTTCCTATAAATTCTGAATTATCAAATCTACCACTTTCTTCTCATGTGCAATACGTTGTATCTTCATCTTATATCGTTGAACCTTGCAAAGATAAGGAATCTTCCCGTTCTTTTTTGATTTATGTCTTTTTTGATTTATGTCAATGAAAGATTGAATCTACCTAACCGGATTTTCCGTATCTTTGCGCGCAATTTTAGAGCACAGACGTATGGCAACTTCTAAAGAAATGACGGCAGGACCGGCATTACCACTTATTTTAAAATTTACACTGCCGCTTTTGCTCGGCAACTTGCTGCAACAAACATACTCACTTGTCGATGCGGCAATCGTAGGAAAATTCTTGGGAATTAATGCATTGGCTTCTGTAGGAGCCAGCACATCGGTAGTATTCCTCATATTGGGATTCTGCAACGGATGTTGTGGAGGTTTCGGCATTCCCGTAGCGCAGAAGTTTGGAGCGCGAGATTATAGCACAATGCGCAGTTACATATCTGTCAGTCTTAAACTCGCTTTAGTGATGTCGGTAACTATTGCCGTCGTCACGAGCATCCTGTGTGCAGATATTCTTCGGATGATGCGAACACCGGAAAATATTCTTGAAGGAGCGTATGCTTATTTGCTTGTCACCTTTATCGGTGTGCCATTCACGTTCTTTTATAACCTTCTTTCAAGTATTATCCGGGCATTGGGAGACAGTAAAACCCCGTTCTGGTTCCTGCTGTTGTCTACCGTCCTCAATATTGCGCTCGATCTATTCTGTATTTTGGTACTCAACTGGGGAGTGGCAGGAGCTGCCATTGCCACAGTTATCTCACAAGGACTTTCGGCCGTGCTTTGTTACATATATATGTATCGCAAATTCGATATCCTACAGAGTAGTCCGAAGGAGCGACGCTTTCAGCCGAAACTGGCAAAAACACTGCTATATATCGGTGTACCCATGGGACTTCAATTTTCTATCACTGCCATTGGCAGCATCATGTTGCAAAGTGCAAACAATGCATTGGGTACAGCCTGTGTAGCAGCCTTTACCTCAGCCATGCGTATCAAGATGTTCTTTATCTGCACATTCGAGAGTTTGGGCATTGCCATGGCAACATATAGCGGACAGAACTATGGCGCCGGAAAACCGAAGCGTGTATGGTTGGGGATCAAAGCAAGCGCTTTGATGATGATTATATATGCAGCATTTACTTTTGTACTCCTGATATTGGGGGCAAAATACTTTGCGCTAATATTTGTAGACCCATCGGAAACGGAGATTTTACTGGACACGGAACTCTTCCTCCATATTTCTTGTACGTTCTTCCCCACGCTCGGACTATTATGTATCTTGCGTTATACCATTCAGGGAGTAGGATTTACAAATCTTGCCATGTTTTCCGGAGTGGCAGAAATGATCGCTCGTATTCTTGTCAGCCTTTATGCAGTCCCCACTTTCGGCTTTCTTGCCGTATGCTACGGTGACCCGATGGCCTGGATAGCTGCTGATTTGTTCCTTGTTCCTGCCTTTATTTATGTATATAGGAGATTGAAGAAGCAGGTGCTTACTTATAATCTCTAAAAATGTTATATTTGCAGATAAGAATCAAAAAAATAAAGTATGAAATATATCGGAGCACATGTAAGCGTATCCGGTGGCGTAGAGTTCGCCCCCGTCAATGCGCATGAAATAGGAGCAAATGCTTTTGCACTATTCACCAAAAATCAGCGCCAGTGGATAAGCAAGCCGTTGACAGAAGAGAGCATAAGTCTTTTTAAGAAGAATTGCGAGAAGTTCGGACTTCAATCGGAATACATTCTTCCGCATGACAGTTACCTTATTAATTTAGGGCATCCCGAAGAAGAAGGGCTCAATAAAAGCCGCGCCGCTTTTTTAGATGAAATGCAACGTTGCGAACAATTAGGACTGAAGTTGCTTAATTTTCATCCCGGTAGCTCACTCAATAAGGTATCCGTCGAAGATTGTCTCACACGTATTGCAGAAAGTATCAATATTGCTTTAGAAAAAACAAAAGGAGTGACTGCCGTGATTGAAAACACCGCCGGACAAGGCAGTAATTTAGGAAATGAATTTTGGCAACTAAAATATATTATCGACCGTGTGGATGATAAAAGTCGGGTAGGTATTTGCCTTGATACCTGTCACACCTATACGGCAGGGTATGATATTGTAAACGAATATGATAAAGTATTTGATGAGTTCGAGAAAGAAGTAGGATTCAAATACCTTCGCGGCATGCACCTGAATGATTCAAAGAAAGCGTTGGGTAGCCGTGTAGACCGTCACGACAGTATTGGAGAAGGACTGATCGGTAAGGCATTCTTTGAAAGGTTGATGCAAGATTCGAGGTTCGACAATATGCCGCTGATACTCGAAACTCCGGACGAAACCAAGTGGGCGGAAGAAATTGCTTGGTTGAAAAGCAACGAGTAAAAGAATAGAAAATACAAGTTTTCATATACATTGAAAGAAAAATATTCAACTTTTTATTACCATATTGAATATTTTATATAATTTTGTGCCCTGTAAGCATTTTGGATTCCAAGGTGCTTCGGGGTATTTTATTGCAAGACAAACGATTTTATAATCGCATAAATCGTATAAACAAAAGAATGTATATGAAAAAGTTTTGGTTAACATGCACAATGTTCATCGCAGTTGGTATAAGCAGTTGTGTAGACAGTGATAAAGACTTATACCAGAAAGATCCGGGGGAAGAAACTAATCTATCAGACTTCTCTACGAAGCAAGTAGTTCAAGTAGAAGCAGATTATTCGAACGCTGCCTCTCGTGTACCTTTTTATATATATATGACAAGAATCCGATAAAAACCGAAAACGAAGAATCCAACTCTATAACGATCGATGAAAGTATCGAACCATTGGATGGTGCATGGACTGACGAGACTGGCAAGTATAGCGGTACTATGTCTCTCCCAGCCTACGTATCTGATGTATATATTGTCTCCACATCACCATTTACAACAGCACCGGTAATCAAGGGAAAAGTAGAAAATGGAGTATTGAAGTTCTCCGAAGCGAACGAACAAGCCACAACGAGAGCTAATGATAACTCCGGACAAAGAAATACCACATACACAGAAGGACGATTTGCATCAGTAGGATGGAAAGATGCTCTTGGCACTTATAACAAGGTGACCGGTAAAATCAACTACCAATATAACGGTGAGTTGAAATTGACCAGCTATGAAATGCGAGAACTGAAAACGACCATAAATAGTGTGTTGAATAATTCTACCAGTTCTGTCTGTCCGGAGGCATATCGTATGGGGGCAGATTTGTATGTTGAAGAAGATCAAACAGCTGTGGCATTGACCGCATTATCTGGTTGGACTTGCTGGAACAATTCATTGGGATACTATTATTACAGAGCAGATGAAACTCCGAAAAGCCTGAAAGACCTTACTGTATATACAATATTCCCCAACACTCAAACCCATTGGTCCAAAGGGTTAGATTCATACCCACGAGGTATAGATGAAGGAGAGTCTGTGTTATTAAAGTACTTTGATGAAGCACACCCTGAAGGAACGGAGTATTTCCCGAAAGGCTATAAAATAGGTTTCATTCTCGCTACAAATGCATGGGATACTTATTTCTCAAGATACATTTCCAAATTCCCTTACAGAGCTTGTTCTACAGAAGGCATTCAAGATACTGAAAGTGAAGGAAAAGTTCGTACAGCCATGTTCAAAGACAGTAAAGGTAACATTGCCATCACTTTTGAGGATTATTTAGATGACCAAAATTTCACAGATCTTTTATTTGCTTTAAAAGCAAGTCCCAAAATCACGAATGTGCCGACAGTAGATCCGGATGCAAACACTACTATCAAAAAAACAGGCGTATATGCATTCGAAGATTATTGGCCAAAAGCTTATGACTACGATATGAATGATGTTATTGTGCTTTATTCATACGAAAAGACATTCAATATTTACAATGAAATATTGAAAGAATCATTTACTTTCGAGCCTATTGCAAATAAATGGCAAGCAAGTTTGGACAATGGGTTGGCGTTTACATTGAAAGACTTGACATCATACCAAAAGATGGAAAGTTCTATTAAGCTCAGTACCGAAACAGAGTTCCAACCAGCCCAATTTGTAAAAGAAGATGGCAATGTCATCATACTGACAGAAGGAGTAAAAAACAATTCAAAGACACAGTACAAGGTTGCAATTGAATACAAAAAAGGTGAGAAAAAATCTGAAACATCAGTAGATG
>CAKUYM010000363.1 GCA_934716785.1 uncultured Bacteroides sp. | reverse complement strand
CCCAAACCAGAATAAATCTTTGTTGCTTCATGTTTCTTTTGTCGGATATGCTCCGGTTTATCGTATAGTTTCATCCGAGAAAAATAAAAATGCTTTAGGCGATATTCTTTTAACTTCGGAAGCAATCACTTTGGATGAAACAACTGTGGTGGGGCAGGTGCCAATGGCAGTGACCGAAGGAGATACAACAGTCTTTAATGCGTCCGCCTATCGCACTCCCGAAGGTTCTATGTTGGAAGAGTTAGTAAAGCAGCTTCCCGGTGGGGAAATAGATTCGGATGGAAAACTTCTGATTCACGGGAAGGAGGTGAAGAAGATACTGGTGGATGGAAAAGAATTCTTTTCCGATGATCCGAAAGCGGCACTCAAGAATCTTCCAGTGGAAATGGTAGAGAAATTGAAAGCATATGAGCGTAAATCCGATTTAGCGCGTCTTACCGGTATTGATGACGGGGAAGAAGAAATGATTCTCGATCTGTCTGTGAAGAAAAGCATGAAACGGGGATGGATGGAGAATTTCATGGGTGGATATGGCAGTAAGGAGCGCTACGAACTTGCCAATACCTTGAATCGTTTTCGTGACAATTCCCAACTGACTGTTATCGGAAATCTGAACAATACAAATAATCAGGGATTTTCCGAAATGCAAAAAGAGTCTGCTGCTTCCAGTGGTAATCTGCGTGCGCAAAGAGGTCTGACGACTTCTCGTTCTTTGGGAATCAATGCTACTTTTGACTGGCGTAGGGTTAAATTTCGTTCGAATATTCAGTATATGGGAACCGACCGCTCGGAGGATAGCCGTACGACGGTTAATAATTATCTTCGTCAAGATAAATCAATCACTTCTGGCATTGGACGCAATCATATGAAGAACGATAATCTGATAGCGAATGCTTTTCTTGAATGGAAAATGGATTCGGTCACCACATTGATTTTTCGGCCTCAATATCGTACGGGAGTTAATGATAGAACTAATGAAGGATTTCAGCAGGGGTGGGGAAATGAGGTTCTTCTCAATGAGAGAGAATCATCTGGGTTGAATCATAATTCCTCATACAATATGGCAATGATGCTACAACTCAGCCGGAAGCTTGGCAGGATGGGAAGAAACGTGGCCTTGAAAGTAGACTATGGCGCTAATGCTTCTTCAACCGGCAGAAAGAATCTTTCAACGACACATTATTTCAAAAATAATACGGAAAGAATTCAGAATCAAAAGATAGAAGATGATGTGGATGGTTATAATTATCGGCTGCAATTGGTCTATGTCGAACCATTACCTTGGCTGCATTTTCTCCAGTTTCGCTACAGTTACCAATATCGCGTGAGCAATTCCGACCGTTTTGTCTACAATTGGAATAAGGAGCAGGAAGAGTTTACTCCCGACTATGACGAAGATGCAAGTAATCAGTTTGAGAACCAATACAGCAATCATTTGTTTAATGTTGCCATCCGTACTTCACGTAGGAAATATAATTATAATATAGGTGCTGACTTAGAGCCGCAAAAGTCCGTGAGTCATTCTGTTTTAAAGGATGATCCGGAAAACCAGTTAGAAAGATCAGTCTTTAATTTTTCTCCTACTGTCAATTTTCGGTATAAGTTCTCCAAGCGCACCCGTTTGCAGATTGTATATCGGGGCAAAAGCCGCCAACCCAATATTCGTGACCTCCAACCAGTGACGGATAATACTAATCCGTTGAATATCAAGGTTGGAAATCCATCGTTGAAGCCTTCTTATACAAATACGTTTACGGTGAATTTCAATTCTTATAATGCGAAATATCAACGCAATATGGTGGCTACCGCTTTGATAGAGAATACCATTAATAATGTAACCAATCAGGTGACCTATGACAGTGAGACAGGTGTGCGGACCACAACGCCACTCAACCAGAATGGAAATTGGCGTGCCTTGGGGTCTTTCTCTCTGAATGCTCCTTTTAAGAACCGGAGTTGGATATTCCGCACTTATTCATATCTGCATTATCGAAATCAGAATGGATATACCACATTGAATAAGGAGGCTCCCGTGAAGAGCACAGTGAAACACCTCACAGCTCGACAGCGCTTGCAATTAGTCTATCGTACGAGGACGATGGAAACCGGTGTACGTGCCGAACTCCTTTATAACAACTCACATAATAATGTGAAAAAGACACGTACGGAAACGTACGACTATCGTATCGGAACAGAGGTGCAATATTATCTTCCATGGGGGATAGAACTATATAGCGATTTTGTCTATTTCCTGCGTTCCGGTTATGGATATGAGGGATATGCACGTGAAAATTTGATGTGGAACTGCCAACTATCAAGGGCTTTTCTGAAGCGGAAACAATTGTTGCTTCGTTTTAAGATATATGATATTCTTCATCAGGATGTTTCCATGATACGTACGATTACTGCCACTTCCATTCGTGATACCGATTACAATGCATTGGGTTCCTATTTTATGGTGCATGCCATTCTGCGTCTGAATAGCATGGGGCGATAATAAAAAATCCTTTTCGTTTGAAACCACAGCAGGGTTTGGATTGTTGTTGTCGTATATGAAACAATAGTAACCTTGTCGGATGTTTGATTTTGTCAATAAATTGAAAGATAAGGGTCGTTGGCGGATCTTTAAACTGAAATTGATTGACGCCCGGCTTTACTTTGTCAGTATCTTCGTGGGACTGCTGACGGGGCTTGTTGCTGTGCCCTATCATTATTTGTTGCAGTATTTTTTTAATCTCCGTCACGATTTCTTTGATTCCCATTTGAAATGGTACTGGTATATTCCACTTTTCCTGTTGATGTGGGGTATACTTGTTTTTGTCTCTTGGATGGTAAAGAAAATGCCTTTGATTACCGGTGGGGGGATTCCTCAAACGCGCGGAGTTATCAATGGACGTGTTGATTATAAACGTCCATTTTTAGAGTTGACGGCCAAGTTCACCGGCGGCATACTTGCATTAAGTACCGGACTGTCTTTAGGGCGTGAAGGTCCTTCCGTGCAGATAGGTTCGTATGTGGGATACTTGGTATCTAAATGGGGACGGGTACTTAGCGGTGAGCGGAAACAATTACTGGCGGCAGGTGCCGGTGCAGGGCTGGCGGCTGCTTTTGCTGCGCCATTGGCCTCGTCGCTATTGGTTATAGAATCTATCGAGAGATTCGATGCACCAAAAACCGCTATTACCACATTGTTGGCAGGAGTGGTGGCGGGAGGGGTAGCAAGTTGGATTTTTCCGATGAGCCCTTATTTTCACATAGATGCCATTGTGCCGGGAATGGCTTTCTGGGAGCAAGTAAAATTATTTCTTGTGTTGGCTGCCGTGATCTCCATATCCGGTAAGTTCTTTTCTATCATCACTTTTCAAGTCAAGCGCATCTATCCCGCTATCAAACATCCGGAATATGTAAAAATGCTGTATCTGCTTTTTATCGCTTTTCTTATTTCTATGGCAGAGTTTGATCTGACCGGTGGAGGAGAACAGTTCCTATTGTCTCAGGCTATGCATCCGGACACCCATATCCTTTGGATTACCGGCATGATGCTGTTGCATTTGGTCTTTAGCATATTTTCTTTTTCTTCAGGGCTACCAGGTGGAAGTTTTGTCCCTACGTTGGTGACGGGAGGGTTGCTCGGGCAGATTGTGGCATTGATAATGGTGCAACAAGGAATTATTGCTTATGAAAATGTCAGCTATGTCATGCTCATCTGTATGTCTGCTTTTCTTGTGGCGGTAGTTCGTACTCCGTTGACGGCCATCGTATTGATTACCGAAATTACAGGCCATCTGGAAGTTTTCTACCCTTCTATTGTAGTGGGAGGATTAACTTATTACTTCACCGAGTTGCTTCAGATAAAGCCTCTCAATGTGAATTTGTATGAGGAAATGATTCATTCGCCTGCATTCAAGGAGGAAGCGCGCTATACATTATCGGTTGAAGTTATGAGTGGCTCTTATTTAGATGGAAAAATCGTAGATGAACTTCGCTTGCCGGAGCATTGCATCGTTATTAATATCCATCGTGACCGGAAGAATTGCACTCCAAGAGGACAAAAGCTATTGCCTGGTGATCAGGTGCAGATAGAGATGGATGCTCAAGATATAGAAAAACTATATGAGCCTTTAGTCAGTATGGCGAATATTTACTGACTTATAAAGAAATAGCCGGAAATACATTTTCCGGCTATTTCTTTATAATAATGATGTGATTGATTATTTCTTGTACCAATCTTTATTGGTGCTGTTATCTTTTGCCCAGCCGATAAAGCTCGGATAAAGTTCGCTGATGGAAACTCCTTCATTTGTTTCTGCCAGAAGTTTTTTCACATCCTCTTGAGTAGCACCTTGCAGATAGAATGCAAATGGGTATACATTATTTTTTTCAGATACATAGTAGATACCTTGAGATGGAATTGAACGGTCGTCTTCTGTACTGAAATAAGACATATCAGCTTTTGCAGTCGGAGCTTGCATAGGAATATGTATCTC
>CAKUYM010000362.1 GCA_934716785.1 uncultured Bacteroides sp. | reverse complement strand
GCTATAGCTGCTATTTATAGCGGCACGACGCCTTCCATGAACGGAATCATTTCCCAGCGGTGGATGGACGCATCCACCCTGCTCCCCGTCAACTGCACGGACGACACGGCATTCATGGGGTACTATACCGACCAGACGTGCTCGCCTGCCAAACTGCTGACTTCCACCATCGCCGATGAGCTGAAGATAGCGACGCAGGGCAAGGGGCTTGTCTATGCCATCGCTCCCCAATGCGACGCGGCGATTCTTGCCGCCGGACATTCCGCGAACGGTGCTTTTTGGCTGAATCCCAATACCGGAAAATGGAGCGGCACCACTTACTATGGAGAATTTCCGTGGTGGGCCAACCAGTATAACGACCGCCAAGCGGTTGATTTCCGTATTTCCAACATCGTCTGGGATCCTGTTTTCCCACGTGAGATGTACACGTTCCTGCCCGACTGGCGGGACATGGTTTTCAAATATAAATTTGACGACGACCGCAACAATAAATACAGACGTTTCATCACCAGTCCCTTTGTGAACGATGAGGTAAACGCACTTGCCGAGGAAGCGCTGAACAAAAGCTCGATCGGCATGGATGATATCACCGACTTGCTGTCGCTCACTTATTACGCCGGCAACTATGCCCATAAATCCGTACAGGAATGTGCCATGGAGATACAGGATACCTACGTGCGGCTCGATCGCAGCATCGCCAACCTGCTTGAGGTGCTCGACAAGAAAGTGGGCCTGCACAACGTGCTCCTCTTTATCACCTCTACAGGATATACGGACAGCGAATCGGCAGACTCGGGGCTTTATAAGATTCCCGGCGGAGAGTTTTACCTCAACCGCTGCGCGGCTCTGCTCAATATGTATCTGATGGCCACCTACGGCGAAGGGAAGTATGTGGAGACGCATCACAATCGGCAGATTTATCTGAACCACAAGCTATTGGAGCAGAAGCAACTGAGCCTGACGGAAGTGCAGGAGAAGTCGGCGGAGTTTCTCATACAGTTCAGCGGGGTGAACGAGGTGTATTCCGCCAAGCGGCTGTTGCTGGGCGCATGGACACCGGAGATTCACAAGATACGCAACGGATACCACCGCAAACGTTCGGGCGACTTGGTGATCGACGTCCTGCCCGGATGGACCATAGCAGACGAAAGCAGCAACGAGCACAAGGTTGTACGCCATTCTTTTATACCTTCACCGCTCATCTTCATCGGTCACTCGGTGAAACCAGCCATCATACAGACTCCTGTCACCATCGACCATATTGCGCCTACACTGGCACATTTCATGCGCATCCGGGCCCCCAATGCCTGTTCCGTAGCACCCATCACCGACCTACGGTAAAACTTTACTCATAAAAACAGGGTGCAAAACAGTAATAAATCAGCATTTTAATGTAACTTTGCGCAAGATTAATGTACTTTGCGCAAGATTATTCACCGCCGATTACACCAATTCATGCGGGTGAATAGCAATGCGGGTGAAAAGTAATAATGATAAATAATAACTAAATAATATAACATGGGATTTAATGAATTTTTAAGCTCGATTTTCGGAAACAAATCCACGCGAGACATGAAAGAGATCAAGCCCTGGGTGGAAAAGATAAAGGCTGCCTACCCGGAGATTGAGAAACTGGACAACGACGCACTCCGTGCCAAAACGGTGGAACTCAAAAAATATATTCATGAGTCGGCTGCAACCGAACGCGCGAAAGTGGAGGAATTGAAAGCGAGCATCGAAGGTCTGGAACTGGAGGACCGCGAAGAGGTATTTGCACACATCGACAAGATAGAAAAGGAAATCTTAGAGAAATACGAAAAAGCACTGGACGAGGTGCTGCCCGTCGCTTTCTCTATCGTGAAGGCTACGGCAAAGCGTTTCTCCGAGAACCCGGAAATCGTGGTGACTGCCACGGATTTCGACCGCCAGCTTGCGGCTACAAAGGATTTTGTACGTATCGAGGGCGACAAGGCCATTTACCAGAACCACTGGATGGCAGGCGGTAACGACACGGTGTGGAACATGGTTCACTACGATGTTCAGTTGTTTGGCGGCGTGGTGCTGCACAAAGGTAAAATCGCGGAAATGGCAACCGGTGAAGGTAAGACCTTGGTGGCTACCCTCCCCGTATTCCTTAATGCGCTGACCGGAAACGGTGTGCACGTGGTGACTGTGAACGATTACTTGGCAAAACGTGACTCCGAATGGATGGGGCCTCTTTATATGTTCCACGGACTGAGCGTGGACTGTATCGACAAGCATCAGCCCAACTCCGACGCGCGTCGTCAGGCATACATGGCGGATATCACGTTCGGTACGAACAACGAATTCGGTTTCGACTACCTGCGCGACAATATGGCTATCAGTCCGAAAGACCTCGTGCAACGCCAGCACAACTACGCGATTGTCGATGAGGTGGACTCCGTATTGATTGACGACGCACGTACTCCGTTGATTATATCAGGACCGGTGCCGAAGGGTGACGACCAATTGTTCGAACAGCTCCGCCCCTTGGTAGAACGCTTGGTGGAAGCACAGAAAGCATTGGCTACCAAGTATCTGTCTGAAGCGAAGAAACTGATCGCATCGGACGACAAGAAAGAGGTGGAAGAAGGATTCCTTTCTCTGTATCGCAGCCACAAAGCACTGCCGAAGAACAAGGCTTTGATCAAGTTCCTCAGCGAGCAGGGCATCAAGGCGGGTATGCTCAAGACGGAAGAGATCTACATGGAGCAGAACAACAAGCGTATGCACGAGGTCACCGACCCGCTGTATTTCGTTATCGACGAGAAGCTGAACAGTGTGGACCTGACAGATAAGGGTGTGGACCTGATTACAGGCAACTCCGAGGACCCGACTTTGTTCGTTCTCCCCGACATCGCCGGACAGCTCTCCGAACTGGAGAATGTGCCCGACCTGACGAGTGAGGAGAAGTTGCAGAAGAAGGATGAGCTGCTGACGAATTACGCTATCAAATCGGAACGCGTGCACACGATCAACCAGTTGCTGAAGGCATACACGATGTTCGAGAAGGATGACGAATACGTGGTTATCGACGGACAGGTGAAGATTGTGGATGAGCAGACAGGACGTATCATGGAAGGTCGCCGCTATTCTGACGGTTTGCATCAGGCTATCGAGGCCAAGGAACGTGTGAAAGTGGAAGCTGCCACGCAGACGTTCGCCACGATTACGTTGCAGAACTACTTCCGTATGTATCACAAGCTGTCCGGTATGACCGGTACTGCCGAGACGGAAGCAGGCGAATTCTGGGATATTTATAAATTGGATGTAGTCGTTATCCCGACCAACCGTCCGATTGCCCGTAAGGATATGAACGACCGCGTCTATAAGACGAAGCGCGAGAAATATAAGGCCGTTATCGAAGAGATTGAAAAGTTGGTTCAGGCAGGACGCCCAGTATTGGTTGGTACCACCTCGGTGGAAATCTCCGAAATGCTGAGCAAGATGCTGACCATGCGCAAGATAGAGCACAATGTGCTGAATGCGAAGTTGCACCAGAAAGAGGCTGAGATTGTGGCGAAAGCCGGTTTGAGCTGCGCGGTGACAATCGCTACCAACATGGCAGGTCGTGGTACGGATATCAAGCTGAGTCCGGAGGTTAAAGCTGCGGGCGGTTTGGCTATCATCGGTACGGAACGCCATGAGTCACGCCGTGTGGACCGCCAGTTGCGTGGTCGTGCAGGACGTCAGGGCGACCCGGGTTCTTCCGTGTTCTTCGTGTCACTGGAAGATGACTTGATGCGTCTGTTCTCTTCAGACCGTATCGCGAGCGTGATGGATAAGCTTGGCTTCCAGGAAGGCGAGATGATCGAGCACAAGATGATTTCCAATTCTATCGAGCGTGCACAGAAGAAAGTGGAAGAGAACAACTTCGGTATCCGTAAGCGTCTGTTGGAATATGACGACGTGATGAACAAGCAACGTACGGTGGTTTATACGAAACGCCGCCACGCCTTGATGGGCGAACGTATCGGCATGGATATCGTGAATATGATTTGGGACCGCTGCGTCAACGCTATCGAGAACAACGACTATGAGGGTTGCCAGATGGAACTGCTTCAGACGTTGGCGATGGAGACTCCGTTCACCGAAGAGGAGTTCCGCAACGAGAAGAAAGAGAAGCTGGAGGAGAAGACTTTCAGCATCGCGATGGAGAACTTCAAGCGTAAAACCGAACGTCTGGCACAGATTGCCAATCCGGTGATCAAGCAGGTGTATGAGAACCAAGGACATATGTATGAGAATATCCTGATTCCTATCACGGACGGCAAACGGATGTATAACATTTCCTGCAACTTGAAAGCGGCTTACGAGTCGGAATCCAAAGAGGTGGTGAAGGCATTCGAGAAGTCAATCCTGCTCCACGTGATCGACGAGGCATGGAAGGAGAACTTGCGCGAACTGGATGAGTTGAAACACTCTGTACAGAATGCAAGCTATGAACAGAAAGACCCGCTGTTGATC
>CAKUYM010000361.1 GCA_934716785.1 uncultured Bacteroides sp. | reverse complement strand
ACTTTGGACTTAACCTTTCTTGCGATGAGCCCGAATAAGAGTACTGGCGAATGTAGGGTTTATCCCGAATGTTTTTATGTGCGTGAGAAAGCCGTCTATTAAAGGGATGCAAGGAGAGTCGAAATTCAATGGAATGAATAATAACGGATATTAGTAAGTTGCTCACAATAGAATGGATAACTGGAAAAATATACAAAAATAGTTTGCCATTTCAAAGAAAAGCCGTACTTTTGCAAGCCGATTATTATCACAAAATGATAAGAGATTAATTCATAGCAAGTTAGTACTCCTTTGTCCGGGGAGGCTAATAAGTGGTGAAGAAATTTTTAGTAGTAACATTTAAAAAACAAAATTAGAGTGGATACTTTAAGTTACAAGACCATTTCTGCCAACAAAGCAACTGTAACCAAAGAATGGGTTATTGTTGACGCTACAGACCAAACACTGGGTCGTTTGGGAGCAAAAGTTGCAAAATTGTTGAGAGGAAAGTACAAACCGAACTTTACTCCTCACGTAGACTGCGGTGACAACGTAATCGTTATCAATGCAGACAAAGTTAAACTGACCGGTAACAAGTGGAATGACAGAGTGTATTTGTCATATACAGGCTACCCTGGTGGTCAGAGAGAAATGACTCCTGCCCGTTTGATCGCAAAACCGAACGGTGAAGAGAGATTACTGAAAAAAGTTGTGAAGGGCATGCTTCCCAAGAACATTCTGGGAGCTAAATTGCTGAACAATCTGTATGTTTACGCTGGTAGCGAACACAAACATGCTGCTCAGAACCCGAAATTGATTGATATTAATTCATATAAATAAGATATAATGGAAGTAGTAAATGCATTAGGCAGACGTAAACGTGCGATTGCACGCATTTTCGTAAGCGAAGGTACAGGAAAGATTACTATTAACAAGAGAGACCTTGCAGAGTACTTTCCATCAACTATTCTTCAGTATGTAGTAAAACAACCATTGAACAAGTTGGGTGCTGCTGAGAAGTATGACATCAAAGTAAACTTGTGTGGTGGCGGTTTCACCGGTCAGTCTCAGGCTTTGCGTTTGGCAATCGCCCGTGCACTGGTTAAAATCAACGCTGAAGATAAAGCTGCTCTTCGTGCAGAAGGCTTCATGACTCGTGACCCACGTTCTGTTGAACGTAAGAAACCGGGACGGCCGAAAGCTCGTAGAAGATTCCAGTTCAGTAAGCGTTAATGAGTTGCCTGACAGAGGAATATGTTTAGTATCTAAACTACCGGGACTCTGCTTATGGACTACCCGGCGGTTGGTTTAGAAAAAACAAAAAAGAAAGTAAACGATTTAAAGAAAAACAAGATGTCAAGAACAAATTTTGATACATTATTGGAGGCCGGATGCCACTTCGGACACCTTAAAAGAAAGTGGAATCCCGCAATGGCTCCTTATATTTTCATGGAACGCAATGGTATTCATATCATTGACCTCAACAAAACAGTTGCAAAAATAGATGAAGCTGCTGAAGCTTTGAAACAGATTGCCAAATCAGGCAAGAAAGTTCTTTTTGTTGCTACTAAAAAACAAGCTAAACAAGTTGTAGCTGAGAAAGCTCAATCTGTTAATATGCCTTATGTAATCGAGCGTTGGCCGGGTGGTATGTTGACTAACTTCCCGACTATCCGTAAGGCTGTGAAGAAAATGGCTACTATCGACAAGTTGACTAACGATGGTACTTATTCTAACCTCTCTAAGAGAGAAATTCTTCAGATTTCTCGTCAACGTGCAAAATTGGACAAGACTTTGGGCTCTATCGCTGACCTGACTCGTCTGCCGTCTGCATTGTTTGTTGTCGATGTAATGAAAGAAAATATCGCAGTTCGCGAAGCTAACCGTTTGGGGATCCCTGTATTCGGTATCGTTGATACTAACTCTGATCCTTCAAACGTAGATTTCGTAATTCCTGCTAACGATGACGCTACTAAGTCTGTAGAGGTTATCTTGGATGCTTGCTGTGCTGCTATGATCGAAGGCTTGGAAGAAAGAAAAGCTGAAAAGGTCGATATGGAAGCTGCCGGTGAAGCTCCTGCTAACAAAGGCAAGAAGAAATCTGTAAAAGCAAGACTCGACAAGTCTGACGAAGAAGCTATCAATGCAGCTAAAGCTGCTGCTTTCATTAAGGAAGACGAAGAGGCTTAATATATAAAATGTGCCAATTTGCTGATGTGCAAAGGTAGCCTTATACGCTTGCATTTTGATTGGCAGATTGGCACATTTTTCGTTTGGAAAATTATTATTCATTAAAATAAAGGAAATTATTATGGCTGTAAGTATGGCTGATATTACCAAGCTGCGTAAAATGACCGGAGCTGGTATGATGGATTGCAAAAACGCGTTGACTGAAGCTGAAGGCGATTTCGACAAGGCAATGGAAATTATCCGTAAGAAAGGACAAGCTGTTGCTGCCAAACGTTCAGAACGTGAGGCTGCCGAAGGTTGTGTGTTGGCTAAGACTACCGGTGATTATGCCGTTATCATTGCTTTGAAATGCGAAACTGACTTCGTTGCCAAGAATGCCGATTTCGTGAAATTGACTCAGGATATTCTTGACCTTGCCGTGGCTAACAAATGCAAGACTTTGGATGAAGTAAAAGCATTGCCGATGGGTAAGGGTACTGTGCAGGATGCAGTGACTGACCGTAGCGGTATCACAGGTGAGAAAATGGAACTTGACGGTTATATGACTGTAGAGGGTGCTTACACTGTTGTTTACAATCACATGAACAGAAACGGTCTTTGTACGATCGTTGCTTTCAACAAGGAAACAGATGCACAGTTGGCTAAGCAAGTAGCTATGCAGGTTGCTGCCATGAACCCGATCGCAATTGATGAAGATGGTGTTTCTGAAGAAATCAAGCAGAAAGAAATCGAAGTTGCCATCGAGAAGACAAAAGCTGAACAGGTACAGAAAGCTGTTGAGGCTGCTTTGAAGAAAGCTAACATCAACCCGGCTCATGTAGACAGCGAAGAGCACATGGAAAGCAACATGGCTAAAGGCTGGATTACTGCTGAGGATGTAGCTAAAGCAAAAGAAATCATTGCTACTGTTTCTGCTGAGAAGGCTGCACACCTGCCCGAACAGATGATTCAGAACATCGCTAAAGGTCGTCTGGGCAAATTCTTGAAAGAGGTTTGCTTGCTGAACCAGGAAGATATCATGGACGGTAAGAAGACAGTGAGAGAAGTGCTGGCTGCTGCTGATCCTGAATTGAAGGTTGTTGACTTCAAGCGTTTCACTTTGAAAGCTGAATAAGATAGAATCTTATCTGAAAGTAAAGAATAAATAAACCACTTCAAATAAAATTCAAAGTGGTTTATTTATTTATCTCATCTACCCCCATCTTGCAATGGCTTTTGTTGCATTACACACTTTTATTGGCTTTGGGCCTACAAAACAACTCTTCCCCACCATCCATTTCCATGGCAAGTTTCTTGCATATCTCAAGTATTTTGACGATTTTTGTGTATAAGTTGTACATATAATGATTTTTTTAGCTTAAGTTAATTCCGCTAAACGGGTATAGAATGCACAGGTATGAATATTATAATATGACTGATCTTACTTTATGGAGATGCTTATCTAATGGTGATAAGATAGCTCTTGAAGTTTTATATCGGCGTTATTTTTCATCGCTCTTTAATTATGGAAAGTCTTTTTGTTCCAATGAGGAATTGGTAAAGGACTGTATTCAAGATCTTTTTGTGAAAATCTATAACAATAAATCTTCTTCTCCCCGATATGTAAAGGCGTATTTGTTTAGGATATTGCGGAATTGTATTTATGATAAAAAATATTCTGCTATGATTGAACTTGCTATTGGAGAAATAGATTTTGATTTATTGGTTGAGGATGTGGAGTTGGAAAATTTGTTTATCAAAGGGGATGAAGACTTATTAATGAGTAAGCGCTTGCGCAAGGCTTTTTCTCTTTTGCCCTCCAATCAGAAGAATGCTCTTTATCTACGTTTTATAAAAGATTTCTCTTGGGCGGAAATAGCGGAAGCCTTAAATATAACCTCTCATTCGGCAATGAATCTGATAGCTCGTGCCTTATCCAAATTGTCCTCTTTATTAGAAAAATAAGATAAAATTTATTTTTTC
This sequence comes from uncultured Bacteroides sp., assembly GCA_934716785.1. Lineage (GTDB taxonomy): Bacteria > Bacteroidota > Bacteroidia > Bacteroidales > Bacteroidaceae > Bacteroides. The sequence goes on along the minus strand of CAKUYM010000361.1, from coordinate 362 downwards.
TCGAAAAAAGTGAGGAGTAAATTTTACTTTTCCAGTCATACTAATAACAAATTAAAAATATGAATAAAAGAAACACCTATATTAATCTTGTAGGCAGTTTGTTGCTGAATTATCTGAAAAAGCGGGAAACTACAGTACCTGTTGGGATGGAAGATGAACTATGGTATTGCATTGAAAGAAATATAAGAAAGAATAAGCATCGTTCAATGTATTATCTGAAATGGTCATTTTCGACAGCTGCTGCAATTCTTATGTTTATAGGGATAGCATATTATTATTACTCCTACGAAAAAACGGATATAAGGACGCAAGTTGCCCTATTGCCGGTGGTGATGCCTAAAGGAAATGAGGTTATATTAGAT
>CAKUYM010000360.1 GCA_934716785.1 uncultured Bacteroides sp. | reverse complement strand
GGTCGTGACAGATAATTAATTAATAGAATTTTAATAGTTAAATCATTATGATACGAGATAAAAAAGCATACAGTTGCTGGCAAGACTTTATGGACGCCATCTGTGTCCTTTTTCTGTTGTTTGGCATGGCAAGTTGTCAGGACTTTACGGATGATACGGGACGTACAATGCCCGAACCGGCGTTGAAGTTCATAGACGAAACTCTGAATCTTCCGTTGGAAGAAAAGGAATATACGGTGAATATTGAATCCAATCTGCCTTGGCGGGTGAAAACCTCTGCTACTTGGATTAACTTGCTTTCATCTAATGGGATGGGTACGGGTAGTTTTAAAATATCAGTATCTAAAAATACGGATGTAGCTCCTCGTGAAGCGGAAATCGCAGGTTGGATTGTCGAAGGTGCCGAAACAAAGTTGAAAGTTGTACAGGAGGGAATGGGGATTGCTTTGAAAAAACGTGTACTGAAAGTGGGTGCGAAAGGTAGCGCAGAAGAGATAATTCCTTTTTCTACAATGGTTGGCTATACCTACAAACTATCTGATCCGAATTGTGATTGGGTACATGTAACCGACGCTGCAGCCGTTACTCCGGGAATTGTCAATGATTTGGAATTGAAACTTAGAATAGATCCTTATTTGGATACGGAGGAAGGACGAACGGTTGAACTGTCTTTGATCGGAGACAATGGAGTGACGGATGTGCTGACTATAGCTCAAGATCAAAAGCCATTGGAGGATATTGATTATTTGCGGATGTTCTATGAAAAAGCAAATGGCGCAAACTGGATAAAGAAATGGAACTTTGATGCTGAGTTGAAAACTGATGCAAAGAATTGGCCGGGAATAACTGTTCAAAATGGCAGGGTTACGAGTATTATTTTTACTACTGCTAATAATATTAATGGCGATATGACCCCCTTGTGCTATTTGTCGGAACTAAAGACGTTAAAATTCTTGCGTCAACATATTAGTTTTATTCCAAAAGAAATCGGCTTATTGACCAATTTAACAGTTCTCTGGGTAAGAGAGTGTTCATTAAGTGGAGAAATACCTGAGTCTATTTCTAATTGTCGTTTGCTGACAGAGGTTGCTTTTGCCAATACTCCGAACACGACTCCTGATGAATTTAAAAATAATTTGACCGGTGGTATTGGAATGCTTATTAATCTTCCTGGACTGGAAGTCGTGAAATTATATTGTAATCAATTCAGTGGCTCACTTCCTTCTATTCCATTGGATGCCAATAATAATCCTACCACATGGAAGAATTTAAGAGAGTTTATGGTGTATTCCAACCAACTCAGTGGAACTATACCGTATGGTTATGGTGTGTCAATCGGTAATAAGGGTGGTACTGCTGGATATTTTTGGGTGAATGACAACCATTTGAGTGGTACGATCCCTGCTGATATTAAGAAAATCCCCAGATACGAGAAAGATAAACAAACTCGTATGTTGCAAGGAAATAACCTTACTGAATAAATAACTTAATTGATTTATTAACTTAACACATTTTTATCTGTCTGTTTACAATGAGAAAATACTTCATTATTCTTGTCTTATTCTTCTGTTCCCTCGGAGCATTGAATGGGCAAACTGCATCAGATTCTTTGGCAATCGTTTCTGCACAATGGGAGATAACACATTCTCAAAAGGGAATTGTCTGTAAGAGTGCGTCTATACCTCAGCTCTATCAATGCCCTCAAGTTATCAATTTGATAGAGATTGCCCCCGGCAAAGGGGTGAAAGTGGGGATTGCCATATCGGATGGCATGAAGAAGACAAGTCGGATAGCTTCCGAACACCATGCACTTGCGGCGATCAATGGTTCTTACTTTGATATGAAGCATGGAAATTCTGTCTGTTTTCTGAAGACAGACAAGCAAGTGATTGATACGACAACGATAAATGAATTTAAATTGCGTGTTACGGGAGCCGTTTATGAACGGAAGGGAAAGATGAAGTTGATTCCTTGGAACAGACAGATTGAAAAGAAATATAAGAGAAAGTTGGGTACAGTATTGGCATCCGGCCCGCTATTGTTAAAGGGCGGTCGGGTATGCGACTGGAGTTCGTGTGGAAAGGACTTTATTCAGAGCAAGCATCCTCGTAGTGCCGTTTGCATGACAAAAGATGGAAAGATATTACTTGTCACGGTGAACGGACGTTTTTCGGGACGTGCCGAGGGGATCAATATTCCCGAATTGGCACATTTGCTTCGGATATTGGGCGGTAAGGATGCGCTGAATCTGGACGGTGGTGGTTCCACAACATTGTGGCTGTCGGGAGCACCGGATAATGGTGTTGTTAATTATCCTTGTGATAATAAATGTTTCGATCATGATGGAGAGCGTGGAGTGCCCAACATCATTTATATTTATGAATAAACTTATGATTTATCAAGTATCGCATGCTTGAAGCTGCGAATAAAATGGAAAATGAAATGAAGAAATTTATAAGATTATACCTGTTCGGGCTATTATTATTGTGCTGCGTCATTGTAAACGGAGCGCAAGTTCCCAAATACATCTTTTTGTTTATAGGTGACGGCATGGGATTCAACCATGTGGAAGCAACACAAATTTATGCGGAGAAAGTAGGAACAGACACAGGTGAACGTTCGCTGTTGTTTCCAACTTTTCCTGTATTGACTCAGGTATGTACTCGGTCGGCTTCCCATCTGATAACTTGCTCGTCTGCTGCCGCTACAGCTATAGCAACAGGAGAAAAGACAACAAACTATGTAATAGGAATGGATGCAAGAAAGGAGCACGGCTTAAAATCCTTGGCACGTCAGCTGAAAGATAAGGGATATAAAATTGGAATAATCACTTCTGCTTCTATTGATCATGCTACTCCCGGTGGGTTTTATGCTTCGCAGCCCGACCGTTCTATGTATTACGAAATAGGAGTGGATGCCGCTAATTCTGGTTTTAATTTCTTTGGTGGAGTGGGGCTACTCGAACCTCGTAGCAAACGCAACCCTTTGTCTCCTTGTCTTTATGATTTGTTTAAACAGAAAGGATATACTATGTATCGTGGAATGGATGCTTACAGTCATGCTACTGCGAAAGATAAGATTCTTTTGTTTTCAACAGATACTGTGGGCAAAAGTTTGAAATTTGCAATCGACCGTTCCGATAAGGATCTGGGGTTGCAGGACTTGACAAAAGCCTGTCTCACTAATTTTCAGGAAACAGCGAAGAAAGGCTTCTTTATGATGGTAGAAGGCGGAAAAATAGACTGGGCTGCTCACGCTCAAGATGGTGCTACAGTTGTGAAAGAAACTATTGATTTTGACCAATGCGTGCGTTTGGCTTACGATTTTTATAAGAAACATCCCAATGAAACTTTGATATTGGTAACTGCCGATCACGAGACTGGCGGTCTTGGATTGGGAAATTCTGATATGAACTTGAATATTGACTTGTTGCAATACCAAAGGTGTTCTCAAGAAGCGTTGACTATCGCTATGCGTGAAATGAAGAGCAGAACGGTGATTCCTTCATGGGAAGACATGAAAATGTTTTTAAAAAAGAATCTGGGCTTTTGGGAGCAGATTAAGATTACTCCGCGTGAAGAACTGGAGTTATTGATTTGTTATGAAGAGTCTTTCTTGAAGAAGAAATCAAAAGATGTGGTCAGCCTTTATGCGAAAGATGAGCCTTTAGCAGTGGCTGCTATTGCCTTGTTGGATAAGAAGGCGTCATTAGGCTGGACAACTAAATCTCATACGGGAGCGCCTGTGCCATTGTATGCGATAGGTAAGCAGGCGGCTCTTTATTCGGGCAGGAGAGATAATACGGATATGGCTAATATTTTGAGGAAGTTGTTCTTTATTAAATAGGAAGAGGTTTATTAACTAAGAATGTGAATCAGTATTCAATATAAGTCTACTCTCTTTCTTAGCATTACAAATGCTACAATAAGATAATTGCCCTTCACCGGTTTCACCTGACTCTTGAAACGTCGATGAATAAGGCAATAGCGGGTGAAGGCGAGGGGGGGGAATCGGGTGAAACCGGGCATTATCGGTTTCACCTTGCCTTTTCAAAATATCCCTTGAGCTAAAATGAATATCATTATAGCTAATCCGGATATCATTATAGCTAATGAAAATATGCTTATAGCAAATCCGTTGTCAGGTATTAATAGGTGAACTGTCAACTATTAATAGCTTACAGCTCAAGTGTTAATACATTGAATCTCATCTGTTAATACTTGAGTTGTCACATTTATATATCCAATGTATTGGAACTATATCCCTATCATATTAAATCTATATGTCCGACACGATGGGACTATATACACGACTGTCGATCCGGGCAAATTCCATAGGTGAAAGCGAAAACGAAGGGGTTCACCTTATTTTGGCTTGTGCCTTCACCCATAATCGTCTTATATACAGTGTGTAAGCTGTAAGGTGAAAGCGGTGAAACCTATAAATCAAAAGTTCTGACTGCATGTAGTTTTTAATCTGTCTGAGCCTCTTTTT
>CAKUYM010000359.1 GCA_934716785.1 uncultured Bacteroides sp. | reverse complement strand
GGCTTACCCTTTCCGCCTTGACGGAAGTCAACCGTCCTGAAGAGATTGACTGGAAATCAATCCCATCCATGCAGACTATCGCGTGGAAGACCGGAACCAGCTATGGATTCCGGGACGCTTGGGCTGTCGGCGTGACTCCCCGCTATGCAGTAGGTGTATGGGTGGGAAATGCAACCGGAGAGGGAAAGCCCGGATTAGTCGGTGCGCAAACAGCCGGTCCCGTATTGTTCGATATATTCAATTATCTCCCGTCTTCGCCTTGGTTCGAACGTCCTGACGGCATTTTCGTCGATGCAGAAATATGCCGTCGGTCCGGCCATCTGAAAGGGCGTTTCTGTGAAGAAACCGACACCGTACTGATTCTTCCCGCCGGATTGCGTACAGAGGCTTGTCCTTACCATCATCTTGTCACACTATCCGCCGACGAAAGCTATCGCATCTATGAGAACTGCGCAAATACGGAACCTACCATCCGGAAGTCATGGTTTGCCCTGCCTCCCGTATGGGAATGGTACTATAAACAGCACCATCCGGAATATAAACCGCTGCCACCTTTCAAAGCCGGCTGTGGAGAAGATTCTTTTCAACCCATGCAGTTCATCTACCCTCCGATGAACGCCCACATCAAACTGCCCAAGCAACTGGACGGCAGCAAAGGGTTTATCACAGTGGAACTGGCACACAGCAATCCCAATGCAACTATCTTCTGGCATCTCAATGACACCTATCAGGCGCAGACACAGGATTTCCACAAAATTTCCCTACAGCCTGCTCCCGGCAGACACTCCCTGACGGCAGTAGACGAAGAAGGCAACACAGTTTCCACCACTTTCTTTATCGAAAACTCATAATATCAAGAAATTACAATTTATAAAAATACCGATATTCAATACTTATAAGCTATACTCCGAAATCTAAACGGAACAAAAAATGTGAAGTGGTTACACATTCATAAGCAAGGTAGGCAATTTGTATTTTTGTCAGTTTTGTATCGTTACATTCGCAGAATATACGAATTCAAAGAGAAATTTTACGCATTTTATATGATTTAGAGTTGAAACATTAGGTGATTCGAGGTAAATGGTTTACTTTTACATAGAATTTATCGTAAAATTCACAATAAAAGCGAATATGGCAACAAAAATACAGCAAATATTAGAGACTAAGCCACATAGTTCATTGCTGTTTGGAGAATGGCTTTCAAGGCAAGGCCTTGACTCCAAAGAACAGTACGCTTACATGAAGCGTGGCTGGTTTAGTCGGATATCCAAAGGAGTCTATGCTTTACAAGGTACCACACCGACATTATTGCATTCCATAGCAGCATATAATACGCAACTGGGCAAACACTGTGTTGTCGGCGCATATACAGCCTTAGAACTTCGCGGTTACTCTCATTACCTCTCCATAGGCAAACCCAAAGCATACCTGTTTACTGACAAGGCGAACAGACTTCCATTATGGATAGTTCAAAGAGAATGGGATATGACAGTCAAATATATGATCACCTCTTTTCTCGGAAATAACAATGAGGGTGTGGAGTCAATGACTGTAGATGAAGAGAGCCTTCTCATATCCTCCCCAGAAAGAGCATTCTTGGAGTGTCTGAACTTACCAGACGCAGCATCTTCTCTATTAGACTTATATTATATAATGGAGAGCCTGACAACGCTTCGCCCTAAACTGATACAGTCCTTACTTGAATCATGTGCTTCCCTAAAAGTAAAAAGACTATTCGTCTATATGGCAGAGAAAGCGTCCCATCCATGGTTCAAGGCTTTGAAACTTGACTCCGTAACTTTAGGAACCTCCCGATATATGGTTGTGCCTACAGGAAAATACATTGCCAAATACAATATGACTATACCCAAAGAGCTTGCAGAATATGAATAATAACGACATCAAGACCTACCTCGTTATTCGGTTGACATTGATCTAACTTACATTCCACTTGCAGACAGAAATCAAAGCCTTGAAGACATCAATCTGCATTTGAAATCCATAAGCGAAAAAGCGAAGAAGGCTTTCAAAGGTATGCACATAGTGCCAAACTATAACACATGCAAATTGCTCTGTGAATACCGCGGCAAACAAGTTAAGGTAGAGGTGAACCAAACAAAGAGAGGTCTTGTAGGTGGAAAACCTGTAGTTGTACCACTGAGTAACAAAGCCCAAGAAGAGTTCAATCTCTATTGTGAAGCCAATATAGTACCTCTGACTCAGCTTTATGGAGGAAAGATTGCAGCGGCTCTTTCTCGCCAACATCCGCGCGATCTGTTTGATGTCAAATATATGGATGTGACAATGGCAGATTGTAGAGAAGGTTTGATATTCTGCCTACTTGGTAGTGACAGACCTATTCATGAATCGTTTTCCCCAAGACTTATTGGCCAACGTGAAGCTATGTCCAACCAAATTGATGGCATGACAGATATTCCTTTCACATACAAGAAGTTTGAAGAAACCAGATCCAAACTGATTTCTGAAGTCAATCAACTAATGACAGAATCAGATAAGAGATTCCTTGTTAGTTTTGAAAAGAGCAAACCTGAGTGGGAAAGTTATGAGAAGGAATGTAGAAATCGTCTTATGACCAAAGCATACAATAAAAGACTTCTGCCCATTAAGCCGATCTTATACATATTCCAATCAAATACAAACTTATGATAATTTTTATTGCCTGACGTTTTGAAGCAAAAGATTGCATTCTTTTTTGTTGTATCTTTGCGCGGCTATAAACAAAACAGTAGCCGGGAAACAAATAAAAAGGTTATAAGAATCAACATGAAGAAAGCCCCCTCTCCTCTTGTATCATTGATACCGATCATAGTGCTGGTGTTATTATTGTTTGCCACTATCCGCACATTCGGCAGTGATGCCCTAAGCGGCGGAAGCCAAGTGTCACTGCTCACCACTACAGCTATCTGCATCCTTATCGGTATGGTGTTTTATAAAATTCCCTGGAAAGATTACGAGCTTGCCATAACCAACAATATTGCCGGAGTGGCGACAGCCATTATCATTTTATTGATAATCGGTGCGTTGAGCGGGATATGGATGATCAGCGGAGTAGTGCCGACGCTAATCTACTACGGGATGCAAATTATCCATCCCAGTTTCTTCCTGACATCCACCTGCATCATCTGCGCATTGGTTTCCGTCATGACCGGAAGTTCATGGACAACCATCGCTACCATCGGTATCGCCCTGATGGGTATCGGAAAGGCACAAGGTTTTGAAGACGGCTGGATTGCCGGAGCCATTATTTCGGGAGCCTACTTCGGAGATAAAATCTCTCCTTTATCTGAAACCACCATCCTGGCTTCTTCCATCACAGACACTCCCCTGTTTCGCCACATCCGCTACATGATGATTACTACGGTTCCATCTCTTGTCATCACACTAATTATCTTCACCGTAGCGGGATTCTCTCATGATGCCAACAATACACAACACATCGCAGAAGTGGCAACGGCACTGAATGAGAAGTTTCATATTACCCCGTGGCTGTTGACAGTTCCCGTAGCAACCGGGATATTGATAGCGAAGAAAGTACCGTCCATCGTTACACTGTTCCTGTCCACCCTGCTGGCCGCGGTTTTCGCCTTGCTCATTCAACCGGATTTATTGGAAGAAATCTCAGGAAATGCCGCTTCCGAATTCGAGTCACTGTTCAAAGGATTGATAATAACTATCTACGGAGAGACAAATTTGCATACGGACAATGCCGTTCTGACAGATTTAATAGCCACACGTGGCATGTCAGGAATGATGAATACGATTTGGCTGATACTATGCGCCATGTGTTTCGGCGGAGCAATGACAGCAAGCGGAATGGTGGGAAGCATCACTTCCATCTTTGTGCGCTTCATGAAGAAAACAGTCAGCGTGGTCAGTGCAACAGTTTGTTCCGGTCTGTTTCTTAATCTGACCACTGCCGACCAATATATCAGCATTATTCTGACAGGAAATATGTTTCGCGATATTTATGCCAAGAAAGGATATGAAAGTTGCTTACTAAGCCGCACCACGGAAGATGCAGTAACCGTTACATCCGTATTGATTCCGTGGAACAGTTGCGGAATGACGCAAGCCACCATTTTGAGTGTACCCACACTTGTGTATCTCCCTTATTGTTTCTTCAATATTATCAGTCCCTTGATGAGTATCACCGTGGCAGCCATCGGATATAAAATTGCACGACGTTCGTGAACAATCTGGCATACACTTTGTTTTTGCAATAAACGGACAACATATTAAACCTAAACAAAAAAAAGTTATGAAAAAGTTTATTGCATTATTAGCATTAGTATTGGTAAGTGCAAGTACGATGATGTATGCACAGGAAAGTAATGCTGCCGCCCGCCGCGCAGAGAGAAAAGCCCAAAGAGATGCAGAAAGAGCCAAACTCCGTGCCGAAGAAGAGGTGCAGGATATGGCAGCTTATCAACAAGCCGTGCAGGCGCTTAAGAACAAACAGTTCGTGCTGGAAGCCAATCAGGTAATCTTCCGCAAC
>CAKUYM010000358.1 GCA_934716785.1 uncultured Bacteroides sp. | reverse complement strand
GCTATCATATCGACAAGCTGGAACTCATCGTCGACAACCAGATGTGGACGCTTCCTAAATACAGGGAACTGTTATTTGTAAGATAATATCTCTAAAATAACATGGAAATGCCCGATAAAAAGTTCTCATCGGGCATGGAATAGGAGTTATCTATTTCTTTTGTTGGTTGTTTTAAGTTTGCAGTGGAGGGGTGCCGTGAGGCAGTCCTCTTCTTTTTTATTCGAGAATCTGTGCATCCTCAATATCATCATCGTCATCATCATGAACATTCTGGGGCTTTGGACGACGACGCGTAAACTTGAACCAATTGATCAGTTCTGAGAGTGAATAAACCAAGCTACTGATACCGATAATGATAAATGCAGTATTGCGCACACCTGTCGGATTGAACAAAGCAACGATACCGGCAATAAGAATCAGGGAAGGAATCAGATAGAAGGCTCCCGGAACAGGCATCCACCGACGGGCGGTCGACAGAGAAGCAATCTGCTGCACCCCTCCCATTATTAGAATAAACCCTAATAAGAACATCAGGAGATCTGCAAAAAACTCCGGCATCACAATCAGCCAAAGGCCGAACAAGAAACTACCGATTCCTTCGATCGGAAAACGGGGAGTACCTTCATTTTCTGCTTTCTTCTGCCCGAAATAGCCGAAAAGGCTGATGACACCGGGAATCAAAAAAGCGACTCCCAATGTAATGACAATATAATTGGCTGCCGCATCCGGCCAAATCACCAAGACCAAACCTATCACAAGTGCAAAGAGAATGCGAATAAGGGAATAATTCATTGTTTTCATAAGTTCTATATTTTTTATCTAATCTATTTCTAATACTTCAATATTTTATCACTGCTCGAAGCCGCATGATACCAACCGGTATTCGTACTTTGGTCATGCGCCCAGTCCGCAAATTTGGCATACGCCTCCGTTATCACTGTTCCTTCTGTCGGATAGGCAAAACGGTCAGGAATACAAATGGCCCATGTATTATTTACAGCCTTGATTACCTCAAGCACATTATCGTCTGCCAACTGACCATTCACCGTTGCCGAATTGAAACGGGGCAAATGCACCTCTGTCCTCTTGTTCCCGATAGCACTTTGATAGGCTATAAAGAAGTCCAATGCATGGGTCGCACTCGGAATAGGGATGGCGTTCTTTAACTTGACCGTCACCTCAAGGGCATATATATCCGTAAGGGGAATCGTTGAATTTCCTGTATTTATCATAGGACGTTGTTTGCCGGTATATCCATAGATATGGTGCGCATCGCCAAACAACGGAATCACCAGTTCGCTGCCATTTGTCTCGTAAGACGCGTTTTCAAATATACCGGAATTCAGAGAACCGGTGCGTCGGTCAGCCCCTGCCCCAAAATCGACAGATTCCACATTGCTTTTATCTATTCCCAATATTCTTAATCCGGCACCCAACTGCTTAACGGCACCGACCGCACGAAGATTGATGGTATATTTCAATTCCGTCACGTCCTTACCGGCAGCCGGCAAAGCGACATTCAATACAATATCGTTGAAATCATAGTCGCCGACTCTGGGATAATTATCTTCAAAAGCATAAGAATAAACCGCATACTGAATATCTACATTATCCGGGGCTTTATCTGAATTATAGCCTTCCTTTATACAATCACCGTCGGCAGGAAGCATGAAATCCGCCTTCCCCGGATTACAGTAAGTTGCGGAATTCTGCAAACCTTTATGCACCAACCAGTCGAAAGGACTCCACTCCCACTGGTATCTGCCCTTAGAGGTTTGATCCGTTATCTCACAAATAATATTATTGGCTACTTTAGAAGAAGAATAAGCCAGACCGGACGTATTGGCTATTGTATGGATTCGCAATAAAGCCGTTCCTTTTGTCGGCCCGGTTATCTTCCTATACAGACTTGCCGTACCTGTACAAGTCAGCATAGATTGCTTTCCCATTACAATATCATTGTCATTTCCGTTGTTAGTCAATTCTTTGCAAATGGCTTCGGAAGTCTCTCCCATTACGAGCTTGCCAAACTGGAACTTTCCCGCTATATTCATATGACATCCGTTTTTAATTTCGGTATTGTTGTTACCATTGATATTGCCCGCTTCGATAGTGCCATGATTTACCAACAACATGCCATTGGTAGAAGCTTCATAGTTATCCAGCCGGAGCATTCCGTAATTATAGAATCCGCCATCACTCCCACCATTGAAATCCAATAAAGCACATTCGATGGTACCTTTATTATAATTCTTGCAGTGACCGGATCCGTTGGTCATTCTGATGCTGCCTTTGCCTGTGATACTTCCTCCCTGCATCACCGTGATGTAGGAAGAACCTGTCAATATCAGACTTCCTTTTTCTGTAATTTCGATTTTTCCGCCGTCCTCGACTATAAATTCCGTAATGCCGTTAAATTGAGCTCCCTCGTTGATGGTCCATGTGCTTCCCTGAGGTATGATGACTCTCACAAACTGAGCGCCGCCACCGGTTCCGCTGGTGCTGAACCTGGATGAGAAAGTCTTTCCCTCTTCAATCTTAAACCAACGCTCTTTTTCTCCGAAAACGGGATATTGGCTATAGTTGCCGCCCCAGCCTGAGCCTGCACCCAAGTCCCAGCCTGCCTGAATAATAGTTGCTATTGATTTTTTATCTTTGATAAACTCAGCCGTATAAGGAGCATCCATGGTCGGTATCTCCGCTGCTGCCCGTGAGGAGGAACGTGTAGCAGGCGTATCCTGATCCCAGTCTCCGAAATAGGCATTTGCTTCTCCATTTTGAATATCTGCCGGTTGCACAAGATAATGTCCGTTCTTATCTACACGTGCAACAAATACTCGGTCAAATGCAATAGGACAATCTATCGTGACATCCAAAGAGGAGTTCTGATTCACGGTGCCTTCCGCCAATAGATTGGCTGAGCTTTCCGAAATCAATGGATTCGCATCAAATATCCGTATCAGATAATCTGTCCCCAAATCACCGTCCACCGCCACATGCGCCGTTACGCTTCGGGACATAGTCCAGTCTCCATCCGGATCGACGTTTTTGACAGGAAAAGTCTCTTCATAGATCTGCCTCAACTGTTCTGCATTAAATAGATCTTTCTCATTATCCATACAGCTGATAAAACCGGCAGAGGTTGCCAATAATGAAAAGACCGCTACTTTCGTTATATTCTGTTTCATAATACAACTTTTAAGTTCGTTTTATTCATGCGAAAATGCATATACCTTTAATTTTCTGTTAATTGGGCTGCAAAGATAATCGTATTTGCGCATATATAAAAAATTATTCAATCAAAAGGGGAAGATTAAAGGCAATACAAAGGTCATCACAATGCCCATGATAACCTGCAAGGGTAACCCCACTTTTATATAATCCATAAAAGTATATTGTCCGGCAGGCATCACCAACGCATTAGGCGGCGTAGAGAACGGAGATGCAAAACACATACTCGCTCCCACTGTCACGGCAAACAGGAAAGGAGTAGGGCTAACCCCGATTTGTATGGCACTTTGCAATGCTATCGGTGCAAGCAGTACTGCCGTAGCCGTATTGCTGATAAACATGGTCATCAATGAAGTGGTAAAATAGATACCAGCCAACAGTGCCAAAGGACCATAAGTACCCAATCCGTCGACCAATGTATTGGATATATATTCCGAAGCTCCGGTCTTTTCCAAGGCCAAAGACATTGGGAGCATGGCGGCAATCAACACGATACTTTCCCAGTTAATCGTTTTATAAGCAGCTTCCACATTGCGGAAACATCCGGTAAGCACCATCAATATGCCCGCTATCATAACGGCTGTGACCGGAGCAACAGGTATAAAGTCGAATACCATCATCGCCACCATCAGCACCATGATAGCGGCAGCTACCGGTGCCTTATAGTCCAGCGTGACTTTGGCCGCTTCCGCCAAAGGTTGTCCTAAGACCACCCAATCGGAATCTTCTTTGCTGAGACGCGCTATATTGTTCCAAGTGCCCTGCACCAAAAGCACATCACCGCTATGGATACGTTCATTGCCCAAATCCTGCAATAAATAATCTTTTTTACGGCGGATTCCTAATACATTTACATTGTACAAATCACGGAATCCGGCTTCTTTGATTGTCTGATTTATCAAATTGGAAGCAGGCATCAGCACGATTTCGGCAATCCCGATATCATAGAAGTCAAGAGATTTTCCTGAGTTTGTCGTTTCCTCCGTTGCATGGTCATCCAATATCTCCAACAAATAATCTTCTGCAAACTGTTGCATCCTTTCAAAGTCTCCCGTTACATAAAGAATATCTTCTGCCTGCAATACCGTATCCGGTGCAGCAAATTTTTGGGTAATGGTTTTTAGGAAACGATGCTGTGACGCATCTCCACGGCGCACTTCAAGGATATTCAACCCATATTTCCGACGAATGTCCAAATCTATGATAGTTTTGTTCTGCAGACGAGAAGCAGCCGTAACCTTCAAACGGAACAGATTGCTCGAAAGGCCATACTCATGTACCAATTG
>CAKUYM010000357.1 GCA_934716785.1 uncultured Bacteroides sp. | reverse complement strand
CATCAGCAATGGTGAGTTATCGGGAAGAAGACGCATTTACAATGTGCTGAACTATACTTTAATCACAGGCGGATTCAACTGGTTCTCTTATGGAGAGGCTCCGATTGACATCCGGCGTCCGTCTCCGACCGATATGAAATCTACATTGACTCGTGACGATATGGTTTATGTCAAGGCTATTTGTTTTGGCATATTGCCGGGATTATTGCTCTTGTTTGCTGTTATATCAGGAGTTCGCCGGCAACGAAGATAACTATTTCCAGGAACTCCAGACAAACCAAAGTCTGAAGGTTATCAACACAAGATAGTGAAGGGCAGAGAGGGTAACGCATAAGAATACCTCCCGTTCTTCACTATCACTATTTTTATGTCCATTCTATGCATCTTTCACATGCCTTTTATACGTCATTGAGAAGCACTTACTTACGGTAACTTAATAGAAGTATCTCTGCCGAAACATAAAGATTATTCCTTATATTTGCAAAGTAAAACGTCAAAAGCAACAATCATGACCCCACAAGAATTCTTCAAAAACGACCTTTTTGCCGAGAATGCAGGAATCGTACTGCTGGAAGTACGCAAAGGATACAGTAAAGCCAAACTGGAAATAAAGCCCGAACACCTCAATGCAGGAGCACGCACGCAGGGCGGAGCCATCTTCACCTTGGCAGACCTCGCGCTTGCCGCTGCCGCCAACTCGCACGGCACACTTGCTTTCTCGCTGTCATCCACCATTACTTTCTTGCGCGCAAGCGGGCCGGGTGACACTCTTTATGCCGAAGCACGCGAACGCTACATCGGCAGGAGCACAGGCTGCTATCAGGTAGACATCACCAATCAGCACGGAGACTTGGTTGCTACCTTTGAATCCAGCGTGTTCAGGAAAGAGCAGAAAGTTCCTTTTGAAGTCGAAAAAGTCGAAGAATAAGGATAAGCCCAGAAAATCCGCACTTGGTTATTTTCTTTACTTACCTTTTTTCACAATGGAAGTCAGCGGATGGCGATTCCCACGGACGTCATTCAAGAATGCTTTTGCCGAACCGAAGTTCAGGTATAAGTCCAGACGGACAGGCAGATGGTTCGCGTCATCCGTGATGTAGAAAGTGATGACTTCTTTTTCTTTGCCCTTCTTGTCGTATTCAACCAAAGAGAATATCAGGCAACGATAAGTGGTGCCGTTTTCGGCTTTCACATTCTCCCTGCCACGGTAGATAAGTGTCTGCTCTTCCACCTTCCGCCCCGTAGCCATCGGGAACTTGATCTTCTCCCCTACCTGATAATCGGCAGGATCGTAAGAACGGGCCTGAGCCAGGATGCTCAGCATATCATAAATGCAACGGCTGTCGCTTGCTTCCGATTCATCGAATGCGCCATCGCGGTAGGTACGTTTCTGATTGACAAAGCAGAGCCCGTCTTTATACGAAAACCAAGCCTCATCCACCGTATAGCGTTTTCCCTCCTCGGCACCTTTGCGAAAATAGCGCGGCTCCAGCTTCTCACCTACCACGCAAGTCAACGTGTCGCGCATCTTGAAAAAGAAGTCAGCCCGTTTGCTGCCCAAAGCGAGCAGATTGAGCCGGTAGGCAGGTTCCGACTGGTAGGTAGTCGCATTGGTAGTCAGACTGGCAATCCCCGCCTTCACCCACACAAACTTCCAGTTGAAGTACAAATCGTACATCACGTGCTCGCCGGATTGAAACGCGTCATTCTTCGCCTCGCACTGGGCATTAGCGGGAAGTGCGGAAATTCCCGCCATCAAGGTCATTAATCCGATAATAAAATTGCGTCGAACACTAACGACGACGGTTCTGGCTATTTCGTTCGCGGTCTTTTTTCTTTTTGTCTTCATCCGGTTTTTGTTTTTTTAGTTCGTCCAGTTTTTGCTTGTCCAGCGGGAGTGCATGAATGTCCCAGCGCTGCTCCAAATCCCAGTTGGCTTTCGGCTCTAAAATCTGATTATAATAATATACCTCTTCGGGCTGTATTCCTTTCTCAAAGTTGCCCGTATCCCATTCCCCGTTTCCGTTCCGGTCGTTTATCAGCCGGGCGGAGTACTTGCCGGGATTCAAGAAATAAAAGTCTACATATCCTCCATCTTCGACTTTCCGCTGCCGCACGACTTTATCCTGCGCATCCAGCAGTTCGACAAAAGCACCGGGCTCCGCTCCCGTCACGATAAACGTGATCTTGGCGTATTCCTCCAGACTGCGTACCTTGATTCCCTGTTTTATCTTGTCGGTGAACAACCCGTATATACCGTGGAATGCCGTCGAGTCTACCGAGAACTCATATTCCAGCGTCGGTTCCCAATCATAATACAGATTAAACTTCTTCTGATTCACGGAGTCCTGCTCAAACTCGAATGGTATGTCTTTCCACAGCGTGTCCACCTTCTGCCGCAGATGGATGGCAGTACTGTCAAAGCGTTCTATCGGCTCGTCAAAATTCAGGGAGATATATCCGTACACGTCCATTGATGAGGGGGCATTGACCTTCACCGACAGGAACTTCGTCGGTTCCGGCTCATCCTCCCCGTCTTTCTTCTTCTTTTTCTTCTTCTCTTTCTCCTTTTCCGGTTCGTCTTTCTTGTACTTCTGTTTCGAAACCAAGTTCAGCGTATCCGTGCGGGGCACCAACTGGTTCAATGTATCCGTATACAGATAAGTCAGGCTCATGGCAAGAGTATCCTGCTTGAAGAGCAGCGAGTCTTTCACCCAATAATGAATTGTATCGTTCCGCTGATTCTTCTCGATGACAAAGGCATTCTTCTCATCGAAGTTCAGTCCTTTCAGCACAGGCAACGTGTCGGCCTTTCCTGCGAAATAAAAGGTAAACTTATGCGGCACAAGCCTTTCGGACTTGATAAGGTATTGCGAATAGTTCTGCTCCTTAAATGCACGGAGAATGATATCGTCCGGCAGATAATGCATATATTTCTTCTCCACAATCGTATCGTAAGTCAGCGAGTCCACCCAAGCCGTATCCATGCGGATGCGTTCTTCCATGCGGGGGATAATCAGTGAGTCATGAAAAGCAATCACCTCGCTCTTCTGGCTGAAGGCGAAGTTCTGGTCGGCATCCATCAGTCCGTAGATGCGGTATTTGCCGGGTGCCACGCCACGGATGGAGAATCGTCCGCGACTGTCTGTGCGTGCCACGCGGTCGAAAGGCAGCTTTGTGAAAGCCGAATCGTTCAAGTTGGCATGCAGCCCCACCAAGATGCCTTTGATTGGTTCGAGGTTGGAGGCGTCGAGCACAGTTCCCGATACTTCCATCGTATCAATCTGCGCACCCGTGGAGAATGTAAAGGCAAAGTTACCCAACGGATTGCCTTCGTTATTATCGACTATGGCATCCGAAAAGTCGATGGTATAAGTCGTATTGGGCTTCAATGAATCGAGCAGATTCACATGTATCCTCTTGCCGGAAGCCTTGATTTCGGGTTGCTGTATCTGAGGTGGGGAAACGACCACTTTCTCCGTTGCCTTCTCCAACTTTATAAACTCATCGAACATGAGAGAAACCTTGGTTTTCTGATTATTCAATGCACCGGCAGCGGGAGTACTGCCAATGAACCGGGGAGGAGTTTCGTCATAAGGTCCCCCATCCGGGCGTCCTATACTGGCACAGGAATATAGCATGGCTACCAGTGTCATCACCGGAAGCGCCTTACGGACTATCTGTTTTATCTTTTGATTCTCAAACTGTAACATGCTGCAAAAATAAACGTTCTTATCCAATAAATACTACACTTTCGAGCTAATTTATTAAAAAACGAAAGGGAAGCTCATGATTATAAACAATCGACACGGCATTTTTATTCCTCTTCCCCACAAATATAAGCTTTATTGCATTTTGCTCTCATACCCTCATAAATTTTCTGTATCCCCTTATTCATCAGTGTTTCAGCTATGAGGGCAAAGCACTTTTACTACCTGAGGGTAACTTTTACCCTCATAGTATTTGCGGCATAATTTGCGATATAGCGGAGACAATTACACCATTACGAAGATGCATCGGCTAATTATACCCTACCCTACAAGTCAATGTTTACTGCTCTATACATCAATACTTACTGTTTATTCTGTTAATACTTAAGGCTTTTCAGGGGCTCACTGGTGTGAACAAGGTTGTTCACGTCTGTGGATATTTTTGTCCACGACTGATAGCCAGTTTGTTCACATTAGTGAGCCCTTGACAACTCTTAAGCAAAAACATATAAGATGCAATAGAATACACATAAGGTATAGATGGAATACGGATAAAGTACAAATAGTCAATAGATAAGGGGCAAATAGAACGCTGACATGAAGCCAAATACCCTGAGGGTAAAAGTTACCCTCAGGGTGTAAAAGCGCTCTGCCCTCATAGCTGAAACACCGATGGATAACCGGATGCAGAAGAACTATGAGGGTATGAGAGTAAAACACGAAAAAAAATAGGTTCTTCGTCACTTTCGGGGCAGCCCAATATGCTACATGCCTTTATCTATGGCCTGTGCCCGCTTATTTGAGGGAA
>CAKUYM010000356.1 GCA_934716785.1 uncultured Bacteroides sp. | reverse complement strand
TATCTGATTCAGGACAAGCAGACCGAGCAGTCCGCCGAACGCCCATTGCAGCAACATTCCTGCCAGAGAATACGCCCACATGCTACCGATTTCAGCTCCGTCACCTTTTGCCTTTTGTGAAGTGAGAGGCAAGGCACCGAAGATGAAGGCTATCAGTATCCCGGCATAGACTCCGGTTTGAGTGGAGAGCGGGATTACATCGAACCCGTGGGGACCCAAAGCCAATCCCATGAACCCAGCCAAGAGACTGGGCGGGATGAATAGCTTTTGAACCAGCTTTATCTTTACTCTCATGAGCTTGCCTATCAATAGCAACACTGAGATGATGCCTACATCGACAAAAAGTGTCCAAGGAGTGAAATCTGTCATGATAGTGTTCTTATTTAATGCATTCGCTGAAGAATACGGCGTTTATAAATAGTTTGCTTGTCCCGAACCAGTAGGAGCGGAAGTTCATGTCGTCTGCAAAGACAATGACGCAACCGGACTTGTAATGTTTGGCGAAAACAGCCGGAGTGTCTTTCAGCAGTTTCTCGTTCTTTGCAGAGAGGAATCCCGACAATAGAGGCTGGGAAGTATAATGCAAGGGTGAGATATAGGGATCGGCATCTTTCTTGAAGATGATGTTTCCTTTTTTCATTACAGCTATCTCGTCCTGATCCAGTCCCCATGCCAGCGGATGCGTCTTGTCCAGATGGCAGTTCAGGATGACACCGGAGATGGTGTTGCCGGCATCGGCAGTCTTCTTGTCCTCATAAGCGAGATAAGCGGTAGAATCTGCCTTGATGGCAGTGCTCTTGGTCTTTATGGTCAAGATGCCGCTCTCGTTTACCCAATCATAAGCCTTGCCGGTGGCAATCAACGTGCCGCCGTTGGCGATCCATTCCTTCAGGGCGTCG
Source organism: uncultured Bacteroides sp. (assembly GCA_934716785.1). Taxonomy (GTDB): domain Bacteria; phylum Bacteroidota; class Bacteroidia; order Bacteroidales; family Bacteroidaceae; genus Bacteroides. The sequence continues at coordinate 3,621 of CAKUYM010000356.1, read as the reverse complement.
GTGCTCGTCTTGCTGAGAGCAGGAACACCGTTCGCCATCACAATGACATTGTAGGGCTGTAGCTTTTTGCCGGTCAGTACGTTGTCTTCCATCAATACCGGGCGCATCTGGAAACGTTTGTCCAACAGATACCAGATTTCTCCGGAGTCGGGGATACCCATCGTGCGTCCTACCAATATGGCTACTTTGGGCAGCTTGATAGGCATATATGAGGGGCTTGACAGGTCTACATCTTCCATCAGTCCGGTGGTGGCGGCATAAATATCTACGCCTGTTTCTTTGGAAAGACGGAGCAACATGGCGTAAATCTCATCCGAAGAAATCGGCTGATTCTGTGCCATGACCTGCACGGTGCCGCATCCCATCTCCTTCTTTACATCACCGGAGTGGAACGTGAACGGTCTGCCGCTGACGTTGATATACACCCCTTTCTTCTGCAACTCATAAATCACCTTGGGGGCATAGAATTCTTTGTTCTCGAATACATATCCGTAGTCGCTCTTGCCTCCGATGACCTCTCCGGGCTGGAAGACGTTCTCCGTCACCAAGTCGCCCGTCAGTCCGGCTGTGCTCTTCACCGGAACGTACTTCAGATTGAAGGCGTGGGGGAAAGTCCAGGTGGAAATGTCATAAAAAGTACTGTCGATATACTCCAGACTGTTCTCCATCGCGGCCTTCACCATCACGCTGTATTTCTGGTCTACGGGAATGATGTAAGCGTCCTCTTTCTTGAATTGCTTGCCGTCGGCAGAGAAATCTTTTGCCAGATGATATACGTCGATCCGGTGGTGTGCCATGTTCTCAAGGAAATGGAAAGCCAAGGATTTGGAACCGCGTGTGTCGAACACATACCCCTTGACGCTCTCTTTCTTGGCATCGGCGTTTGTCTTTTCGTAATATTCTTTCTGATAGGTCAGCAGGCGATCCTTCATGTTATAGCCGGCTATCAGAGTGGCATAGGAGGCCAAAGCCTGGTTGCGGATGGTCCATGCGAAGGAACGGACACCGTTTACGGTCATGCGGAGATGTCCGCGGGATGTTCCTTGCTCGTACAGCAGGCACACCGACCCGTGAATGTCGCCATAGGCTGCTCCTTTTCCATAGTAATAGTCATCATATCCCTCTTTCGAATAATATCCTGTGCCGATTCTGTCCAACTCCTTTGCGCAGTAGGAAGAAATCTCGGCGGTGAGGTCCTGATTGAGCTGAGGGGTGAACGGGTGTGTGCGTTTGGGGTGTCCGGGGCTGAAGTAGTAGGGGCGGGCAGAGCCTTGCTCGTGTTGGTCTACAACGACATTGGGCAGCCAGTCGAAATAGGTGTTCAGTCCGTTGATACCTTCGGGGTGCTGCGCCATCAACCAGTCGCGGTTGCAATCCGCCCAATAATGGTTGGTGCGGCTGGACGGCCAAGGCTCTAAGAACTCACGCGAATTCAGGTCGCTTACATCTGTCAGGCTCCGTGAGCTGTTCACCCAGGAGGCAAAGCGGTTGATACCGTCCGGATTGGCTCCGGGAGTCATTACTATAACGGTATTGTCCAGCAACGCCTTTATCTCTTCTCCTTCGGCGGCGGTCAGGAAATAGGCAACGGCCAGAGCGGCATTGACTCCGGAAGGCTCGTTGCCGTGGATACTGTAAATGAGATTTACCACTAACGGCATGTCCTTCAATGACAATGAACCCGACTGGCTGACATCACTCAGCTTGAGGTGTTCTTCTTTTATTTGGTCTATCTTCTTCTGATTCTCTGCCGAGGTGAAGAGAACCTCCAAGAACGGACGGTGCTGGTAGGTGCGCCCCATCTCCTTGACGGATACCCGGTCGCTGGCGGCTGCCAAGGTCTCCATGTATTTCACAACTTGTCCCCAGTCGGCATGTTGCTGTCCGAGCTGGAAACCGAGCACACTTTCAGGTGTCGGGACACTTTCTGCATAAGTGTAGTTGCCCTCCGGCAGGAAGTATGATAAATCGTAGGCATATTTCTCAGGCTGCGGTTGTGCAGCGATGCCTGCTGCTAATAAAAGCAGCAGGCACACAAATGATAATCTTTTCATTATATTTTTCATTATAATGGGGTTTATAATATAATGGTTTTATAATGTTATAATGGTTTTTATAATGGGTTTTGCTCACATTCGGGGTTTACGTCACATTCGTCTTTGGGGAATACCCACTGCCACTCTTTGTGGCCGGCTTCTCTGTAACGATTCTCTTCACCCATCGGATGGCCGTCGTACATATTATAATTGGAGGCTTCGGGGTCCACGTTGGTCGGCATGACGGTGTTGCTATTCCATGGAGAATCTCTGTAGCCCAATTCGGTACGCGGCTTGGGACCTCTATCCAACGGCATGTTCAAGCGTTTCAGGTCGAGGAAGCGGAATCCTTCTCCCCACAATTCGATGCGTCTTTGGAACATGACTTCCTCTATCAACTCTTCACCGGTCTTGGTAGATAACTGATATTCGGGGTCGCGGTGGTGAGCCAACGGATAGAGCGCCTCGGCAGCCTTGTCATCTTCGCCGGCACGGGCATAGCCTTCGGCTTCGATCAGCATCATCTCAGGCAGGCGCATCCAAGACACATCGCCACACTTGGCATTCTCATCGGTCAGCAAGAACTTGTTTGCCATATAGTTGCGGATATAACCGCCGGAGGGAGCTATCGGCTTGGGAGTTGTCTTGGGATCTTGCGCGCGAGGAAACCACAGCGTCTTGCGGATGTCGGTATCTGAAATCTTATTGTACAGCAAGTTATAAATGGCACGTGGCGTGTTCTTGTTGTAACTTACATTCTTGTTCGACATGAAACTGTGGAAATCCTTTAACGTACCCGCTTGGTCTTCCTGACCTTTCTTGCCCCACAGCCATTCGGTATTGTCTTGGTCGCTCATGCGGTTCTTGGTAGTAACGTAGGTGTCGTCCTGCAACTTGGCGCCCGACTCGTCAACTACTTTCTTTGCCATCTCGGCAGCTTCCAGCCACTTGCCCTGCGTCAGCAGTACGCGTGACTTTAAGCCGCGCGCCACGTGTACGTCGATATGAGATTTGTTCACTTTCTTGATGGTCGTCACGTGCGATAGCAATTCGATGGCGTTGTCCAAGTCCTCATTGATCTGGGTATATACCTGCTCCACACTGGAACGGGGCAGATTGTCTATCGAGTTGTCGGTGCGCAGGATAACGCCCAACTGCTCATTGCTTTCTCCCGCTTTGTAACGCCCTCCCCAGCACTGCACCAGGTTGAAGTAAGCAAAAGCCCGGTAGGCCAGTGCTTGCCCCTTGATGTAATCGCGCTCCTTCTGCGTGCCTGTGGCATTGTCTATATTTTGGATAATCATATTGGCGTTGGATATGAATCTGTAGAACAGTTTGTAGTGATATTCCAAATGGCTGGACGATACGTTGCGGTGCAAAGTCCACTTCGCCGCCGATTGGAACTGGGCATTGGCACGGGTGTACACCAAGTCTTCTCCCATCATGTCCATCCATATCATGAACGTCTGGAATCCGCCTTGCGCATACGAGCTGGAGAGCGATGGAGTGTACATCAGCTTGTGCAGACCGTTGACAGCCATCATTCCTCCGGCTGTGGTTTCAAACATTTGCGACTGGTCTACAG
>CAKUYM010000355.1 GCA_934716785.1 uncultured Bacteroides sp. | reverse complement strand
TCGGATGGTAAATTATCATTATATGATAAACAAAAACCTTCCTCCAAAGTGCACCATTCCTGTAATTTTTCATGTATATATCCTTTTTGATTGTTTACACTTAATACTCAATTTTCCGGATGGCATAGTTGGTGCGGTCAGTTACGTACAAAGCACGATTCTCTTCATCCAGCATAATATCATACGGATTACCAAAGATAGCTTCATCCACGCTACCGTCGACAATTCCACCACCGGTCGAACCGACCAAAGTAACAACAGTGCCGTCTTCGTAGCCTTTCTTACCACGTGTAATACGCTTTACCTTTTGGCTACTACCCATATTGGCATCATTTCCATCTACCGTATAGATAGTACCTTCCGAATCAATGACAAAACCATACAGTTGGTAGAATTTGGCACTTCTCGGATTGCCTGACGTACCGTCTGAGTCGCCCTTCTCCGAACCGGCAATGCAAGTGATCTCCTTATTCGGAGTCACCATAAAGAACTGTCCTTTGTCGTTGCTGCTGACAATCAAGTTCCCTTCAGGATCAAATTCCATGGCATGTATCTGTGCCAATCCTTCTTCCTCCTGAAAGTTCACCCAAAGTTTCGGGTTATTGAGGCTTCTGCACGGAAAATTCCGCTCTCACGGCAAAGGATGTAGAAATTACCGGCTTTGTCAAATTTCATATCCATCACATTGGCAGCAACTTTCAAAAATGATTCTATCTTATTTTGGGATAAATTATAGATACATACCTCTCCCGATCCCTTACAAGCTACGTACAAGATACCATCATGTACAGTCATTCTCCAAGGGAATTTATCTTTCAGAGGATTGTTCCCACTTGTTCCACCTATCAGGAAACTGCTGTTTCCTTTTGAATCAATGCTATATATGGTATGACTTCCACGGTCTGAAACAGCCATAGTCTTCCCTTTCTCAATCCATGTCAGCCCATGCGGAATGATGAATTTCGTAGAGAATTTATCGCCTACCGCAGTTCCGGCACTACCTCCGCAAAAAGTGGAAACCTTAATTTTACTGTTAAGGTCACGATAAGTAAACTTAGAACCTGTGTACGTCTTTCCATTAATGGTCAGCATTACGGGGAACGAACCTAACGGATTCTCCGGTGCAATAAACTTGATGTATTCATTAGGATTCACCTCCGTCACTTCCGCCGTTTCACCATACACTTGTATTATATTCTCTGACGCTACAGGATTGAATCCTTCACCATACAGTGTAACTTCCGTACCGGCTGTTCCCATTGCCGGACGGATAGCTACCAATGTCGCTTTCTTCTGCTCCTTGTCGTCTGTACATCCAATGGCACATAGTACCAGCAGAAAACAGAGGATACCATTAACTATATTCTTTTTCATAATTCTTTTCTTAAACATGTGTTCTTTTTATGAATTCAATTCACTAAAAATGTAATCCGTCTTCCCAACCCGGATTTTGAGTCAGAGCACCACCCGTCAAGGTTCGTTCATTGCTTGGTATCGGTGAAAGATAATCTCTCTCTTCATTAAATGAAAGTTGCGTATCTCTATGCGGCTCTATATATCCATAATTACGATTGCTGAGAATGATGTCTTTTTCCACTTGCAAATAAGTAACCCCGTCTTTGTTGCCGGGTTTTGCCCCTTCATACAAGCAGACGTCAGGTTTTCCATCACCATCCAAGTCCACCTCTTTGTTAATGCTGTCGAAATAGATACCCAACAGGCGTTGCGTCAGGATTTGTCCTTCCTTCCAACGTAAGATATCACTGTTTCGGAAGCCCTCCTGCAATAATTCGATGCTTCTTTCGCGACGGATTTCCAAAATCACCCCTTTGTTGGTTCCTGTCACACCGATGTATCCGGTGGCAATATTATCCAAATAAGGATCTATATTGGCGTTGGCAACGTTCATATTAAGGTGCTTCATCTCCACACGGTCACGCAACTTGTTGATAGTCTTGTCCAAATCGACTTGTGTCAGTTTGCCCAATTCCGCACGCGCTTCCGCATAGTTCAAGTAAACTTCACCCAATCGGAAAATAATCAAGTCATTGTCACTTGCTCCACCGGCATCCTGTGCTTCCGTTCCCAAGAATTTGGTAGGCTGATAACCGGTAATGCTGGTGGCAAGATCAGGCGCCACCTGTTTGGTCGAACCGATACGTGTATATCCCGGGGTACGGATGGATTGTGCCATACGCGGATCACGATTACGACATTCCTCTATAAAGCTCATCTTCTCGTAACCGGCCTTATCCGTGAAACGAGAACCGTCTTTCATCAAATAGCTGTTTATAATCTTCTTGGTTACTCCCGGGCGTCCGTAAGTTTTATTGGTCAGATACTGGCCTACATCACAGTACACCTTGTATTCAGCGTTAAGATTACGTGCCAGAATGACTTCACATTCTTGCGCCCTGTGTGAAGAGAACAGATTACGATAACATACATCCTTTCCGCCTTCGGTATAAAGAGAGTATCCTCCGTTTTCGATCAACTCTAAAGAGGCCGCTGCAGATTGTTCCAGGTAATACTCCCACGAATGTTCCGGATAGGAAATATTGTGATACTTCCTGAACGTACCTTCGAAGAGACAGAAGCGTGACTTAAGCGCCAACGCAGTCCATTTGGTAACACGATAGAGAGAACGATCTGCCGAAAGGTTGGCGATAGCATAGTCGATATCCTCTATCATGCGTTGCATAACATACTCACGCGAGTCTCTCGGTTTCTTGAGCATTGCATCATCATTGGAGCTGATTTGGCAATCATACCAAGGAACATCGCCGAATGTACGGACTTTGTCAAAATAGAAATAGGCGCGGAAGAAGCGTGCCAAAGCATCATAACGTGCCCGTACAGCACTATCGTCACAGTTAACCGAATATTCAAGCAATGTATTGAAGTTACGCAGGTTTCCCCAATCCCATCCGCCGCCGGAACTCGGCACGATACGTCCGTCTCTCATTATGGAAGCAGCCGAACCATGTGTGATATTGTCCAAGTCATCCCTGTAAAGCGAGCTGAGAGGCAATGAATTATAAAAAGAATTGGAATAGGCTTGTAACTCCGTTTCATTGGAAAAGAATGTCTCCGGTGACATCTTGTCCTGCGGCAGCTTGTCCAGCCAGTCGCCACATGATGCCAATGTCAGAGAACAGGAAAATATGGTTACTAATAATTTCTTATTCATGATTGTTCATTTTAAAAATTAACATTTATACCAAATGTGAATGTTTTCTGCCACGGATACACTTTCAAGTCACCTCCCCGACGAGCTTGTTCAGGATCAATGTAGTCTGTCTTGATGCCCGACCAGTAAGCAAGATTTTCACCAGAGAAGTAAACTCTCAGCATATCGATTCCTACTTTCCGTGTCAAGTTTTTGGGCAACGTATAACCTACAGTCAGATTCTTCAGACGGCAGTAACCGATATTTTGCAGGTAACGGTCATTTTTCGCCGTCAACTCACGACATTGGTTGTTCAAGTTGTCATAAGCCACATATGCACGAGGACGGGGGAAATAAGCATCCGGATTATCTTCCGACCAACATTTTTCCAAGAAATTCTTTGGCAAGAATGTAGCGTACGGACGGTTGAATGGTCCCCAGAAGAGTTCGGCCTCACTGGCAGGATACCAATCCATACGTCCGATGCCTTGAAAGAAGATGCTGAAATCAAAGCCACACCATTGGAAAGCCAAGTTGGCACCATATTGGTAGCGAGGTTCGGAGTTACCGATAATGCGGCGGTCACCGGGCTTATCAACAGTGTTTTCTCCGGTAGAGATTCTGTTGTCGCCATCCAAATCAGCGAAACGCAGGTCACCGGCATGGAGTCCTTTTAAGGAACCGGATGAGCTGTTGATAATATCATTTACATTGCGTTGGTCTACCTCATAACTTGCTGCTTCTTCGTCTGTAGCAAATATACCGTCGATGTGGTATCCCCATATTTCACCGATACGCATTCCTTCGTAATACCCCTTGGCAAATGCTTTCTCCGGATTATTGAACTTGGTGATTTTACTGGTATAGTCATTAAAAGTCAGGTTGACCTGATAAGAGAACGGTTTTCCTGCCAATTTGAACATATCCTGCCAACCCAAAGTAAGTTCGTATCCTTTAGTCTGCATATCGGCACTATTCATTTTAGGAGAGGAAGTACCATAAACGGCAGGCAGGGCGATACCTGCAGTCAGCATATCTTTGGTATTACGTATATAGGCCTCACCGGTGAAGTTCAATCGGTTGTCCAAGAAACTTGCATCCAAACCAATGTTGTGGTGTTCCACGGTTTCCCATGTCAAGCTACTGGATACCGGTGCCGAGATAGAAGCGGAAGAAGGCAGATTGCCACCAAACAAATAAGTCTGCGTACCTATATTAATGGTACGGATATAATCATAATACCCCACCTGCTGGTTACCCAAATTACCATAAGAGTATCTCACCTTCAGATTGCTCAACCATGATTTGGCCGAAGATAAGAAAGATTCTTCCGAGAGTCTCCATCCTACGGAAGCTGACGGGAAGAATCCCCAAC
>CAKUYM010000354.1 GCA_934716785.1 uncultured Bacteroides sp. | reverse complement strand
AAAATTAGGTAACACAATTTTGCGAAACAATCCAAATACAGTTTATTCAAGACTTTCGGAAGCTGATATGAAAGCCTTGAATGCCAACTGGATTATGGCAAATGAATCCACGATTGTTGTATATGGCAATGAGCTTGTATTGGATGAAGTGTATTTGGATTGTTTCGCAAAATTGTGTTACCTAATTTTGTGATTGAATGAGGTAAAATCAGGTTGTCCAGCGCCCTGCACATGGCAAATGCGTTGTTACCGATTGTTGTCACGCAAGACATCCCGTTAACCTCTTCCAATACGGAACAATTTGCAAAAGCGTTGTTTCCTATTTTCGTTACCGTATAAGGAATCCATACTTTTGTCAGTTTCGTGCAACTCATAAAACCGTTGTCGGATATTTCAGTAACCGGCAAGCCGTTATACTTGGCAGGGATCATTGCTTCCGTTATCTGTTTGTTTCTCGCAACAACTTTGTAGCCCGAATTATCGCTGTTCATTGAGAACGTAAGATTATCCTCTGCAGAAGTTACACTGTCCGCCAAGACATAGGTTGCAGAAAATCCAGTGTTCATCATAAAAGTGCTGAACAGCATCACTGTGCACAACACTAATAATAGAACCAGCCATTGCTTCTTTGTTTTTTGTTTCATCTTTTGTCTCTCCTTTTAGATTTTTTCAAATATTGCTTCAACACGAAAGTAAGCTATTATGTTTACGTCGTGCCTTATCGCCGTTGTTATACCGTCTGACCATTTAACAAACCGATAGCCATCATTGGGGATTGCTTCAAGTGCAACTTCACCTCTATATGTAATAAATCTATATCGGTCTGAGCCATAAATATATTTCGGAGCCGATATTGTATCTCCTGAAAACAATGCAGTCCCTCCATTTGTTGTAATAGCACATACAGTATGAATAGGGATTTGATGTTTCCAATATTCCATAGGAACGCCACACATTTCTCCGTTCATTTTAAATTCGCTCAAAAGATATGGCTTAATAGTATTTGTAATATCAGAATATCCGTATTGCTCACCGGCATATCCAATTGCCGTATGCAGATCATAATCAAAATTAAAATACATCTCTGCCGTATGCGCCAACTCATGTAAACACGTTCCAATAGGAGTATCATTTAAGGCTATTTCCCCATCTTTACAATCTGAAAGAAATTTATGATACAAATCGGCGGTTGCGCAAGTAAAGAATATTTCACGATAGACCGCAGCGTTTTTTATACGCGCTCCACCATTCCCCGCCCTCAAATAATACGCAAAATCATCGATTCCCGTTATTGCAATGGTATTATGATAATTATAAGCCAACGTCGATGATATTTCTTGTATTGCATCGGCATACAAATCATAAGCCATCATTCCAAATGAAGTTAATCCGCTTGAAAATCCGTCTGTTACTATTTTCGTCGTAAAATAGCAGTCTACTTCAAAAATGATTTTTCCGGCAAACCAATCATTTAAGAGATTATATATTGTTTCGGCTATCCATTTTCCCATTTCATAGTCGATAGCCGGCATTTTCGAATGTACACTTATCGTCTTTCCAATTACTGTAGAATATAATTCTGTCTGTACCTCATCAACAAATACCAACAATATTTTATGGCTATCTGCTTCTTCTCCAACCTTCTGCCATTTTGCGTAAAGTGTGTCTGTTTCCAACGAGAATGCCGCATACCCATACATATATCTGCCATTTTCTGTCGTAATCCTAATACGATAATCGCTGTCCGCATACCAACCGCAGAATGTATACCCATCATATTCGGGCACGACAAACTTTGCCGATTGTATATCGTCACGATTTAACGTGATATATGTACTTGAATATGTGCTACTTGCTATTCCGTAGTTATACTTAAAAGTTTTTGCTGTCGGCTCAAAATAGGCAACATATTCCCATACTGCGCTATAATTTAACAAATAATCTAAAGATGCACTGTCTCCGCTCCGACTTGTTTCCCAAGATAAATCTGACCACCCGCAAAATATATAACCTTGCGACGGAATTGCCGTTACTTCACTTGTAACCTCTCCCGCTAATAATTTCTGTTCTGTGATCCCATCTATTTTACCGCCAACGCCATTATTTACCTTGTAAACTACTTTATAGCCAAAATAAGCAGTTATAGTTAAATCGGAAGTGATATTAATATATTGTCGTTCTTCTGCCGTTACTCCGTCAGACCAATAAAGAAAAACAAAATCTTCCCCCAATTCATTTTGCCTGACATGTGCCCTCACAATCGGCGTATCCTCGCCGTAAGCAACTTGATATTTTATTCGAATAACGTCATACTTCGCATTTTCTTCTATCAAAGTGCCGTATATCGGATTGTTTGTCTCATAATTTACGTGAAATACTATTTTTTCAAACTTTGCCGTTACTGTGATATTATGCTTTACATCTGTTTCAGCGCGTTCAGCCGTTTCCACTCCGTCAGACCATGATACAAATTCGTAGCCCTCTTTCGGAATCGCCGTTACCGCCGTCATACTTTCTCCGTACTCAATGCTTTGACTCGCTTCACCCTCTATTGTTCCGTTTCCGTCCGTTAAATAATTGGCTTGCAATACTATCTTCTTGAATGTTGCTGTTACAGAAATTTTTCCTTTTATATCCTTGTCTATGCGAGTAGGTGTTTTTACTCCGTCAGACCATGATACAAATTCGTAGCCCTCTTTCGGAATCGCCGTTACCGCCGTCGTACTTTCTCCGTACTCAATGCTTTGACTCGCTTCACCCTCTATTGTTCCGTTTCCGTCCGTTAAATAAATAATGGTAAAGTTCTTGTTGGTTTTTCCTAAACATGAAGATCCGACTATAACCATAGAAACGGTCATAAGTATCAACATTATCAACAAAATTATTTGTTTTGCATGCTTGCTGGTCATTGCTTATGCTTCTCCTTTTTCATAATTATAGTTCAATTATATCTTATTTTTGATGTTTTGTACACCTATTTTTTGTATGTTTTTACCCCAATACTTTTTCCCCTCAATGCTAATATACTCATTAAATTGTAAAAAGTCCACCACCTTAAGGTTTACATTATGTTTACAATTGGTTTGCAACCCATTAAAAACACAAAAAAAAGAGTGTGACATCATCACACTCTCAAAAAGTCACTATTTATTATGTTAAACTTATGTACTGTCCCGACGCGCTATAACGTGCACTAACGACTCTTTCACTCCACGAGCCATTATTTTCACGATAACGCATTCGTGCAAGCCAAAATCTTTCTTCTCCTTCTGTCGATACTTTGACTGTAAAAGTCTTACCCATATTCAAATCATCTATGGAATCTATTTTTGCCAAAGTCATTTGATTGTAATCTTCACAATATGAATATGAATAGAAAAGTTGAACAATAACATTTACGGTCGAAGAAAATAATTGAAAATCATTTTTTACAGTCGCCCAAATTTCTCCGTTTCCGCCATTAAGGGTAAGCGATAATGTTACAAGCATTTGAGGAGATATCTCTTCTTCGCCACTTTGTTGCAAGCTTATTCCGTTATTCATATCATACTCGCAATAAGTATCGGCATGCACTTCAATCGCTTTATTTGTAAAAATTGCTAAAAACGATAATGTGAAGCCTACTAAAACAACAATAGAAACAATCCTTTCTTTCAATTTAACCATAGTAATACCTCTTTTTTTCTTTATTATATCAAATTAGAAATATTATTTCAAGTTTTCTTGGTTTACAAAAGGTTTGCATTAAGTTTACATTTTGTTAATTTTTACAAGTTTTACAACTAAGAATACCTCAATACTTACATTTATAATTAAAAAGGCCATAACTGCTACAAACATAGGCATCCCGATTTGAAATGAACTTGCACTTATATTGCTTTTATTAGTAGTAAATACCGCACAACCAAACCACACACAGATAATACTTAATATTACTAAAATCAAGGAGGAAATTAATAAGCCTATACACAAAGGTTTTTTATTTTTTGTTTCGCATGCGTTTTCTTTTATTAAAGATATATCGGTAGCAGCTACTTCGTTCTGTATTTCATTGTCGCCTGTAAAATATGCTTCTTTGACATCAAACACAGCGCAAAGGTTTTTTATGTTTATAGGCTTTGGCTCTGTAATCCCAGCCTCCCATTTATATATAGTTTGCCTTGATACGCCAATTAGCTCGGCTAATTCTTCTTGAGAAACACCTTTCATTTTTCTTAATTTAGTAATTCTTGCAGATATGTCCTCAATTATTTCCATATAAGATTTATTCCCTCTCTCCAAAAATTTTAATATCAATTTATAACAATTTTACTTTTTAAAATACTTAATAAAAGAGCAGAAACCATAGAAACAGTATCGGCGAAATATCAGGAGCTTACCTTTCAAAAGCTTTTTGGATACTATGGTTCAAAAGGAATTGTTTTAAATCAAAAAACATTTATCAAAAATCTGGGGTTGAAAACGGATGAAGGCGAATTTAATATCCTGGCGCAGTTATTATCGGATAATTCCCATTTCCCGCTTCGTGTATCTATTTTTGATGGGGAAACAAAGGGTTCCAACCTTTTTTCTGTGCGTGAATTCGGCAATGACTGTTTGCTATACAGCCTGGACGAGTT
>CAKUYM010000353.1 GCA_934716785.1 uncultured Bacteroides sp. | reverse complement strand
TTTTGGGGCGTTTCTGTTTCATGCGGCAAAGATAACCATTTTAACTAATTCCCCCAAGTTTTCAAACTGAGCCGCAGAGATTCCGTCCGCATTCGTCATTTTTCACGATTTATTCTTCGCCAAATCGACAAAATTCACTACATTTGCTCTGTTATTAAAGTTAGAAAGGCAATTATGAGCGAAGAACAAATCACTCCCAATAACGGGTCTTATTCAGCGGATAGTATCCAAGTATTGGAAGGTCTTGAAGCAGTAAGAAAACGCCCTGCGATGTACATCGGAGACATCAGCGTAAAGGGACTTCACCACTTGGTATACGAAATCGTTGACAACTCTATTGACGAAGCATTGGCTGGCTATTGCGACCACATAGAAGTGACGATCAACGAGGACAATTCAATCACAGTACAGGACAACGGACGCGGTATTCCGGTTGACTTCCACGAGAAAGAGAAGAAGTCGGCCTTGGAAGTTGCCATGACAGTGCTGCATGCCGGAGGTAAATTTGACAAAGGTTCCTACAAGGTTTCCGGTGGTCTGCACGGTGTGGGTATGTCTTGTGTGAATGCTTTGTCTACCCACATGACAACGCAAGTATTCCGCAATGGCAAGATTTACCAGCAGGAGTATGAAATAGGCAAACCACTTTATGCTGTAAAAGAGGTGGGCACATCTGATATTACGGGAACCCGCCAACAGTTTTGGCCGGACGCCAGCATCTTTACAGAAACGGTATATGATTATAAGATTCTGGCTTCACGCCTGCGCGAGCTGTCTTATCTGAATGCAGGACTGCATATCTCTCTGACCGACCGCCGTGTTGTAAATGAAGACGGAAGCTTTAAAAGCGAACAATTCTATTCTGAAGAAGGTCTGCGAGAATTCGTACGTTTCATCGAATCCTCACGCGAACACTTAATCAACGATGTCATCTATCTGAATACGGAGAAACAGGGAATCCCCATCGAAGTGGCTATCATGTACAACACGGGATTCTCCGAGAATATTCACTCGTACGTTAATAATATCAACACGATCGAAGGCGGTACGCACTTGGCAGGCTTCCGTCGTGCACTAACCCGCACGCTGAAGAAATATGCCGAAGACAGCAAGATGCTGGAAAAAGTGAAAGTGGAAATCTCTGGAGATGACTTCCGCGAAGGTCTGACCGCAGTTATTTCCGTAAAAGTGGCCGAACCGCAGTTTGAAGGACAGACCAAGACGAAATTAGGCAATAATGAAGTGATGGGAGCTGTTGACCAAGCTGTAGGAGAAGTTTTATCATATTATCTGGAAGAACATCCGAAGGAAGCAAAAGCGATCGTTGACAAAGTGATTCTGGCTGCAACCGCACGCCACGCTGCAAGAAAAGCGCGTGAGATGGTACAGCGCAAGTCACCGATGTCTGGCGGCGGTCTGCCGGGTAAGTTGGCGGACTGTTCGGACAAGGACGCATCCAAATGTGAGTTGTTCCTCGTCGAGGGTGACTCGGCAGGCGGTACCGCCAAGCAGGGACGTAACCGTATGTTCCAAGCCATCCTTCCGCTGCGCGGTAAAATTCTGAATGTAGAGAAAGCAATGTACCACAAGGCTTTGGAAAGCGAAGAAATCCGTAATATATATACAGCTCTCGGTGTTACCATCGGAACTGACGACGACAGCAAAGCCGCCAATATCGACAAGCTACGGTATCATAAGATTATCATCATGACCGATGCCGATGTCGATGGTTCACACATCGACACATTGATCATGACGTTCTTCTTCCGCTATATGCCGCAGATTATCCAAAACGGATACTTGTATATCGCCACTCCACCGCTCTACCTCTGCAAAAAAGGTAAGGTAGAAGAGTATTGCTGGACGGACGCACAACGCCAGAAATTTATTGACACTTATGGCGGTGGTCTCGAAAATGCAGTTCATACACAACGCTACAAAGGTTTGGGTGAAATGAACGCACAGCAATTGTGGGAAACAACCATGGATCCCGAAAACCGTATGCTAAAACAGGTGAACATTGAGAACGCGGCAGAAGCCGACTACATATTCTCCATGCTGATGGGTGAAGATGTAGGTCCGCGCCGCGAATTTATTGAAGAGAATGCAACGTATGCAAATATCGATGCATAATTTTAATAATACATTTTTATAAACCGACCTCGCATCTTACAACGAGGAAACGTCGGCCGAAGGATTTACCCTTCGTTGCCGACGTTTTTCTTTTATCTGAAAAGCCCTAAAACAACATTTGGAGAGCCGAATATACTATTATCCCTTAATAAAAGCTAACAGCGGGAGCTAAATCCGGACAAAATAACTATCTTGCGTAAAAACCAAATACAACAACAATTATGACCCCGAAAACTACGATATCCAACCCGTTACTTGCAAAGATAAGGCTGTTCCTTATTGTCCTGACTTCCTGTATAATCATCACCTGCATTTTCCTGATTATCATTCATCCGGAGGCGTGGATCGCACCGTTATGCGGAATAGTGGCAGCCTTGTGCATATTGCTGTACCAAATATACAGTATCCGCAAGAGACGAAAATCTTAAATGAGATGTTGTTTTTTCAGCTCTTCGGCAACAACCTCCAGCTCTTTGTACCATTCTTCACCGAACTTACGGATTAACGGCTCTTTCAAGAATCTATATACAGGAAGATTTTCTTTTTTTCCAAGCAGAACGGCTGCCTTGCAGACATTCCAACGATGATAGTTCACAGCCTTATAGAGTCCGTAATCTCCAATGCGGATGGGATAAAGATGGCAGGACACCGGTTTGTAAAAGTCTGTCCTGCCTTCCCGATATGCTTTCTCAATAGCGCAATAGCAGCATCCCTTTTCATCATAACAGGTAAACACGCAATCCTTATTGTTTACAATTGAAGTCACCAAATCGCCTGCTTCGTCGGTATATACCACTCCCTGCTTCTCTATGACAACACGGGCTTCGGGGGCCAATTCGTCCCAAATGACGGGCAGCACTTCTTCCAGCTTCTCCACCTCATCCAACTCTACAGGCGCACCTGCATCACCCTCAATGCAACATTCTCCTTTGCAGGCATCCAAGTTGCAAAGAAACTTTTCCCGAAATACGTCAAGAGACACTATCACATCATCAATCTGTACCATACTAAAACTTATGTGAGACAAAAAGGGCGGAGTATTACCCCGCCCTCCGATTTATTGAAACTTCAATTATTTAATCAATACTTTTCCGTCCATCTCAGCCGGTGCATCCAGTCCCATAATTTTCAGGATAGTCGGAGCAACATCTGCCAAGCGTCCGTCTTCTACTTTCGCAGCCTTGTTTTCTGTTACATAAACACAAGGAACAGGGTTCAGCGAGTGAGCAGTATTCGGAGTACCGTCTTCATTCAAAGCATGATCGGCATTACCGTGGTCGGCAATGATGATTGCTTCATAATCCTGTGCCTTGGCAGCTTCGATAACATCCTTCACGCAAGCATCTACAGCGACAACCGCCTTCTCGATAGCTTCGTAGACACCGGTATGACCTACCATATCACCGTTTGCGAAGTTCACTACACTGAAATCGTATTTATTCTCATTGATGGCATCCACCAATTTATCCTTCACCTCGTATGCACTCATCTCAGGCTTCAGGTCGTATGTGGCAACCTTCGGTGATGGTACGAGGATACGGTCTTCTTTGTCGTACGGAGTTTCACGTCCACCGTTGAAGAAGAATGTCACGTGAGCATACTTCTCTGTTTCAGCAATGTGAAGCTGGCGCAGACCTTTGGAAGAAAGATATTCGCCCAATGTGTTGGCCACATTTTCCTTATCGAACAGGATATGAACGCCCTTGAAAGATGCGTCATACGGAGTCATGCAGTAGTATTGCAACCCCGGAATTGTATGCATGCCTGCTTCCGGCATATCTTGCTGAGTCAACACGACGGTCAACTCTTTTGCACGGTCATTGCGATAGTTGAAGAAGATAACGACATCACCTTCCTTGATGGTTCCGTCAAAATTCGCATTTACAATCGGTTTGATAAATTCATCAGTCACACCTTCGTCATACGACTCCTGCATTGCCTGAACCATATCGGTAGCTTTTTTGCCTTCACCGTTCACCAACAGGTCATACGCTTCTTTCACACGCTCCCAACGTTTGTCGCGGTCCATGGCATAGTAGCGGCCGATGATGGAAGCAATCTTTCCTGCCGATTTCTCGCAGTGTGCGATAAGTTCCTCAATAAAACCCTTGCCGCTCTTCGGGTCGGTGTCACGACCGTCCATAAAGCAGTGAATGAATGTATTGTCGATATTATATTCTTTAGCAATGTCACACAGTTTGAAGAGATGAACAAGTGAACTGTGTACACCACCGTTGGAAGTCAATCCCATGAAATGTACACTCTTTCCGTTTTCTTTTGCATAAGAGAAAGCCGAAACGATTTCAGGGTTCTTCAAGATGCTGTTGTCAGCACATGCACGATTGATTTTTACCAAATCCTGATAAACTACACGTCCGGCACCGATATTCAAGTGTCCTACTTCAGAGTTACCCATCTGTCCGTCGGGCAAACCTACATTTTCTCCGCTTGCCTGAAGCTGTGAGTGAGGATAAGTGTTCATCAGATAATCCCAGTAA
>CAKUYM010000352.1 GCA_934716785.1 uncultured Bacteroides sp. | reverse complement strand
CGGTTATTCAATACCCCCAACTCAAGTCCCAAGTCCATTTGGGTAGTAGTTTCCCATGTCAGATTTTGATTAGGCAGAATTGTCCCTCTTACGGCAGCATTACCATTGTATTTATAAGTAGCCGTATATTTTCCAAGAGCGTCGTTTACCCCGATTCCGTTATTTCCCGTAGTACCATAACTGAATCGTGCTTTCAAATAGTCCAGCCAATGCATATCCTTCATAAAATCTTCTTCACTGATAATCCAACCGGCAGACATGCCCGGGAAGAACCCCCAACGATTAGCTTTTACAAACTTGGAAGAAGCGTCATAACGTCCGGTCAAAGTTAATAAATACTTCTCTTTGAAATTGTAATTTAATCTTCCGAAAAAGCCCACCTCTACGTCCTTACTCATAGTAGAAGAGCCTAATGTTTCGGCCGATGCATCAATCGTCGTTATTTTATCACTACTTCCTCCCGTTCCGTAAGCATACAACCTCTCATAATTTCTCTTCTGATATGAGTAACCTATCATGGCATCCACATTGTGCTTTTGCTGTATACTGAAATTATAACGGGTATAGAGTTCCGTTTTCAATCGATTTGTTTCAGTCCATGTAGAAGTAGCCTCACGTGCCTGCGAATAATAGTTAGCCTTCATAAACGTACTTTGCTTATTCGTAGTATCATAGTAAGAGCCGGATAAGTTGACAGACCATTGCGGCAGAATCTGCCACTTCAGATTTCCCGCCAATGAAAGATATTTGGTTACATCAGAGTCATCATTGTAATAATTATAAAAAATAGGAGTTTGCGAAGTCGCATTGTAGCCTTGTGCCGGAGTGCCATCCTCCATATAAACTATTTGTGTAGGAGTAGCTGATAATCCTCGGGAGATAGCATCTCTTTGATTGGCATAAGCCTCTGATGAAGTACGCTGAAAATTAACATTGATATTGGCAGTCAGGTTATCAGAAATCTTCGCTTCCGCATTGCTCTTTAAATTAAAGCGTTTATAACCGGTTGCTAATCCGACTCCATCATCGTCTGTATATCCTACGCTGGCATTATAACGAATAATATTACTTCCTCCGTCAATATTTAAATGGTAATTCTGCCAAAGAGCCGAACCGAACATCAATCCTTGCCAATCAGTATCACAGAACATCAATGTTTTTGACGGATCCAATGGGTCGGGCATTGTCTTCCAACCATTAGGAAGAACATCTCCATCGTTATAATAACGAGTGGAATAAATACTACTCCCTGTATTGGCTGATGAGACAGAGTAACCGGAACTTTGGTTCCACTGCGGAGACGGACTGATAGCGATAGCCGGTCTTAACACATTAATATATTCTTCTGCATTTAAAAAATCACGTAAGGTCTCCGGTTCTTGATAAGCTACACTTGCCTCAAATGTGATTCGGGGTGCACTATTAAATTTTCCTTTCCTTGTAGAGATTAAAATAACTCCGTTAGATCCTCGCGCCCCATATATAGCCGTAGAAGCCGCATCCTTCAATACATCTATAGAAGAAATATCTTCCGGAGAAATATCATTCATGCTTCGCTCTACTCCATCAACCAATACCAAAGGTTCATTACTCTGCGTGATAGAAGAACCGCCTCTTACTTTGATAGAGAATCCACCACCGGGAGTATTATTGGTCTGTACTACCCGTACTCCTGAAATTCTTCCTTTCAAACCCTCTACCGGTGAAGATATAGGCACATCACTCAACACGTCTCCTTTTACTTTGGATATGGAAGAAGTAATCGTTCGCCTGGAAGCCTCTCCATAACCTATTACCACAACGTCCGAGAGAGCAACCACCCCACTCCTCATTGTTACAGTAATGTTCTGTTGACCATTGACATCTACTTCTTGTGTGTCCATGCCAATGTATGAGAATATCAACACGCCATTGGCAGGTGCCTCAATGGAAAATTTACCATCAACGTCTGTAATCGTTCCTCCATCGATGCCTTTGACAAGAACCGAAACCCCTATTAACGGTTCTTTAGCATCATCCAAAACAGTTCCTTTTACTATTATTTTTTTAGAACTTGTACCCACCTGCTCTGGTCTGGCTTGAGCCGAAGGATACCACAAATAAAGAAACATCAACAGGATTCCCACAATACGGGTTGTCCTGTTATAAAAAAAATGTGCATTTAACATAATTGGAAAATTAAAGATTAATCTTTCATATCAATTGTTTTAGGTCGCAAACAAGTGACCAAAATAATTAGCATAATCAGTACTAGGATGGCAAGCAATGCAAAGTCACGCCCCAGATGTCCGGCATCCATCGACTCACCCAAAAGGCTTGTGATAGCGGCACCGGCAAATACACCGCACATATTCATTATGCCGTAAGCAGTCGCCCTGTAACGGGCTGAGACAAACTGGCAAAGTATCGGCATATTATTTGCATCAAACATTCCAAAGCCCAATCCGAACAAGATTGTCCCCATCACCAACGCAAAAATAGAATGACCATTACCGATAAATAGCAGAGAAGGCATAATAAGCCCTAATCCCAATGCACCGGTATATACCCTGCCACGTACATTTTTTAACACCCAACGATCGGAGATATACCCACCGGCCAATACTCCAAGCAATGAAGACAACGCAATAGAAATAGTAGACATAGGACCGGCTACCGAAATGTCAATAGACAAACTATCGGAAAAAAGAGTGGGTAACCAGTTCTTTGCCGCCCACCCCGGAGTACCGGGCACACAGAAATAGAATAAGATAATCCAAAAGAATACATTGGAAAACAACATCCCCAAGCTCTTCAATACAGGGATCTTTCTCATCTCCTGGTTTTCATTTTCTATAACAGTACCTCTCTCTTTATCCCGCAGAAAGAGTGCCAATATTATGCCATAAACTATGCCTATAATACCAAACCAATGGAACGTCATGTGCCAAGAATAGATAGTCGCAAAAGTTGCTCCGAACCCACCGATCGCCTGTCCGACATAAAGTCCCGTCATATGTATTCCCACTGCCAACGAACGTGTCTTGTCCTGATGAAAATCAGCTATTAGAGACAAAGCGGCGGGCAGATACAATGCCTCACTGATGCCCATAATTCCACGAAGCCAATAAAGTTGCTCAAAAGTGGTAGCGTATCCCATCAGGTAAGTAACTCCCGACCACACACATAAGCTGCCAACAATCAACCATTTGCGACTCATACGATCACCGATTATACCCGACAAAGGACTCATCAGCCCATAAACCCATAAAAACACAGCCATCAGCCGTCCGAAATTGGCGGCCGACTCCAGTTCGCGGACATCCGCCATCATAGGAATCCGCATGGTGGAAAGCATTTGCCTGTCCATATAATTGAGCAATGCAACTCCCCAGAGCAATCCGACTACCACCCATGGATATATATTTAAAGTTTTACTATTCATGACCTACTTGTTTAGAATTTCCGTCAAATCTATTTTAATAAAAGCCATATTTGCTTGGCTGCTCTCATATAATATCCCTATTGAATCCTCATCTATTGACGTGATACTGGAATAACCAGCGCTACGATATTGGTCAAACAGAATCCAGTATTTCTCCGGCCATGTCAGTCCGTCGTCAAAGCTAACCTTCAATGTCAACTTATCTCGTGTCTTATAATCGCAAGGATTGGCAAATAAAAGTATACTTCTCTTTTCTCCATTCACTGTATAATCATGCCTATGCAGGCTTGCCATACACGTCGGTTCCACCAAAGCTTTCCGTGACGTAGGATGCTTTGTCCATGTCTCGCCCAAGTTCGTTGTCGTACAGATTCTCCGGCCATTTACTTCTCTGTTGCCCCGATTTCTATTATCACGCATATTCAGCATCACGGCACCGTCATTTAATTGTACGGCATTACATTCCGTTACATCAGAATAAGCCGGATTGCTGGTTGTCCATGTCTTTCCATGATTCTTACTATATGTAATATTGGAAAATGCTGTTCCATTCTCATCACGTCCCTGAGTAGGAAATACTAAAGTTCCGTCTGACAATGTAATTCCTTGTCCGGGAGCAGGAGCGAATAACCACCATTCCGGACGTTTGGTCTTGGCTGTTATGTTATCGGGGAAGCTCCATGTCAGTCCGTCGTCCGTACTCTTAGTTATCAGAAACTGACAAGTTTCTTTCAGACCGGTCCCCGGCTGCGAACCTTTCTTTTTCCATTGGTGTATCCAGTAAGTACTGTTTTCATCCAATCCTTCTATCCACTTGCCATTATCATCCAATGCACCGTGCATCCACAATCCGGCTACGTAAATGTCATTCGTGTACCTATCCACAAGGATACATGCATCACTCACTCCATTAAATTTTTGCGGCAAGCCTCCCCATTCTCCCATGTCCAATACCGTCTGAAGAGGTTGCCAAGTCAGTCCTTTGTCAAGACTCCGATGAAGAGCGATGTCTATATTTCCCTGTAAATCACGACCCGAATCATGACGGGCGTCAAATATAGCCAATAGAGTTCCACGATTACTCGTAGCCAGTCCCGGAATACGTGAAGAAGCAATGCCATCCTGCCCCTTCTGTCTTAATGCAACTCCTACTCTCAAGGGTACAACATCCTTATTCGAGACTTTCAGTTCTCCTCGGCTTGTCTTTATCCGACTACAATTTAC
>CAKUYM010000351.1 GCA_934716785.1 uncultured Bacteroides sp. | reverse complement strand
CATCTGGTGCTTTCCCGGTGCGATCTGTTGCATCATGAACAGCGTGAGCCCGACAAAGCCAAAGCCATAGCCGAAGTATTCCATGGTTATACATGTACCTATCAGATATAGATTCGTGGGCTGTACAACCGCCAGAAAAGTATAAGCGACAAACGGAAGATTGAATATGCAGCAAAGTGTGAATAGCGTCTTCCTCAGTCCGAACTTAGATACATAAATACCTGCCAGCAAAGAACCGAGGACGAAAGCTGCGGAGCCGAATATACCGTTCAGCGTGCCGATTTCCGTCAAGGACAATCCCAAGCCCCCCACCTCTCTCGATGCACGTAAGAACAACGGCGCAATCTTCATGATAAATCCTTCTGCCAAGCGATATAAAATAATGAAGCAGATGTAATAGATTATATGTCTCTTGGTAAAGAAATCGGCAATCACGGCTACCAGCTCATTACCGACCTCCGATGCCGTCTTCTTCGTTGTCTGTGGCACTTGTGAGGAAGGCAACACTTTTATGTGATAAATGCCGATCAGCACCATGATTGCTGCAATTACTGCAAAGATAATCATCCAAGCCGATGAGTATGCCCCTTTGTTGGCCTCTATGGAAGCCCCTTCTATGGCGCCGAAATGTTGTGCCAATGCACCTGCCATGGCAACTAGCCCACCGTTGGCAACCAGCTTTGCCACATTGTAAAAAGCGCCCTGCACCCCGATATATTTGGCCTGATCCTCTTTATTCAATTCCGCCATATACACACCGTCGCAGGCGATGTCATGCGTCGCGCCACTGAAAGCGATCACCGCCATTGTAGAAATGCTGATGGCAAAGAAGTAATCAAAGAATAAAGAAAAGGCCACCACCCCGAACAATACTCCGCTCAACAATTCGGTGACCAGCACAAAGAATTTCTTTGTCCGATACATTTCCAGAAACGGGCTCCACAGAAACTTCAATGTCCAAGGCATCATAATAAGAGATGTCCAAAACGCAATCTGCGTATCAGAGATACCCAAATCCTTAAACATAAATACGGAGACCAGATTGATAGCAATAAAGGGAAGCCCCATTGCAAAATAAGCGGTTGGCACCCAGCAAGCCGGGCTCATTGTCTTTCGTTGAGATACAGTTTTATTCTGTTGCATAAATCATAGTATAAGATGAAAAAATCATTTTCCTAACTCGTTTATATATAATACAACTAAGTAGAGGAAACTACTAGTGTCTTTCGCCATTTTTTTAATTTTATTATGACTTTTATTATCACTCCGCCAATGAATAGCCACGAAAGATATTCCGTCAAAGCCCCCTAAACGGCATCTGCAAATTGATAATATTCAATCAATTTCGTCTTTTTAGGTATTTATATCCATACTCTATTGCCTGTTCCGGTTGCAGTAAACAACAGTAATAACAATAATACTCTTGACCCTACAAATATAGTAAACTCAAGAAGAAAAAAGCATTTTTCTCCCCTTTTTATTTCGTTTCTCTACTTCTTTCCGTATTTTTGTTTTCCAAACTTTATTTCAGACTTATATTTTTTGAACAATCATGAAATCAAAACCATTATTCAACCGTTCAAGTCTGTTTATCGGACTATTTCTTTTCGCTTTTGCCGGAAGTATCTGCGCTCAAGAAACAACTGACCACTGGACTGCCAAGCAAGCCCGCCGATGGACACAGAAAAAGGAATGGGCGAACGGGCTGAAAGCAATGCCCCACAAGACCACCGATTATCAGGAATTCGCGTCACAGTATCATAAGAACAAAGCCGTGTGGGACAAGACGTTTCAATGGCTGGCCACGCACGACCTTGCCAATATGCCTGCCGGACGCTATGAAGTAGACGGTCAGCACTGCTATATCAATGTGCAGGACGCTGTCACGCAAGATGCCGAAAAGCGTAAGATAGAGGGCCACCGCCACGGCATCGACCTGCAATATGTGGTCAAAGGAACCGAACGGTTCGGCATTACCTCTGCCAAGTATGCAGAACCTATCACCGAATACAAGCCGGATGTCACGTTCTACAAGACCAAGAAGATTAAATACGTAGACTCCACTCCCGATGATTTTTTCATTTTCTTCCCCAAGAACTATCATCAGGCATTGGTGAAAGCCGGGAAAGAGCCGGAAAACATACGAGTGATCGTTGCCAAAATAGAATACATCCACTAAACTGAAATAATGAGCGAACTCCTTGTTTACAAAGCCTCTGCAGGTTCGGGTAAAACATTTACCTTAGCCGTAGAATATATTAAGTTACTCATACTCAACCCGCGCGCCTATCAACAGATTCTGGCGGTGACCTTCACCAACAAGGCGACTGCGGAGATGAAAGAGCGTATCCTCAGTCAGCTTTACGGAATCCATACCGGCGACAAGGATTCCGAAGCCTACCTCAACCGCATCAAAGAAGAGACAGGCAAAACGGAGCAGGAGATACGCGAAGCGGCTGGCGTAGCCCTCAGCTACATGCTGCATGACTACAGCCGTTTCCGGGTAGAGACAATCGACTCTTTCTTCCAGTCCGTCATGCGCAATCTGGCACGCGAGTTGGAGCTCAGTCCGAACTTGAACATAGAACTGAACAACACCGAAGTGCTCAGTGATGCCGTTGACAGCATGATTGAGAAGTTGGGCCCCACCTCTCCGGTACTTGCATGGCTGCTGGACTATATCAACGAACGGATTGCCGATGACAAGCGTTGGAATGTTTCGGATGAGGTCAAAAGTTTCGGACGCAACATCTTCGATGAAGGCTACATCGAGAAAGGAGAAAAGCTGCGGGAGCGGCTGCGCAATCCGGACACCATCAAGGAGTATCGCAAGCAACTAAAAGCCTTGGAGACGGAAGTGCTGGAGCAGATGAAGGGCTTCTATGACCAGTTTGAAGGCGAGCTGGAGGGGCATGCGCTGACTGCCGATGACTTAAAGGGCGGTTCGCGCGGCATCGGCAGCTACTTCCGTAAGCTCAACAACGGGATTTTAAGTAACGACATACGCAACGCCACGGTAGAGAAATGTCTCGAAGATGCCAAGAACTGGGCGACAAAGAGCTCTTCACGCTATGCGGACATCATCAACTTGGCATCTTCCAGCCTGATGCAGGTGCTGGAAGATGCAGAGAAGTTACGTCCCAAGAATAATATGCTGCTGAACAGTTGCCGGCTGTCTCTGCAACATCTCAACAAGGTGCAGCTTCTTGCCAATATCGATGAGGAGGTGCGCCGATTGAATCATGACAACAACCGGTTCTTGCTGTCGGACACCAACGCCCTGCTCCACCAATTGGTAAAGGACGGTGATTCTTCCTTCGTATTCGAGAAGATAGGGACGAATATCCGCAATGTCATGATAGATGAGTTTCAAGACACCAGCCGGATGCAATGGGGCAACTTCAAGCTGCTCTTGCTGGAAGGGTTGTCGCAAGGGGCAGACAGTCTGATTGTCGGGGATGTCAAACAATCCATCTACCGCTGGCGAAACGGTGACTGGGGAATCCTCAACGGACTGAACGACCGCATCGAGCATTTCCCGATACGTGTCAAGGCGTTGGCGACCAACCGACGCAGCGAAACCAATATCATCCGGTTCAACAACCGGGTATTCACTGCCGCAGCCGATTATCTGAACGGTGTCTACAAGCAGCAGCTCGGC
The DNA here is from genome assembly GCA_934716785.1 of uncultured Bacteroides sp. Lineage (GTDB taxonomy): Bacteria > Bacteroidota > Bacteroidia > Bacteroidales > Bacteroidaceae > Bacteroides. Next base: position 991 of record CAKUYM010000351.1, on the reverse strand, counting down.
AAAGACTGCGAAGACCTGCAGAAAGCCTATGCCGATGTCGTGCAGGAGTCGCCCCGAGCCACAGAGAAGGGATATGTCAGGGTCTCTTTCCTCGAACCCGATGAAGAGCACGATTATATCGAGCAGACACTAATTAGTCTGGGCGCGGAAGTGGAGCATCTGCTTGCCCACGGTGTGCGCCTGAATGACATAGCCATCTTGGTGCGGAAGAATAAGAGCATTCCACGCATCGCCGATTATTTCGACAAGGAGCTGCATTATAAGATCGTTTCTGACGAAGCTTTCCGGCTGAACGCCTCCTTGGCCATCTGCATGATGATGGATGCCTTGCGCTATCTCTCGGACGAAAACAACAGGATAGCCCGTGCCCAACTGGCCGTCGCCTATCAGAACGAGGTGTTGCAGAAAGGGCTGGACTGGAATACTCTCCTACTCCTCCCTGTAGAGAATTATCTTCCCCCTGCATTTCTTGAACGGAAAGATGAACTGAAGTTGATGCCGCTCTACGAACTGTTGGAGGAGCTTTTCAGCATCTTTGAGATGAAGAATATCAAAGCCCAAGACGCTTACCTGTTCGCCTTTTTCGATGCAGTGACGGATTATCTGCAAAGCAACTCTTCCGAGCTTGACAGTTTCATCCGTTATTGGGACGAGACGTTGTGCGGAAAAACAATACCGAGCGGAGAAGTGGAAGGTATCCGGATTTTCTCCATACATAAGTCCAAAGGATTGGAGTTCCACACGGTGCTTCTCCCCTTCTGCGACTGGAAACTGGAGAACGAGACGAACAACCAGTTAGTGTGGTGCGCGCCGCAGACTGAGCCGTTCAATGCCTTGGACATCCTTCCCATCAACTACTCCACGCAGATGGCGGAGTCTGTCTATGGCGACGACTATCTGCACGAACGGCTGCAATTGTGGGTAGATAATTTGAATCTGCTGTACGTAGCCTTTACCCGTGCCGGCAAGAACCTTGTCATCTGGAGCAAGA
>CAKUYM010000350.1 GCA_934716785.1 uncultured Bacteroides sp. | reverse complement strand
TCTATCCAAGCATCATCAGAAATAAAGAGAGAGCATTCTTCCTTGAAAGGAAAAGAATGCTCTCTCTTTATTTCTATATTCTATTCTACAATAAATTATATTGCAAAACGCCACTGGCAGGCATAAGAAATCTACAAGTCTTATATGGTTAGAATGTCATAGAATACCTTCTATTTCAAGCAACATCTTTTTTGCCGCAAGTCCGCCACCATACCCTGTGAGCGAATGGTCACTACCAATGACCCGATGACAAGGCGCAAGGATGGAAATGGCATTTGCCCCATTGGCATTTGCTACCGCACGCACTGCCTTCGGCATACCCAGTCGCTGCGCCATTTCTCCGTAAGAGATTGTCTTTCCATAAGGAATCTTCAGCAGTTCATTCCACACCGCTTTCTGAAAATCCGTACCCACGAACAATAGTGGAATATCAAACACTCTCCGTTTCCCGGCAAAGAACTCATCAAGCTCTTTGGCGGTCTTTTCGATTATTTCTGATGTGCCATCTTCAAACTCTGCCTCCAACACACGTTTCAATCGCCTGTCCACATGGTCACGGTGCTTCTCCGTTTGCCAGTCACACAAGCAAAGTTTTTTATCAAATGAACCCAGCAACAATGTGCCACAAGGCGACTCGTAATACCTTGTTTTGATGATGTTCTTTTTGTGCATATCTTCTATACGTTTTTATGTTTCGTACATTGATTTATTTTTAAAAACAAATATAGGGAGAATAAATTCTAATTCATACATTTGCACATTTTAAATAAGAAAACAATGGAAAATCTTGAGGTGATGGTGATATTGTTCATCATCGTCGTGTTGGGCTATGTACTCTGCAAACTGGGCTACATGGAGACCAAGTTCGACCAAAAGCTATCGTCAATCGTCATTGACATAACTGCTCCGGCACTCATTCTCTCATCGGTCATGGGGGCGGAACTGCCCGACCGCACACTTATCCTGCCCCTGTTGGGCGTGGGATTTCTTACGTATTTCCTGCTCCTCGTATTCGGCTTCCGGGTGCCACGGCTCATAACCAAGGACCGCGACGACCAAGGAATGATTGGCTTCGCACTGATGTTTGCCAACGTGGGATTCATCGGCTATCCTATCGTGTCGTCCATCTTCGGACCGAAAGCCATCTTCTACGCCGCCCTGCTCAACATGCCCAATACTTTCTTTGTATTCACCGCCGGCGTGATGCTCGTCAAGGGCGAGCACAGCATAAAGAGCCTCAATCCTAAAGTACTATTCTCTCCGTCAATGATTGTCGCCTTTGCCGCCGCACTAATAGTGGCCCTCAACATGCACACCCCCGACTTTATAGCTCGTCCTGTGACAATGGTAGGTAATATCACAGTTCCGGCAGCCTTAATGATTATCGGCTCGTCGATGGCGCGGTTGCCGCTGAAGGAGATCATCGGGTCGCCAATTGTGTATGTGGCGTCGTTTATGCGACTCGCCGTCGTACCGTTGACGATATACTTCCTGTTCAAAGCGTTCGGTGTGAGCGATGCCATCAATAATATTAACACGGTTGTTATCGCCATGCCGGTAGCCTCGTTCGGCACGATGTTCTGCATGAAGTATGAGCGTAAACCGTCACTGATGACCGAAATGACGTTCATCACAACAGTGGGAGCGATTATCACGATTCCACTGATAACAATGCTGTTCAAATAGCACGACGGCAAGCCGCAAGGAATAAATTATAATTCATACATTTGCAGACATAAAAACAATAAAACCAATGAAAGACTTTGCAGCTATCGACTTTGAAACAGCCAACGGCAAACGTACAAGCGTGTGCAGTGTCGGCGTTGTCATCGTAAGAAACGGTAAGATTGTGGATAAGATATATCGGCTGATTCGCCCCGCTCCCAACTATTACACGCAATGGACCACTGCCATTCACGGGCTGACCTATGAGGACACGGCAGAAGCGGAAGATTTTCCTTATGTATGGGCGGAAATCAAACCATTGATAGACGGACTGCCGCTTGTAGCCCACAACAGCCCGTTCGATGAAGGCTGCCTGCGGGCGGTTCATGAGCTGTATGGCATGACTTACCCCGGCTATAAATTCTATTGTACCTGCCGCACGTCAAGAAAGGTGTTCGGAAAGGAACTCCCGAACCATCAGTTGCACACGGTAGCCAAACGGTGCGGATATGACTTGGCAAACCATCACCATGCACTTGCCGATGCCGAAGCCTGCGCCCGAATAGCTTTGCTTATCATTCCCGACCCGGCATAAAGAAAGGCTTTTTCAAATTGAGTAGAAAGGAAAAAAGAGCAAATAAAAAACACTACAACTATTATTACAATCAATAACAGTCGTAGTGTTTTTCTATGATTAAAGTGCTAATTATGTACTTCGATTAGAGGATAGACTTAGCTATACCCATCTCCAAGCCACGAAGTTCGGCCAAACCGCGAAGGCGTCCCAAGCAGGAATATCCCGGATTAGTCTTCTTCTTCAAGTCGTCAATCATTTGGTGTCCGTGGTCGGGACGCATGGCGATAGAGCATTTGCGACGTTGTTGCAGAAGGATAAAGGCTTTCATTACATTATACATATCTACATTTCCTTCCAAGTGGTTGGCTTCGTAGAAGTTGCCCTCTTCGTCACGCTGCGTGCTGCGCAAATGTACGAAGTTGATACGGTCGCCGAAGCGTTCCATCATGCCGGCAAGGTCATTATCGGCACGCACACCGAAAGAACCCGTGCACAAGCAAAGGCCGTTGGATTCGTTAGGTACAGCTTCAATCAGTTTTCTGAAATCCTCTTCTGTACTCAAGATACGCGGCAACCCCAAGATTGTATAGGGAGGATCGTCCGGATGGATCACCAGCTTCACTCCTACTTCATCGGCAACGGGAGCAATCTCTTTCAAGAAGAAAATCAAGTTGGAACGCAGTTTTTCCGCATCGATATCCTTGTAGCGGTCGAGCGCTTCCTGGAATTGCTCTACCGTGAAACTTTCCTCAGAACCCGGAAGTCCGGCAATCATGTTGCGAACCAGCAACTTCTTGTCGTCTTCATTCATCTGCTCGAAACGGGCTTTTGCCTTGGCTATTTCTTCCGGAGTATAGTCTTTTTCCGCATTCGGACGTTTCAAGATGAAAAGGTCGAATGCTACGAAAGCGGCTTTCTCAAAGCGAAGAGCCTTAGAGCCGTCGGGCAGTGTATAAGCAAGGTCGGTACGCGTCCAGTCCAGTACGGGCATGAAGTTGTAGGTAACCACCATTATGCCGCACTTTGCCAGATTGCGGATACTTTCCTTATAGTTTTCGATATATTTCATGAAGTCGCCGGTCTGTGTCTTGATATGCTCGTGTACAGGCACACTTTCTACAACAGACCATGTCAGCCCCACTTCTTCAATCATCTGCTTACGCTTCATGATTTCTTCCACCGTCCATACTTCACCGTTCGGAATATGATGAAGCGCATTTACTATACCGGTAGCGCCGGCCTGTTTGATATCCCACAAGCTCACCGGATCATTAGGACCATACCAGCGCCAAGTTTGTTCACACAAATACATATATTTCTATTTATTGGTTACTAATTACGATTTATACAGATTAATACAATTTTATTGATTAGTACGATTTTATTAATTAGTACGTTTTGTACTGATTAGATAGAGAATGCATCGAAACCACCGTCGATGACAGCTACCGTACCTGTCACGAAGTTGGAAGCATCGCTAATCAAGTAATGGATTGTTCCGTAAAGATCTTCCGGCTCGCCGAAACGGTTGAACGGAGTATGAGCGAGGATTGTCTTTGAACGGTCGGTCAGAGAGCCGTCGGGATTAGTCAGCAATGTACGGTTCTGGTCGGTCAGGAAGAATCCCGGAGCGATGGCGTTTACACGCAGACCGTTACCGAATTTCAGAGCCAATTCGCCTGCCATATATTTAGTGAAGTTAGCGATAGCGGCTTTTGCAGCACCATAACCCACCACGCGAGTGAGCGGACGAAGAGCCGATTCCGAGCAGAAGTTTACAATCGAGCCTTTTTGCTGTTTTACCATGACTTCTGCAAATACCATTGTAGGCAGCACTGTACCAAACAAGTTCAAGTCTACCACTTTCTTGAAAGCATCAATCTGCAGGTCGAAGAAAGTCTTGTCCGGAGCAATTGTAGCACCCGCCATGTTGCCGCCGGCAGCATTCAGCAATACGTCAATGCGTCCATAGGTTTTCAGGATTTCGGCTTTATTGCCTTCCAGAATTTCTTTATTCATCACGTCGGTATAAAGGAACATGGCTTCGTTTCCTTGAGCCTTGATACTTTCTATCAATGCCTTTCCGGCCTCTTCGCTTCTGTCGAGAATAACCACTTTTGCACCTTCTTTAGCAAGATATGCAGCAATTCCTTTACCTAAAATTCCGGCTCCACCGGTGATAACGACAACTTTGTCCTTTACGTTAAATAATTCATTCATGGTTTCTAAAATTTATATGTTCACAGTTTATTATTCAGATAATATTTCAGATTCTCTTTCAAGAGAATATCTATCGGCATCAGGTTCACCTTCTCGGAATGTTGCTTGAACAGCAAATGATTGCATAAGGACTTGACGCCCTCATAGCCTTGCCTTTCGGGGCGTTGGGCTACCAATGCCGTAATCACTCCCTCCGAAAGCAACTGGGTATTTCTC
>CAKUYM010000349.1 GCA_934716785.1 uncultured Bacteroides sp. | reverse complement strand
TCACAACCCCTTGCCCCCTTTGCAACCCACTCCGAATATGGTCTTGGGGTGCCATCTTCGTTGAACAACATATAGTGTCCTCTGTAAAAATAAATCTTGCTTGAATCTTTTTGATATGCACGATATAAACGCTCTACAAAGTTAATTGGATATATGATGTCATCGTCTGCAGAGATAATCACATCATTGGGGTATGCCAATAAAGCAGGCACCAACTTTGTATACGATCTGACATCCTCACATAATTTAATTTCCAAACCTCTTTTCTCCTGCCTATGGAGAGCAACGGGAATACTCTCATAAGTTGAATACTTAGCTCGATCTAACCATAGAATAATCTTGTTGGGCTTTACCGTCTGACGAAGCAAACTTTCTATTGTAAGATATAATAACTGAAGTTTGTTGCCATATGACGTTAAAGATACAATTATCTGCCCCTCTGGATATGCCTCTTCGGTCGTTCCGTTTTCGGCAGAAGTCAAGAAAAGATTGTGATAATTCTGGCAAACTATTCCATTATATATCTTGGTATCGAGGGTTGAAAGCTTGCCATAGAGGGTCTTAAATTTTTGTAATGCTTTCATATTACTTTTTGGTTATAAATGAGTTGTATTTGTGACTGACTTTTGCTTTTGAATATAATTTTACGTCTTTTGTTTTTATCAGTTTGGCAGGATTGCCGCCAATTACAGAACATGCAGGAAAACTTTTTGTTACAACCGAACCTGCAGCAACGACACTGCCTTCACCAATCGTAACTCCTGGACAGATAAAGGACCTAGCGCCTATCCAACAGTTTTCTTCAATCTTTACAGGTTTTAGGGATAATTCTTCTGCAAATGGTAGGGTATACTCAGAATCATAGATATGATTGACCGAGAAAATCATAACGTCTGGCCCCGTAATTGTGCCAGAACAAATTTCCACTCCTCCATGTGCGTTAATGAAGATATTTTCTCCCAATACGATGTTATCGTGGAGTATTAAATTTTCGGAGTGTCCGAACTTAAAACCAGCGAACACACTAACATTTTTTCCTATATGATTGAATGTTGTATGGCGCAATAGAAATTGATTCCACTTTGTTTTAATATAGCAGTGTAGGGTTATAATGAAATTCATATATTTTATTCAGGCGTTATAATATAAAAATGATATTTTCCCGTCTTTTTGCCTTGTTATGCAATTCTATATTTCTGTATTTAAGCACTTTTGCAGGACATACACCTAAGATTGACATGGGGGAAATATTTTTTGTAACCACCGAACCTACAGTTATCACACACCCCTCACCAATCTCAGCACCAGCACAAATGAAGGTTCTTGCACCAATCCAACAGTTTTCGCCTATTGTTACCTTTTAAAACTGTAGCTAAGTCTATACTTATCCCATAGATGACCAATAACACCTTTAACTTCTAAATTCATAATTTGTTTATCCAATAATATATTTTCTGAATCGAGATAGTGATAAAAGATATGTCGCAATTATCGACAAGACAAAGCTTAAAATACTAGTTACTAAACAATTCCATGATTCAGTGTTTGGTATTTTATATAGGAATTGGAATATGAGCCAATGAATTAAATAAATACCGAATGTTAGTTCTCCGATTTTGCAGATAACCTTATAGACATTGTCGCTGATCGTTATTTTAGCAAACGATCTTTTGACAAAAATAAAGATTGATGAACTTATAAAAAGATTTGATAGAGAACAGTATGCGATACACCTATCAATCGGAATATGTGCAAAAGCAACAAGCATAAATGCAATTATACACCCTAAACAGAACAATGTGAATGGTGTATATCTCCCGATTTCAAATTTCTTTAAATAGTGACCAACCAAAATATACCCGAAATATCCATAGAAGCTTATCAGTGCTGTTATCGGGTTCGTAAAAAGCATTCCATTATGGTTCGTTTCTATTGTGAGAAACTCTCCAAAGAAATTGCCATTGAAAATTAGAGTCAAAGACCAAATCAGAATATATAATTGTAACTCTTTCTCGGAAGCATTGCACACAAAATCAGATGTAAGTGGCAACATCAGTGTAATTCCCATTAATGCATATAAGTACCACAATTGTGGAGCGTATGTTGCATGTGTAAAGTCATATACTACAGAATCTAATTTACAGAAGCATAGAGTATAGATAAAAAGCCAAACGAACAAAGGGAATACAATTCTTGATAGTCTTTTCCTTAGAAAAGAGAATGTTCCATCTTTTATTGGAAAGGCAAAATAACCACTGATAATAAAGAATATTGGAACTGCAAATCTTCCCACTACAAAACATGCATTTAGACATAGGTTACCAAAAATGGATATTCCCCCCCCCCGGATACATACTCGTATACTCCATAACGAGAATGGTACATTACCACAAGAATACAAGCTAGCACCCTAAGGGCTTCAATAAATATTTCTTTTTTTCTTTCCATTTTAACAATTCATTATCCTACTCACTCCAATTCCATTCATGGCATTCTATGTCCTCCTCTACGAGTGGATTACCGCTCTGTACTTCAATGAAGGTAAGAGGTGTAAGGGCCTTAATTGCATGAAAGTGTTCTATCGGAATAATAACGGTATCTCCAGCTTTGACCCTCTGCTCCTTCCCATCAAGCACAAAAATACCTTCTCCCTGAACAAATGTCCAAACTTCTGAACGATGATGATGTACCTGATATGAGATATTCTTGCCGGCATTAAGAGTGATGCTTTTAGTAAGTGAGTGTTGTCCACTTTCATAAGTTGAGTCATCCAATACCCGATAGTTTCCCCATCTGCGCTCTTCATACATGGGTCTTGTAGTGAGATGCTCTACCGCTTTTTTCATTTCCTCTGAATGCTGTTTGCTACACACAAGAATACCGTCAGGACTAGCTGCAACAACTACATCTTTCAAACCATCGACATAAATAGGGTGCTGAAGCTCGTTGATAACATGGGTGTTCTCACAATGAATTCCCATGACAGCATTTCCAATAATAGGGCGAGAGAGTTCTTCAGTAAGGGTATTCCATGTGCCCAAATCTTTCCATTTACCAGTATAAGGAACTACAGCAACACAATCTGCCTTCTCTGCCACTTCATAGTCGAACGATTTTTTCGGGAACTCTGTATAGTGTGAACGAACTTTATTGAAATCATATACCATGTTTTGGCTTGCTTTTTCATTTTTGTCACCAATAGGTATGTATTTCTTGACTATATTCATCATATAGCCTAAGCGGAAGGCAAAAACGCCTCCGTTCCAGAGAGCATTTTGCTGAAGCAGTTCTTTAGCTACTTCAACGGTTGGTTTTTCGATAAAACGACCAACGCGCTTGAAGGACTGAACGTTAATCTCCGTATTATAATCCGTTAATCTCTCGTTAACATTTTCTCCAATCACAGGTACTACATAACCATACTTAGCAGATGGATAGGTTGGAGTAATTCCCATAAGAACTAGGTCTGCTACATTCTGTTCAACACACTCTACCATCTGCTTGATGGTATTGAAGTAGTCAACTTCGGTATATGGGTCACAAGGCATAATGATAACTACCTCATCATCTGTACATCCCTTGACAAGCTTTAGATAACAGGCGGCAAGGGCGATGGCAGGAAAAGTGTCGCGACGTTCGGGTTCGGTGACAACCGTTACACTATTACCCAACTGATTGGTGATAATGTCAAGCTGAGATGCGTTGGTAGCTAATGTAATGTTGTTCGTTAAATTCGCTTCCTGTGCTTGACGTACGACACGTTGCACCATAGATTCCATCGTTCCATCCTTTTTCTCAAGAAGGGGCAAGAACTGTTTACTACGTGCATTGTTTGAAAGTGGCCCCAAGCGCTTTCCTGAACCACCAGAGAGTAATATTAATTGCATAATATTTTTGTCGATTTTTTGAAGCGAGTGAGAGAATCGAACTCTGAGCTCATAGTGAGTACACCTGTACACTCGCTAATCCATTTAATATAAACTAAATATGTTCCTCAACCCCACGGAAATGTACATTCAGTTCATGAAGATGTTCAAGGAGGGTTCCAAGAGGCGTGCCCTGAGTCATTTTTGCAAAAGCATTGACATCTTTAGGAAAACACTTGCCACCATAACCAAACTTCCCATCTGGACCAGGTACATAAGTGTGGGTGTCGTTGATGTACCCAGAGAGAAGCATCCCTGTGTGTACCTTACGCCAGTCCCCACCCATCTGCTCGCAATATTCACGACAAGCATTGAAGTAGGTCACCTTATAGGCTCCAAATACATTGTGCATATACTTGGTCAACTCAGCCTCCAGAGGAGTCATTACAGTGAATTTCTTACCTACAAAAATTTTGGTAAGCAATTCATGTGCCCCAGTAAACACCATTGTCTGCTTCTTGAAATCCTCAATGAATGTACGCTCGGTAAGAAACTCTGGCATATAACATACCTTATGATTCGTTTCACGTGATAACATTTCACTTGTGCCAGGAAGAATTGTTGTTCTCACAAATACTGGCACGTCGGGAAGATTTTTTATCAATTCTTTCATAAGTGTCAGGTCTTGGGTTCCATCATCTTCAGTAGGCACATGAATCTGCAAGAATGCAATGTCGATGTTACTTAAATCATCATTGTAACCTTTAGGAGGGTCACTAATAAATAACTTACACTCAGGGTTGTTGTGCTCCA
>CAKUYM010000348.1 GCA_934716785.1 uncultured Bacteroides sp. | reverse complement strand
GGATTTGGTTTCCAAGAAGCTGTCCGCACATGAACTGAATCCTATCATGGAGGCAGAGAGCGCTGCTATTATTATTGTCTTCTTCATATCAGTTCTTTATATCAGTTCTTTTTAGGTGAATAAAACGGTTAGAATGTCAGATTGAGCCCCATTGTAAATACTCTGGACGGCAGGTACACGTCTCCGTTGCTGGCATAGCCTGAGATATTCTTACGCGGGTATATGCCTTGTCTCTTTGTAATCTGGAACACATTCTCGGCAGAGAAGTAGAGCTTCAGCCCGGACAGGCTGAGGCGTCCGATCCAAGTCTTGGGGAAGGTGTATCCGAAGTTGATGGTAGACAGCTCCAACATGTTGGAAGAAACAAGCCATTGGGTAGACGAGCCGGTCAGGTTGGTGGCGTCGCTGCCATTGGATATCCGGGGCACGTTGGTGATGTCGCCCGGCTTCTGCCAGCGTTTCAATATATCTACGTGCATGGTGGAGTAGGACAACGAACCGGTGCCCGGTGACATCAGAGAGGAGTAGGCAGTGTCGTACATCTTGCCACCCAGTTGATAGTAGAACGTCAGGTCGAGGTTGAAGCCTTTGTAGGTCAGGTTGGTACTGAGACCGCCGCTCACCTTGGGCATGGCATCGCCCGAGTAGTCTTCCAGCGCCTCATTGATATTGGTGGTGTAGGTCGTTCCGTTCACCTCTACCAATGACTCTGATTGCTCCAGCGCCGTTTCATTGGGCAGATAAAGACTGCTTCCGGTTGCCGGGTCAACGCCTCTCCATTGTCTCAGATAGAATTCGTAGCGCGAGTGCCCTTCTTCTACTTTATGCTTGCCGCTGATGAATGGATCGATAGGCAAGTGAGTGATCTTGTTCTTGATGTGGGTAGCGTTTACATTCACATCCCAGGTGAAATCTTTCCGGTCGAATATATTGGTGGTTACTTCTACTTCGACGCCTCGGTTGTACATGCTTCCCGCATTCATATCCTGTGCCTCCATACCGGTGGAGAAGGAGAGTGGAACGGAGAACAACAAGTTGCTCGACTTGCGGTTGAAATACTCTATGCTACCTCTTACTTTGTTGAGAAAACCCCATTCCAGTGCAACGTCGAAGTTGTGGGATACTTCCCATTTCAGATTCTTGTTGCCCAACGAGCTTTGGATGTATCCGGCTTCCCCTGCATTCTGTGCATTCTCATAAGTGGCTCTCCACGGATAGTAACCTCCGATGTCGTCATTTCCCACCTCACCGTAGGAACCTCTCAGCTTTAACAAGTCGATGAACTTGAAATTGCTCATGAACTTCTCTTTGTCGATGCGCCATCCTCCGCCGATGGACCAGAAGTTACCCCAGCGTGAATCTTTGTAGAAACGTGACGAACCGTCGCGGCGGAAAGAACCGGATGCAAAGTATTTGCTGTCGTAATCGTAATTGAAACGTGAGAGATAGCCTTCCGTGGCATACTTGTGGGTATAGGAATTGGGAGTGGTATTCAGGTTGGAATAGTTGCCCAACTCATAGTTGTTGTCAAACTTCTGTTCCTTCATAGAGGCTGTCAGATAATTGTACTCGTAGTCATAACTTTCGTGTCCCAGCAAGATGTCGAAATGATGCTTGTCTATCGCTTTGCTGTAAGTCAGCAACTCATTGAACGTCCAGGTCGTGGTGAATGAATTGCTCTTGGTGGCAGAGCCCGTATTTCCTTTTTCGGGATAGACGATAGCTGCCGAAGAGGATAAATAGGAATTGGCTCCCACACCTCCGTTGAACGTAAACTTGAAGTCGTTCAAGAAAGATACCTCGGCGTAGGCTTTCGCATTGATGGTGTTGCGCTTGTAGCTGTCATAATTCTTCTGCAGTTCCAATGCGGGATTGTTGCCCGAAATATAGTCGCGGGCAGGAACTTCTATTCCATTGACGGAATAGCCGGTTCCGAAGTCGTAAATCAGGTCGCCGTTGGCGTCTCTCAGGTATTCGCCGGTCTCCGGATTATGCACGTGGATAGGGTAGATAGGACCTACATAGCGTACAAACCGGAAGGGGTTGATGTTGTTTCCTTGGCTCTCGTTCTGGTTGCCGTCGCTGTAGCTCAGATTGGCCGACAGATTGCTTCCTACTTTCAGCCATTTGGTGATTTGTGAGTTGACATTGGCACGTGCCGTGTAGCGCTTGAATTGAGAGCCGATGATGTAGCCCTGTTCGTTCGTGTAGCCGATGGACGTGAAGTAATCACTCTTCTCCGTACCCCCGCTGATGGAGATTGAAGCATCCGTACGGTTGCCCAAGTGCTGAATGGCGTTTTCCCAATCGGTGTCGTCCGCCCACAGGAGCTGTGCTTCCGGATTTACGACTCCCGTGCTGCTGACCACTTGGTCGCGCGGCACATTGAAGGGGTTGTAGGAGAGATTGTCGAACAGGTTTGTCGCGGCTTCTGCGCCTGCTGTCTCCCAGCTTTTTCCGTCTCGTACATATTGATTGCGCAAATTCTCCCAGTAGAGCGTCACGTAGTCGTTTACTCCCACTCGTTTGTAGTCGCCGCTTTGCTTGGCAGTTATACCCTGGTTGAATTTGAGGTTGACACTCATTCTCTCTTTATGGCCTTTCTTGGTGGTAATCATAATCACACCGTTGGCGGCGCGCGAACCGTAAAGTGCGGAAGACGCTGCATCTTTCAGCACTGTCAAGCTTTCGATATCATTGGGGTTGATGCTGCTGATGGAATTGTCGTAGGGCATGCCATCCAAAACGATCAGCGGGCTGTTGCTGGCTCCGAATGAGCCTACACCGCGGATATAGATAGAGGGCGTGGAACCGGGTTGACCGTTGGCGGTGGTCACTTGTACTCCCGGTGTGGCACCTACCAAGGCATTGGTGATGGCTGTCACCGGCTTGGCTTCCAGTTTGTCAGCTTTTATCAGACTGGCAGAACCGGTGAACGAGCTTTTCTTGGAGGTACCGTAAGCCACCACGATGACTTCATCCATCATCTGAGTCTCGCTTTCCATTATAATTGTCATATCCGGCTGAATGGGAAGGGTCTGTGTCACTAATCCGACAAAAGAGACCTTGAGCTTCTTGGCATCTGCAGGTACATTGCTTAGTGTGAATTTTCCATTGATGTCCGTAATAGCTCCGATGCTGGTTCCTTCTACCAATACGGTAGCTCCTACCACCGACATGTTGTCTTCTTTAGAGATAACTGTTCCACTCACCTTTCGGGTTTGCTGTGCAATTTCTGTCTGGATGGGGATAGCAATCGACACATTGTAAACTCCTGCCAATAAAAGCAGTGTCAAGAAAAGTGGCTTCTTTAGTTCGCAATGACTTCTGAGAAATTGCGTAACTGATTTTAGTCTCGCATAGTCCATATTAATTGAATTAAATACTAATGATGTTTCTCTTTTTTGTGTGTAGTGATGAATAAATAACTAATCAATCTATTAAAACTTCTGCAAAAGTATAAAATATATTTTAAATAGCAAGCATTTTATAGTGATATTCGCTTTTTGACTTTCATTTTGTAATAAGATGTTGGTTTTTGATAGCTATCCGCTAAAGAATAAAGTGGTCGGGAAGTCTTCGTCAAGTCTTCGTCAAGGATGAAATGAACCGGAAATCTTTGCCAAAAAGACTTCCTGAATGCTGTTCGCGCTTATTTCTTGTATGAGGATTTGTTGTTTATGTATAAGGTTTTGTTGTTTATGTGGAAAAGAAAATGCCCTGATATAAACTGATTAAAAACCGGTCTATATCAGGGCATTCTTGATGGTTATTTCTCTATTTTGTACTTATCTTGTACTTCTTTATGCTATTTTTATGTTCTTCTTATGCTTTATTATTGTGCTTTTCTTGTTGTTCTTTTATCTTGTGCTCCTTGTTCTTCAATCTTGTACTCTTCTTAACTTTATTATTGTACTCTTCTTGTTGTTTTATCTTGTACTCTTCGTATTGCATTTATCTTATAATTACTTCTTGTAGATTAGTTTGCTCGGCACACCGTCTCCAAACAAACTGTCACCCAATGTTGTAATCTTATTTCCCGTTGCAAGCACATGACGCAGGTTGTCGCATCCCATGAATGCTCCGAACTCAATAGCCGTCACACCGGCAGGCAGCTCCAACGTGCCGCAAAGGCGGCCGCAGTTGCTGAATGCGCGTTGTCCGATGGACTTTAAGCCATGTGGCAGTTTCATATTCAACAGATACTTCTTCTGTGCGAAAGTGAAGTCGGGGATAGTCGTTGCGTTCGTCTTGGAGATATCGACAGATACCAGATTCGGCATATAATCGCGGATGAGTTTCATGTCGGCATTGTCCAGCTTGCCTTCCACGGTGAGGAAGTTGATGTCACGGGGTTGCAGTCCGGCTTTCTGGATTTCCTCTTCCAGTTTGCCCATGGAGCCTACTTGCAGCGTAGCTTCTACCGGTTCGCCCTCGATGAAAGCGAAGCTCTGCCATCTGTCTTTGTAGCGGTAGGAATCACTGCTGCCCAGCGGTACGAAGATGGCGGTGATGCTGTCTGCCAGTGCTTCCGGCAATAGGTTGGGTGCCTCCTTTTTACGAATCTGGCAGATTCTCAGATTCCGGCAGCCTTTGAAGGCGGCATCTTCGATATTACGGGTTTTCTCGGAGAGGATCACCTTCTCCAATGTCTGCTTGCCTTTGACTGCCCCGTCCACGACATTGGAG
>CAKUYM010000347.1 GCA_934716785.1 uncultured Bacteroides sp. | reverse complement strand
AAGATGGCGGAAGAAGCTTGGACGGATTTATTCACGCGTTTGGAACATACGCCTGCGCCGCCTTTCCACATTACTACCATCCTTCCACCGGAAGTTCCGGCTCCATTAGATGAGTGTACAAGCATCAGTACGAATGATGCTGCCCTTTGGAGTCTCGACGCTATTTATATGCAGGAGGTTATTCCGAAGGATGAATAATAGAACCATTGATTTCTTCGCACTTCACCATGTCCCAGCCTTGGAACTGGAGTAGCAGCAGGTGGAGAGTCGTTCCGGCAGCCAGTTTCTGTACGATTTTATCTTTACTGTATTGCAGCAATTGCTTTCTCCCTTCTTCTGCTTGAGTTTCAAGTTCTTCAGCGGTAGCTGTACGTGGAGCGTATTTCAATTCTAGGATATAGCTGTGCTCTATATCGGAGTAACGCGCTTTGTCCGGTAACAGGAAGAAGTCACAATAACCATAATTCATTTCCAGTTCCGGTTGTACGAGATAGTAGGAAGCGATTGCCAGATAAGCTTTCAGGAAGCCTTGCAAATTTCTTTCCCCCTCTATGGCATCGCGAATAGAAGAATTCTCCCGATAAGCGTGGGCAATGGTTTCAAAGAATGGTTCCCAGTGACCATCGAAAGCGAAATCGTCTATCAAATCTTTCAGGTGTGAAAGATTCAAGCTATGGGCTTGTTGATAGTAGTCGCGTAAGAATCCTAAATATTGCTCACGCACACAATTGTTAGGTATACACATTTTCAGACGGTCGCCACGAGTGCCGCACATGGTGAGTAAACCATAATAATAGAGCAGGCTTCGGAAATTTTCGATATCCGCTATTTTTTCTGACGGGAACGAAGTGTGCAAATCTACCAATATTTCGCCTTTTGCCGCAATTTCCTCGATAGTACTCATACGACTTCCTTCATGGGTATTGTCATGGTCAATGCGTGCCAGCATTTTCAATTTGCTGTAATCCGTACGGATGTTTTTGTCTACCATGTCTTCGGGTGGACGTTGTTTCTGAACTTGAGAACTTAGGTAGTAGAGAGTCATATCACAATTAAACACACGGTCACCATTTAAACTCATCCGTGCGAAACAATAGTTGTCATACCATGGTTTCATCTCTGTTATCATCGCTTCTATATCTCCTATTAACATCCCGTATTTTTGGTAATAACAGAACATTTTACGTACTTCGGATTCACTGAATCCCATCATTGCGTTGAATGTTTCATCGGTCGATATATTCCAATCTATATTATATCCACTGGATAAGTCATCCAAAGTGATAGGACTGACTCCCATTAAGAAAATCTGGTTGAACATCCCTTTGAATTGCTTGAAGTATTCACGGTAAAAACCGCTGGCATGAGTCAGGTCATGAAACATTTTCTGCCCGTGTTCACTTAATATGACGTTGGTGAAGTTGTCATATTCGTCGATTATCAGATAGAGAGGATATCCCTTTTCTTTTGCTTTTATCTCGATATAAGCGAGTTTTGCTTTGGCGCTTTCGATATTTTCAACCGTTTCCTTAAAATCCGCATCATAGAAAGGTGCGTATTGGTGTGCGAATTGATTGATGATGATGCTGCAATATTCATTGAAGCTACTCATCAAGTCCGCTCCCGGTAGTGAACAACCGGCTTTTGAGAAGTCAAAGAAAAGAACCTGGAAACTGTTGCGTTGTTCAGTCGGGTGGCTTCCTATCCATAAGTCACCGAAATATTTGTCGAAATTATCTTTCTGTAATATGTCGTAATAGGTATGCATCATACTTAGAAACAAGCTTTTCCCAAAACGTCTCGGACGGATTAGGAAAAGGTAGCTAGGCATTTCCTCAATAAGGGGGAGATACATGGTTTTATCGACGAAATAGAAGTTTCCGTTTCTCATCCGGCTAAAGTCGGATATTCCGTATGGTATTCCTTTCACTTGGCTCATATTGGCAGGCTTTTAATTAGTATAGGCAAAGTTAATCTATTCTGTGGAATAAATCAATGATTTGTGGTCGTATTTGTAGAGGATGACTGTTTTCCTCTTTGAGTGAAAGGAGTCGATTCTATCCTATCTCGTGGTGTTCTGTTTTAAGATTGAATATGTAAGCATTCTATATAGTCGATATTTATTGTATTTTCCTCTGTACTACTTCAGATACTCTTTCAATGGGCAATCAGTACTTTTCAGTCCTTCGGCAATACTTTTCGCATTCATGTGTGTCCCTTTTAAAGAGGTATGCGTATGGTCGTGGTTGTAGTAAGCTGCCGCTTTCTTGATACCCACCTTTTCCAGTTTATCGGCACTAATCTTATTTAGATCAATGAAATAAGCTCCGGTAGCTTCGGCTGCTTCACGTGTCCATTTACCGAAAGATTCCGTGTTGCGTTCTATCTTTCCCTCCTTCCATTTGTTGCGTGGAGTATGACTTAGAACGATAGGAACAGCTCCTTTCTCCTGAACGTCCATAATGAACTTCCGAAGATACCAACCGAATGTATAAATCACCTGATATGTCCCTGTTTTCTCCATCAAAAAGACTTTGCTCTCGTCACCGGAACCACCAATTCGGCACGGGCTTTAGATAATTGACCAATTCCAGTCCCTCATAAGTGCGAATTCCATCCGCGGCGGATTCCGCATTGGCTTTAGCACCGAAAGCGCTTGTGTGTATACGGCCGATGTAAAACATATATTTCACTTTATTCTTGCCGAACTTTTCGAATTTGCGTGCACTGATATCATTCAAATCAATAAAAAGAACATGCTGTTCTTCGGCTATTTGCTTTGTCCACAATCTGAAAGTCTTGTTGACACGCATGATGATGGTGCTGTCTCTATCTTCCCAAGCATTGCGGGGAGTAAGCGAGAATAGAATAGGATGAGCGCCTTTAGCTTTTACATCCCGGATAAAACGGCGCATATATTCCCCATATGTATAATACGGTTTCTTTCACTCCGGTCTCTTTGATGGTTATGTTCACCGTATCTTTGCCGATTCCCGGAATGGAGGCGCGGGCGCATCCGCTGTCATAAGGACCATTATCATTGTGTCCCAATTCGATGATAACCCAGTCGCCGGGGCGTACACCTTTAATTACATCTGGCCAAAGACGGTTATAGAAAGTACGGCTGCTGGTACCTCCCAACGCATGATTCTTAACAGTAATCCGGTTGGAATCGAAATAGCCACCGGCAAAATAGCCCCATCCCCATTGTCCGTTGTTGCCATTTGATTGACATCTGTCATGGGAGAGGAAACTTTGTTTTGCGCTTGCAGTTGCAAACCGAATGTAATGGCTGTTAGTTATATATACGGGAATAATTTGTTTTTTATGAATCTGTTTTTCTAAAAAATCCCTCACTGACCGGTGTCTAAACAGTCAGTGAGGGAGCTAACTACTAACTAACCTCTAACTAAACCTAATGATTATCTTTAAACCTAATGAAAAAACAGTGTATGTTATTTTAATTTATAAACTTCTGTTCCGGCAAGCAGGAAACAACCGACTCCGTAGTCTTCAAAATCGGGTACACTCTTGTAAGTAACCGGTTGTCCGTCTTTAGGCTCCTTGCCTGTTCCCTGCACATATCCCAGAAATCCGTTCGGGTGTACGGCCTCTTTCACCATAGCGTTCCAAGCTTTTAAAAGGACGGGAAGATATTCCTTGCGGTCAAGCAGTCCGTTGCGGACTCCCCACGCCATACCGTAAACAAATAAGGCGGTACCAGAAGTCTCTTTTCCTCCGAAGTTCGTTGGGTCGTGAAGACTGACATTCCAGAAACCATCTTCACGCTGACATTTCTTCAAAGCCTTGCTCATGGTCAGGAAATCATTGATGTAGTCTTGACGGTGTTTCTCATCAGAAGGAATTTCATTCAGTACACGTACCAAAGCGGTGTATACCCATCCGTTTCCACGACTCCAATAGCAATCTTCGCCATTCGGCTCTTTATATGGAGGATTAAAATCCTGATCGCGCCACCACAGACCGTCTTTGGGGTTGAACATACCCGTTTCATCATGTTGGCTGCGTGTGTAGTAATACATATCCCACATCTTATCGTAGTATTTCTGTTCTCCGGTCATCTTTCCGAATTTAGCGAAAATGGGCATTGCCATTTGTACGGCATCAATCCACCACCAGTCATTCACCTGCGGTGTATTTACCACCATATCGATGCTTGCCTTGATATTCCGGATCATGTTCGGGTCTGACGGGCAGATCTTATAGAGATCAATGTACGTCTGTCCGCAACAATGGTCGTCGGCGTTACGGGTAGTATTGCCATTGCGCATTCCCCATTTGTGGAAATCGGCCCAGTCATAAGTGTACTTATAATAATCCTCACGCGGATAAATAGAATAGAGGGCCATCAATCCTTCATAATATACACCACGCGTCCAGATATTACTGGGACGTACACGACCGTAAAAACTGGGAGTCGTGTAATCGGCATACTTTTTCATAAAGTAGTCATTTACCTTTATGATGTTCTCTAAAGTCTCTTTTTGTGTCGGGAGTTCTTGTGCTATGACCATATTGGCTGGTATCAAGCAAGAAAAAAGCAATCTTGTAAAGAGTAGGAATAGGGGTTTCTTCATGGTACAATAGTTTTATTTTATTCAATAGTTCGTTAAGTTTTAAATTAACAAATAAAAAGTAGGTCAAGTCCTACCGATTCATTATATTAGAGTTCC
>CAKUYM010000346.1 GCA_934716785.1 uncultured Bacteroides sp. | reverse complement strand
GTCTGAGCCGATGGATTAAAGACTGCAACCCGTTGGTCAAAGAACTTATACCAACAGGGTACTTGCCGTATAATCATCGGTATCTGACTGCAAAACAGTATAAGATCATAACAAAACATCTAGGTGATCCTTATGAGGATTAGGGTATAACTGACCCGCCAATGAGCTTGAGGCTGCAAACTTTTAAGAGGTTTGCAGCCTTTTTTGTTGCATATATTTGATTGTTTTCTACGAAAAGAGGAAGATAGAGTTTATAATAAACTTGGATACCGTTTATAATAAACGATGCAAGAATTTATTAGAAACGTTGACGGAGATTTAGAATAAAAGATAAGTTATTTTCGGTGTCACAGGATGTGCCGAATCGAAATTTCGTTATATTACACAGGTGGAGTAGTAAAACTATGCTACATAGATACTCTTCGTTTTATCATATATGCATATTTTCTCAGGAATTTTCTTGTGAAAGCGACCTTGACGCTGGTACAGATGCATGTCTGCCAGTTCAAGACAGCTATATTCTTGTGGGCTATGGCAGGATTTTTAGAATTAATCTTTTATATTTGTGGCATCTTTAAATCGAAAACACATGCGGCAGATATATCCAGTTTTATGTTTCTTATTGTTTTGTAGCAAAGCATTTGCTTTTGATATATTGAATATCAGTACGATAACCGATCGTAATGGTTTGTCACAGAATACCATCCGGTGTATGATGCAGGACAGCCGCGGATTTATGTGGATGGGAACTATCAACGGGCTGAACCGATATAACGGGAAAGAGTTTGTAGTGGTACATCCCGAGTTGCCGGGGTCATCGTTGTTGCCCGACAGCAGGATACGTTATATGGTTGAGGACAAGAACGGTTTTATCTGGATACGTACTTTCTCAAA
The DNA here is from genome assembly GCA_934716785.1 of uncultured Bacteroides sp. Taxonomy (GTDB): domain Bacteria; phylum Bacteroidota; class Bacteroidia; order Bacteroidales; family Bacteroidaceae; genus Bacteroides. Next base: position 3,808 of record CAKUYM010000346.1, on the reverse strand, counting down.
TACCTTGTTTTGCTATGATCCGGGGACAGAAAAGATGATTGACTATGACCCGCAGAATAAGGCGAAGATATTCACGCAGATTGAAGTCTTCTCCAATGGTGACGTGTGGATGTGGGGAAACAGGGGATGCTGCCGTGTCCGGTATGTCAACGGAAAAATGGAAGTATGGAAGCCGGAAGATGAAAAACTGCGCAGCCAGAAAATATCCTTTGTATTTGAGGATTCGGAGCATAAGGTATGGATAGGTGCTCATGAAGAACTGTTCAGGATTGCTGACGGCAAAGTGGACTCGATGCTGAAAGGGGTGACTTTTCTCAATGCGCAGGAGGGAAGTGACTTATACTTTATAGGTGGAGGAGGAATTGTGATATTCGACCGTGCCCGCCTTTCTTTCTCACCGGTTATTTATTACGATAAAGAAAATCCCTCGGCTCATTCCCGTTCATATATGCTGAATGAAGGGATTCTGATGATTGCCACCAATGAGAAAACATATACTTTTGACACGAATAAGCGGGTCTGGATTCCGTCGGCAAAGTTCTTTCAAGGGAACGATTTGCGTAATGCTAATTTTAGTGTCGACAACAAAGGGGATGTATGGGTGTACAACATGTCCGGTACGTTATGGCGGCATCGGCCCGACAATACTTTCGAACCGTTGCATTTGATACCTTCCGATATACTTTCCTTGATTAGTCAGGAACGTTATCAGATTTATCATGATTCGCGGAATATCATCTGGATTACTACTTTCGGTAACGGGCTGTTTGCTATTGACGAGAATAACGGAAAGACTTTTCATTATACGGCTGATAAAGACCTGACGACCAATTATCTGCTTTGTGTAACGGAAGACAGGTCGGGCGAAATATGGGTGGGAACCGAATTAGGGGGGATCAGTAAAATATCGCTGACTAATTATCCGTTTGATATCTTCTATCCCTCTCCGGGAGGAAATGCGGACAGGGACAATGCGGTGCGGCTTATTTATGAAGATGAAGACGGACGGTACTGGTTTGGGACGCGGGATGGAAACCTGCATGTATGCGATTCTACATTGCGTCAGATTTATGATCTCCGGATTGAGGGTGGTCTACCGTTTTCGATTGCGGAAGATACTCTTGGATATAAGTGGCTGGGAACGAAAGGGGGAGGATTGGTGCTTCTTTCTCCCAAAGGAGATGCCATAGTGGAAAAACACACCTTGGATGACTGGGTGTGGCAGTCTTCATCAAGCAACAATATATTTACTATTATGCGTGATAATAAAGATCGCATGTGGATAGCCACTTTTGGGGGAGGATTGCATTTGGGAGAAAGGCATCAGGGGAAGCTGATTTTCCGCCAGTTTGTGACGGAAAACAAGCATCAGTGTATGATGCGGGCGATGATTCAGGATCGGACAGGATTGATATGGGTGGGAACTAACGATGGAGTCATTGTTTTTCATCCGGATGAATTGATTCAGGATAAGAATAAATATATCTCCCTGCATCTTCACAAAGAGGATCAGCAATCGTTGAGCCATAATGAGGTAAAGGTTGTATTTGAGGATAGCAAGGGAAATATCTGGCTGGGCACCACCGGTGGCGGATTGAATCTGCTGGTCAGGGAGAAGCAACTGGAAAAATCATGGTTCAAGCACTATAATGCAGATAATGGTCTGGCTAACGAGACTGTACAGGCCATACTGGAGGATAATGAAGGATATATATGGGTAAGTACGGAGAGCGGTATCTCCAAATTCAACTTGCAGACGGAACGTTTTGAGAATTTTATTTTCTCGAATAACCGTCATGCCGCTATTTTCAACGAATTATCGTGCTGGAAGAAGAAAAACGGAGAGTTGATGTTCGGCAGTTACAATGGTGTCTATATTTTCAATCCTTCAGGGATTAAATTTGATACGTATGCTCCCCGCGTGCTTGTAACGGGTTTGTGGATTAACGGAAATCCGATGCGCCCGCAAGGACAGGACTCTCCTTTGATGGAAAGTATTACGAATACGAAGAAGATTGTTTTGGAGCATAATCAGAACTCTTTTAACCTTGAATGTACGATGCTGAACTTTCATGCCGCGGAACTCAACCAATATGCGTATTATCTGGAAGGATTTGAAAAAGATTGGAATCTCGGTTCGCGCAATAACATGGCGACTTATCGGAATGTTCCCCCGGGAAGGTATATATTCAAAGTAAAAGGTTGTAATAGCTTCGGTGTGTGGAGCAGTGAGGAGACTACTCTGGAAGTCATTATTCTTCCACCTTGGTGGAAATCGTGGATAGCGGTACTTTTATATATTTTGGTGGGAGGAATACTTATTTATTTTGCAGTCAGGCTTGCCTTGAAGATGCACCGGTTGAATATGGCTGTTGAGGTTGAGAAACAACTGACAGAATATAAGCTGCGTTTCTTCACCAATATATCTCATGAGTTCCGTACTCCATTGACTATTATCCGTGGCGCGATAGAGGACTTGTCTAACCAGAAGGATTTGCCGCCTGCTGCCAATAAACAGTTGGGATTACTGACAAAAAGTTCTAACCGGCTGTTGCGTCTGATTGACCAGTTGCTGGAATTCCGCCGTTTGCAGAACAACAAGATGGAGTTAAAATTGGAAGAGACGGTGGCCGAACGTTTCTTTTATGACATTTATCTTACTTTCAAAGACATGGCGGCCAAGAAACGGATAGAATATCTTTTTGAATCGAACGATTCTACGGGAAGGATGCTGCTCGACCGGAGCAAGATGGATAAGATTGCATATAATCTTTTGTCCAATGCTTTCAAGAATACTCCGGCAGGCGGAAAGATTGTGATGAGGCTTGACTCTTCCGCTGAAAATGATACGTTTACATTAAGTGTATCAGACAGTGGCCCCGGAGTTCCCGCAGAGAAGCGTAAGATGTTGTTTGTCAGATTCGAGCAGATTAACTATGCTTCCGACGGCACGGGTGTCGGATTGCACCTGACTGCCGAACTTGCCAAGGTTCATAAAGGTAATGTAGCTTATTCGGATTCTTCTTTGGGGGGAGCTTGTTTTTCACTGACTATACCATTGTCGGATAAGAATTATGATCCGGCAGATATCGTACAGTCTTCAGCATCCGAACCGGATGTTGCGGTTAAGGAAATAACAACCGGAGCGACTTTGCCTGATGAAAAGGCGGTGGAAATCCTGGGCACTTCTGTCAACAAACCATTCAAGGAATATAAGGTGATGGTAATTGATGACGATGATGATGTCCGCACGCTTATAGAAAGCCAGTTAGGGAAATATTTCACGGTTTCTACGGCTTCCAATGGAGCGGAAGGGTTGGAAAAGTTGGCGGAAGACCAGCCGGATATTGTTGTCTGCGATGTGATGATGCCCGAAATGGATGGGTTCGAGTTTACGAAACGGTTGAAAAATGATTTCAATATCAGCCATATTCCTGTCATTCTGTTGACTGCTTATTCTTCGGAAGAACACCAGTTGAAGGGCATCCAGTTGGGGGCTGATTCTTATATCACCAAGCCTTTCAGTGTGCAATATCTCTTGGCTCGTGTAGTAAAGCTTATCGAGCAGCGGGAGAAGTTGCAACGGAAGTTTGCTACGGAACCGGGTAACTTGCAACCGTTGATTAGTACTACCGACAGGGATAAAATATTCCTGGATAAGATAAATGCCATTATTGAAAGAAATATGGGAGATGCGGAGTTCAAACTGGACACTTACGCTCCGGCATTGGGATTGGGACGTACTACTTTTTACAGTAAATTGAAGAGTATTGTCGGCTGCTCTCCCAATGAGTATGTGAGGCTGCTC
>CAKUYM010000345.1 GCA_934716785.1 uncultured Bacteroides sp. | reverse complement strand
TTCCGGTATCATACTACTTTCACTTCCATGAAAGAGACGTTCGGATATAAGACACCGGAAGCATGGTTCGCCTATCTCCGCAAATGGAAAGAGGAGTTGGCGCATCCCGTAACAGTGAAAATTAAAATGAATCGTTAATACATAAGTCAAGATACAAAACTTAATATCATGAAACGACTGACACAGACTTTAGCGCTCTGCCTGCTGACGACCTTTCCGATGTTAGCGCAGAACAAGTATGTTTCCGAAGTGTGGGTCTCCGACCTCGGAAACGGCAAATACAAGAATCCGATACTCTATGCCGATTATTCCGATCCTGACGCTTGCCGAGTAGGAGATGATTTTTATATGACTTCATCCAGCTTCGGCTGTCTGCCGGGACTGCAAATACTGCATTCCAAGGACTTGGTGAACTGGACGATTATCGGTGCGGCCGTGCCGGATGCCCTCTCCCCCATCGAAACTCCGGAACGTCCGGAACACGGCAACCGCGTATGGGCTCCTGCCATCCGTCATCACGACGGTGAATTCTATATCTTTTGGGGCGACCCCGACCAAGGAGCCTTCATGGTGAAAGCCAAAGACCCGAAAGGTCCATGGAGCGAACCTGTTTTGGTGAAGCCTGGGAAAGGGATTATCGACACCTGTCCCTTCTGGGATGAAGACGGAAAAGTGTATATGGTGCATGCATACGCAGGAAGCCGTGCCGGATTGAAAAGTGTCATCGCCATCTGCGAACTGAATTCTGAAGCTACAAAAGCCATCACCCCTTCACGCATTATCTTCGACGGGCACGAAGCCCACCAGACTTGCGAAGGTCCGAAAATGTACAAAAGAAACGACTATTACTATATCTTCCATCCGGCAGGCGGTGTTCCGACAGGCTGGCAGGTCGTGCTGCGTTCCAAAGACGTATATGGCCCATACGAATGGAAGACAGTGCTTGCGCAAGGCAATTCTCCCGTCAACGGACCGCATCAGGGTGCCTGGGTGGATACGCCTACCGGTGAGGACTGGTTTCTTCACTTTCAGGACGTAGGTGCCTATGGCCGCATCATACACTTGCAACCGATGAAATGGGTGAACGACTGGCCTGTTATCGGAATAGACAAAGACGGTGACGGCTGCGGCGAGCCTGTGCTGACGTACAAGAAACCGAACGTAGGAAAAACATATCCCATCTGCACACCGCAGGAAAGCGATGAGTTCGATGGCTACACGCTGTCTCCACAATGGCAATGGCATGCTAATATTAATGAGAAATGGGCATACTACGCAGGTGACAAGGGATATGTACGACTATACTCTTATCCGGTCGTTAAGGATTATAAGAACCGGTGGGACGTAGCCAGCCTTTTATTGCAGACAACGCCTTCCGATAATTTTACCGCTACGATGAAACTGACCTTCAGTCCCAGCCCCAAATACAAAGGCGAACGCACCGGTCTTGTCGTGATGGGCAGAGATTATGCCGGACTCATATTAGAGAATACAGACAAGGGCCTTGTCTTGTCGCAGGTTGAATGCAAGGGAGCCGATAAAGGAAAGTCGGAAGAAGCGAAAGCCACCATCGACCTTTCTCAAAATACGGTCTATCTGAAAGTACGTTTCAGTTGTGACGGTAAGAAAATCAAAAGCAGCGAAGGCGGGAATGACCTTATCGTGATGTGTCACTTCAGTTACAGCCTCGACGGAAAGAAATTCGAACCGTTCGGCGTGCCGTTCCAAGCAAGAGAAGGGCAATGGATTGGTGCCAAGATCGGCATGTTCTGCACACGTCCTGCTATTGTCACCAATGACGGCGGTTGGGCGGATGTGGACTGGTTCCGTATTACAAAGAAGTAAAAAAGAGTAACCAAATACTAAAAAGACGCTTCTGCATCACGAATATTTTGCAGAAGCGCCTTTTCTTTTTTACTTTTGTGGGTGAAAAGATTTTGAATTACAGGATTAACAATAAGACAAAAGAGTTTTATGAAGAAACTTACGATATTTGATTTGGATGGTACATTACTGAATACGATTGCCGACTTGGCCCACAGTACCAACTATGCTCTAAATAAATTAGGATACCCCACACATGAAATGGAAAAGTATAACTTCATGGTAGGAAACGGTATCAACAAACTCTTTGAGCGTGCATTGCCCGAAAGTGAAAAGACTGAAGAGAATGTACTTCGTGTGCGGAAGGAATTTATCCCTTACTACGATATTCACAATGCGGATGACAGCCGCCCCTATCCGGGTGTTTCGGAACTTTTATCCTATCTGCAGTCCGCAGGTATCCAACTTGCCGTGGCATCCAACAAATACCAGGCAGCTACCGAAAAGCTGGTTGCCCACTATTTTCCTGAAATCCGCTTCACAGCCGTCTTCGGACAACGGGAAGGAGTGAATGTCAAGCCCGACCCGACAATAGTATTTGATATTCTGAAACAGGCGGATGTGGAAAAAGAAGACGTACTTTATGTCGGAGATTCGGGAGTCGATATGCAGACGGCTGCCAATGCCGGTGTTACAGCTTGCGGAGTGACATGGGGATTCCGTCCACGTATGGAGTTGGAAGAGTTGCACCCCGCATATATAGTGGATGCTGCCGAGGAGATAAAGAAATTGGTTCTTTAACTGTTTTCATTCACTCCCCCCGCACGATAAATAATTTCATTGTTTCGTTTCGGGAGGAGTGGCTGAGAAGTTCCATAGCTGCTGAAACTTAAATCTACATCATTATATGATAGGTGTAAAGTTGTTCTTGAGCCACTAAATTGGGAATAACAAATTTAGTCTTTCCTTCATACATTCCGCTGATAGTAAGCATTCCGAAATAATAGAGCAAACTCACGAAATTGTCCGGTTGGGTAATGTTGACAGCCGGGAAACCTTTCTTCAACTCTTCGGTAATGTAACCTTGCCCCACTAAAGTCTGGATAACAGAAGCATCATGAGCAAACTCTTTGTCTTTGCGGATAAGCATACGCAATTTTCCGTAATCGATACGGATATTATCTTCTACCATATCCCGCGGTACCTTGCCACTCATAATATAGTTTTTAACAAAATAGAGCACCATATTAGAGTTATACATCGTGGTATCACCATAGCATTCCTGTGCAAAACAATAGTTGTCATACCACGGTTTCATTATTCCTATCAGTTCATCGACAGTATGTCGGAAAGGACTGTTTGTCGAATAGTAAGCCAGCATTTCGCGCACTTCCTCTTCAGTGAATCCCATCATTTCGTTAAATTCCGACGTAAGCGAGTAATTGGTGCCGATATTGAAACCGCTTGTCAAATCGTCCATTGTCACGGGGCTGACTCCCGTTATGAAACAACGCTTGATGCTGGAATAAGTGCCAGCCTTAATCTTGTTGAAGAATGCACGGAGATAACCTTCACCATGAGTTTCATTGGTATAACGATGCAGGCTTTCGAGGTCGGCAAGTATAGCGTTGGTAAAGTGGTCGTACTCATCAATAAACAGATAGATATCCCGACCGGCACGCTCGCATTCATGATAGAGGAAGTCGAGCTGATTGACTGCTCCATCCTTTTCGTCCAACCGCTCTCTGATGCCTTGTGGCAAAAGGTCTGCATAAACTTCACAGAAATAGTCAAAACAAATCTGACAATGAGCATCCAGCCCATCGCGATAATTACTCAGTTCACCAACAATACCGGAGAAATTAAGATAAAGCACCAGATACCTATTACGGTCACGGGTAGGATGCTTACCTATATATAAATCTCCGAATAGTTCGTCAAACTGGTCTCGGGTACGTACATCATAGTAGTGTTGCAGCACATTCAGCGTCAGGCTTTTGCCGAAACGCCGGGGACGGATGAAGAAAAAGAAGCGGTCTGCCTGTTCTATCAGCGGAATGAAATGGGTTTTGTCAACATAATAATAGTCCTCACGACGAATAACCTCAAAATTCATCATACCGTAGGGAATGCGCTTTCTGTTCGGAAATAAATATTTTTCCATTTCTTTATGTTTTAAAGATGTAAGTACCTTGCCAATGACAGAAACAAAGATAATCTCTTTCTGCCATTCTCACAAACAAATGCACTTCCTTTGAGGGTTATTCTTTCACAAAGGGAGAAATTATCCCAGACATGATTTGTTTTATTTCATAAACACGAGCTTCCTCCTTACGTCCAACGCAATGAAAAAAACAGCTCATAAGTACTATTATCGCTATGAATCCGATTACTATTACTTCGAAGAAGCAGTATCCGTATTCACCCCACGCTGATACACCGATGGTGCTACGCCGAACTGCGCTTTAAAACATTTGCTGAAATAGAACGGGTCGCTGATACCAACTTTATAGGAAACTTCCGCAACGGTCAAATTATCTTCCGAGAGTAGCAGTTCCGCCGCTTTCTTCATCCGGACTACACGCAAGTATTCATTAGGCGAATATCCGGTCACACCGCGCAGCTTCCGATAGAAGACCGTCCGTCCCAATTTCATTAATTGCGCAAACTCATCAATAGAGAATTCCGGACGGGCAAGGTTTTGTTCAAGGATAGCTGCCAGACGGTCGGCAAACTCCCTATCCCGGTCGGTGGTACACATAGCAGGACACATGATACCCGGTTCATTGGAGAACTTCTCACGCAGTTTGTCACGTTGTTCTATCAACCTGAATACACGTGCCAACAGTAGTTTCACGCTAAATGGCTTTGTAATATAAGCA
>CAKUYM010000344.1 GCA_934716785.1 uncultured Bacteroides sp. | reverse complement strand
CTATATCATTGAATACATCCTCATAATTGCACAATGGATTACGCTCTCCACTTGCGGCAAACAACTTATCTCCATTTACCGAATAAACATCACCAGGCATTGTTGGCGCACCGCCTATATCCGTTGTATAATGGTCGTCGTTGAAATTGACATTCGCATCCAAGTAGCCATTCTTTCCAATCTGAGCACCTATGGCGAATAGGCCGGAGAAACGGTCTGCGTTCACCATACGATATCCGTCACCGTTAGCATAGTGGATATTAGCCCTATAGTTTACCGGGCCACACAGTTTGCCGCCAAATCCTACAGTAGCTTCTTTCTGTTCCCAGCTACCATAACTTATACTTGCATTTGCAGTAAAACGGTCGCTCGGCTTTTTCGTTATGATGTTGATCACACCACCCATTACAGAGTGCCCGCTCAGTACTGAAGCCGGACCTTTGATAACTTCGATAGACTCAACGGAAGACAAATCGCTGAACGGCACTGTATTTGTCAATGTTCTTTCATCACGGATACCGTCGTATGCAAACACAGCGTCTGATGTTCCGCGCACGCTATAACGCTGGAATGCGCCCAACTGGTCGCTCGACATAATGACACCCGGCAAGAATCGAACTGCATCTTGCATGTTGAAGATGTGTTTGCGCTCCAAAGTAATGCGGTCGATTTTTGTAACCGTCATAGGCAAATATTTCAACGGGACATCAATATTAAGCAATCCCACCGACTGCTCCTGCAATGGAACTTTACGCTTTGCCGTTACTTCAACTTCGTCAATGTTATGAGTTTGCATGTCTTCCTGATCTGCCACTTGGGCAAAAGCCCATAAAGGGCAGCATACAAACATCAGAGTCAATACTTTTCTGTTCATTTTCTTATGATTTTAACTAACTTCTTAATTTTTCTGATAATCCACTTCACTGAAAGAACTATACCTGTAAGCGACAGGAATATTCCACCAAACATTAATGTATACATTACAATATTCCATAATATCGGGCGGTCTGTCAGGAACTTAATGTTCAGGCTGTGCAATCCGCTATACAGGAAGCGTCTTGTGCGTCCGTCATCATCAACGGTCTGCTTCCTTAATGTCTGAGGGCTGTAATACATACGGGTATGCATATTGTCATCAACCACTATACGGTATACAGGCAGAGGAACACGCTCTTTTCTTCGCCCATAATAATCAGCATCCTCGGCGGTCAGCAAGTCCATTGTCCATTGCACACTGTCTCCCAACTGGCGCGCAACGTCTTTACGAATCATGTCTTCCGTCAGTTCAAATACCTTTATCTGCATGCTGTCTGAAGCATCTATATTGAGTGAGCTGTAATTATATTGCACCTTGTAATAAGGGTATTTGTTCCAAGAAGCCCAAGTTATGGATTTCACGCTATCCGACTGTGACAAAATCTGACGGTAGTCAAGCTTATAGGTATCCAAAGGAAGCATGGAGTTCATTCGGGATGAAAACATTCCGCCCCTTGCTTTCCTCTCTGTTTTCGGAGCTTTCTTAAGCCAATCCGGAATATCCCGAAGAGACATCATGCCACTGAATGCAAATGTGATAGCAAACAGTCCGAATATAACCCCTGAGACAAAATGCCATTTGTACCAACGCTTTTGGTATGGAGAATGGAAGAATCCTTTGTTCTTTTGCTTTTTCCAATCAATGAACGCCAAGACGAATCCCATCAAGCACATGATGCAACCGATGCCGGCAGCCCACTTCACAAACTCTATCCAAAGCTCTTGATGCTGGCGAAGGGATGTGAAGTACACCCAATGCGGAATGGCTCCAAGCCATGCCCAAAAACGGCTGTCTTTATCCGTAAACTGCAATACCCGGCCGTCTTTCGAAGTCATATACAATTGATGAGCATCTTCATCGTCAAAATAATATTTGTATACAGGCATCTCGTCATTGTTACGCCCGAAAGGTATCCATTGATCGACCTTATGCAAGGTATCAACTTTCTGTATCGGTGCCGAACACCAAAGCTGAATAGTCTTCTGCCGCACTGCTTCGTCAAAGCTTTCAACGGGTTCCAATTTGTCTATATAAAGCGCAGACGGCACACCTTCTCCACGCATTTGCACTACCGGACGGTCAAAACGCATTTCGACTGACATGGACCGGAGCTTGGCTGTATCCGGCAATACTGCCCTAAGAGACTCTACCGAAACCACGTTTTCGGCACTAAGCGGTTGCTGTCTACGCAGTTTATATTCTTGCGACGCTCTCGGAAAAGAATGGTAAATCATTACTATCCCTGAGACAAACCACATAAAAAAAAGCACGCAAAGCACCAATCCGAGTATCTTATGGATACCGGAAATAATTTTCCTAAATAAATTCATTGTTGGTAAGTGTCTGTTGTTATTCTTTAATATACGTCTTTACCTTTGGAGTATTCTTTTTTCTTTTCATTTATATCAAGAGGTTTATTCTCCATGATATATCTGATATGGTCGATATAAATTTCCTGTATAGCAGCGTTTTGTCCCAATCCCTCAGTCCAAACGGTCACTTTATAGCCTTTCTCTTCCAAAGCCTGTTTCATGTCTACCCCTATATCATTTTTGGCATGATCACCGGCAACAAACAAGAATGGCATCAATTGTACCTCTTTCATTTTCTTCTGTCGTTCCGGAATCCTATTAACCGCATCCTCAAATGACGGGTAACCTTCTACCGTCCCTACCGAAAAATTAGCGTGCCCCTCGGCTTGAAGCATATAATCCATCATGGCGTATTGCGCCGTTCCCGGTTTGTATGTACCATGGCCTATCAGCACATTGGCTGCATTAGGTTTGCCTTGGGGAACGATAGCGTCAATGACTTTCTTATAATCTTCAGGCGAATACAACAGTGGGAGGCCGACACGAATTTCCTTGAACAAGAAGTTCATCTGTGCCACATCTTTACGAAGCGATTCCATCTCCACACCATCTATGATATTTGCCGATTGGACAACTACGTGAGTATAACCATCAGCTTTCAATTGTGCCAAAGCTTCAATAGGATTCTTCTTTATCACTCCACGCTTTGCCAGTCTGTAAGCGACAATACGTGAGGTATAAGCTTCCCTCACTTCGACATTGGGAAATGTTTCTTTAGCCTTCTTGGTCATGACGTCGATAGTCAAAGCTCTTGTGTCATCGTGTGTAGTTCCAAAATAGACCATCAGCAATGCTACTTTGTCTCCAAGCTGCAAATTATCAAAGATACTGGAAGACGCAAAAATACCTTCTGCTTTTACTTGGTTCAAGACACAGCAAACCATGACCATGCAGGCTATGAGTGCAACTCTAATCTTCATCATACGCACATTTTATAAAAAGGTAAATACTAAAAAACACCGATCGTTTCAAATCCCGGAAACATTATTGAATCAGTATGTGTATATTTTTGGCAGGTTTCCTGACTTCACCCGAAGATCAGCCTTCCCGTAATCATCTTACAGTGGCAAGAGGTATTTGTAGATCTTCTTTATACGGTGTTTACAGTAGCGGGCACTGCTCCGGATTCTCACCGGATTCCCTTTTCAAGTTGTCATCGTCTCTTATACATAACAACTTCACCAAAAACACTGCAAAGGTATATAAATATTTCCAATAATTATTAGAGTCTGTTTAAAATTAGGGCAAATCATGCAAAGTTATGAACTAAAATTCTAAGAATATACTATCTTCCACTCTCCCAACGTCCGCGTCGCACTATCAAAATTCACTCCTGCTTTGATCACTTTACGATGATCGATCTCGTAAGGTATTGCATATTGCTTGCTGTTTATCTGCGCCAATGCATCTTCGGGGGTTCCGTCCACCTTAAATTCAAGTATATAAATAGCATCAGGCATCTTTATAACCACATCGGCTCTACCAATGGAATTTTTCACCTCTACATCCACATATTGTCCCATCAAGCGAAACAACAGATAAAAGATGGTCTGATAGTGTTTCTCCTGATTGTTCTCCAAATCATAGGGTATAGAAGAAAAGAAAGAACGGGTACGAAGAAGGCACTGCTCAATATCACCTTTCATCAAATCCCGGACAAAAGAGACCACATAAAAATTGCTTTCCCGTGTCGGTTGGTGAAGGTAAGAAGGAATCAATGTCTCAATAAAGCCTATCTTAACTTCTTCGTTGGGGTAGCCCAGTGTATAGGTACGAAAAAGCGGTTCATATCCTTTGATAGTCAGATAGCCGCTCTGATAAAGTACAGGAATCGGGTCGGTAATAGTCTCTGTCGCCTTATCGAAATCCTCATCTTTCACTTCCATCTTTTCCAACAGATTGAGATTGAAATTCATCCGTTGCAACATTTCAATCAGGAAAGTGGGCGTACCGGTAGAGAACCAGAAACTTTTATAATCCCTTTGGGAAAAGGCATTGAAAATACTGAATGGATTATAAATATCTTCACAATTCTTACTGAAATGATAGCCGTCATACTGACGCTTCAAATGCCGACAGGCTTCTTCATACGTTTCATTGTTCGCCCGAGCGATCTTTTCAATATCCGGTTGCATCTGATTCCACAATTCCTGTTCTGTAATACCGCAGATAGCACTGTAATCATCGCTCATGCTGATATTTTGCAAGTTGTTCAACTCACTGAATATACTCATCTGGCTAAACTTGCTGATGCCTGTCAGAAACAGAAAACGAAGATATTGTCCTTGTGCTTTGAGG
>CAKUYM010000343.1 GCA_934716785.1 uncultured Bacteroides sp. | reverse complement strand
GGATGCAGCATTTCGAGCAGGCGTTCGAAAGAGTTGAGAACCATGTCGTAAATAAAGCCATTGACAGGTTGTCCATAGGCAGGTTTCACGATCTCCAACAGCCAGGAAGAGAATTCATCCCAAAACAGTTTGTAAACCAACATCAATGCTTCGCTCAAACGATATTTGGAGAAGAGGTCGGCCACTTCGATTGCCGCCGCGTCCAACTTCTGGTCAAACCACTGAACGGCCAGATGAGCTTCAACAGGTATCTCAATCGTTCCTCCGGCATTCGTCCATCCTTTAATCAGGCGGAAAGCATTCCATATCTTGTTGCAGAAGTTACGTCCCTGTTCGCAAAGCGCGTCGTCGAAGAGAATATCGTTGCCCGCAGGAGCGGAAAGCATCATACCCATACGCACACCATCGGCACCGTATTTCTCGATCAGTTCCAACGGATCGGGCGAGTTGCCAAGCGACTTGGACATCTTGCGTCCCAACTTGTCACGAACGATACCCGTGAAATAAACGTTCTTGAACGGCATCTTTCCTTCGTATTCGTAACCAGCCATAATCATGCGGGCTACCCAGAAGAAGATAATGTCCGGTCCTGTCACGAGGTCGCTCGTCGGATAGTAATACTTGATCTCCTCGTTGCCCGGATTGTTGATGCCATCGAACAAAGAGATAGGCCACAGCCAAGAAGAGAACCAAGTGTCCAGACAGTCTTCATCCTGACGAAGATCGGCCAGTGTCAAAGCTTCGTTGCCGATTTTCTCTTTCGCTTTCGCCAGTGCCTCTTCGGGAGTGGCGGCCACTACGAATCCACCTTCCGGCAGGAAGTAGGCAGGAATGCGATGTCCCCACCACAGTTGGCGGCTGATGCACCAGTCTTTGATGTTCTCCATCCAGTAGCGGTAAGTGTTCTTGTATTTAGAAGGATAGAACTTCAGTTCATCGTTCATGACAGGCGGCAATGCCATGTCTGCAAAGTGTTGCATCTTGAGGAACCACTGCATAGACAGCTTCGGCTCAATCACCACATTGGTACGTTCAGAGTATCCTACCTTATTGGTATAAGCCTCCGTCTTTTCGAGCAGGCCGGCTGCGTCAAGGTCTTTCTCAATCTGCTTGCGCACATCGAAACGATCCATGCCGATATACATGCCGGCTGCCTCGCTCAGCGTGCCGTTATCGTTGAATATGTCGATGCTGGGCAGGTTATACTTCTCGCCCAACATATAGTCGTTCACATCGTGAGCCGGGGTCACTTTCAGACAGCCTGTACCGAATTCGATGTCTACATAGTCGTCTTCAATCACCGGAATGACGCGGTTCACCAACGGAACGATCACTTTCTTGCCTTTCAGCCATGCGTTCTTCGGGTCGTTGGGGTTGATGCACATTGCCGTATCACCCATGATCGTTTCGGGACGGGTGGTTGCCACTACCGCATACCGGCCTTCGGCATCACCTTCTACTTTATAGCGGAGGTAGTACAGTTTTCCATGCTCTTCCTTGTAGATAACTTCCTCGTCGGAAAGGGCGGTCAATGCTTTCGGGTCCCAGTTCACCATACGGACACCGCGATAAATCAATCCTTTATTGAACAGGTCTACGAATACTTTAATCACACTCTCGCTACGCTTCTCGTCCATGGTGAAAGCCGTGCGATCCCAGTCGCAGGACGCACCGAGTTTGCGGAGCTGCTTCAGGATAATGCCTCCGTGCTCTTCCGTCCAGTCCCAAGCATGCTTCAGAAACTCTTCGCGAGTCAGGTCGGTCTTCTTGATGCCTTGGGCGGCGAGTTTATTCACGACCTTTGCTTCAGTGGCGATAGAGGCGTGGTCTGTTCCGGGCACCCAGCAGGCATTCTTGCCTTCCATGCGGGCACGGCGAACCAAAATATCCTGGATAGTATTGTTGAGCATGTGTCCCATGTGCAACACACCTGTGACGTTGGGGGGCGGAATGACGATGGTGTAAGGCTCACGACCATCGGGTTTAGAACTGAATAAATGATTGTCCAGCCAATACTGGTACCACTTTCCCTCCACGTCTGCGGGATTGTACTTACTTGCTAATTCCATATTGCTTTATATATAGATGTATATTCAAAGATGTATTATTCAAAATAACGGGTACAAAATTAATAATTAAAATTCAGCCCTTAACAGATTTTTTGCAAATATAGAGGTATTTTTTCGCGTAACGCCTATTAAATGCATATTTTTGTTGGCTGAAACCTGAATGAATGATGAAAATGCGATTGAGAAATAGACATATAGCATTGGGTGTATTGTTGCTTTTGGTGTGGATGACGCAGTTGATCCCCGCTTTATCTGCCGTGTACTCGCAAACGGTCTATCCTTTTATTTCTTATGGCTTATCGGCCTTCTCCAACCTGTTTCCTTTTGCGATAGGAGATTTGTTCATTTTTCTCAGTATCATAGGGGTTGTTGTCTATCCTTTTTACGGTCGGTTCCGCAAGAAGCTGACATGGAAAAGGGTGTTGATGCGCGACGGTGAGTATCTGCTATGGATTTACGTATGGTTCTATCTTGCCTGGGGGCTCAATTACTCTCAAAAGAATTTTTATCAGCGGACGGAAATTCCTTACACAGCCTATACACCGGAGATTTTCAAAGAGTTCGTGGATGATTATATCACGCAACTCAACCGTTCCTACACTCCGGTAGGCAGCATCAACCGGGATTTAGTGCGCGAAGAGACCGTGCGGGGCTATAATCAGTTGAGCGACAGCCTCGGCGTGCACCGTCCGCCACACGAATCTCCAAGAGCGAAGACGATGCTGTTCACTCCGTTTATCTCGATGGTGGGGGTGACCGGCAGCATGGGGCCTTTCTTCTGCGAATTTACCTTGAACGGCGATTTGCTTCCCGCCAACTATCCGGCTACGTATGCTCATGAGTTGGCACATCTGCTGGGCATCACGAGCGAAGCGGAAGCCAACTTTTATGCCTATCAGGTTTGCACCCGCTCCAAGGCGATGGGGATTCGTTTCTCCGGATATTACTCTGTGCTCGGTCATGTATTGCGGAATGCGCAAAGGCTGCTCTCACAAGAGGAATATACCCGACTCTTCAACCGCATCCGCCCGGAAATCATCGAACTGGCGAAGGATAACCAGGCGTATTGGGCAGATAAGTACAGTCCGGTGGTGGGGGCAGTGCAGGATTGGATATATGATTTGTACTTGAAAGGGAATAAGATAGAAAGCGGCAGGAAGAACTACTCGGAAGTGGTGGGGCTGCTGATTTCTTATCGGGAATGGAGGAAGAAATAAGGCTGGATGGAAAAGTCGATAAGACTAATTGCACTATAAAAGTGCAGAAAAATGCGAATTACTGCACTTTTGTTGTGCAATAACTGTATATTTGCATATAAATATATGTATGACAACCATGGATAGATTATACGAGAACTTCAACAAACTCCTCAAAGCTACAAGTACCAATTTCATCCGCTACAAGTATGCTGAGATAAACTGGGAGAGCCGTATGCTCGGCCTTGTCGGGCCACGGGGAGTCGGTAAGACCACCATGTTCCTGCAACATATCAAGCAGAACATGAGTTCGAAAGATACCTTGTATGTTTCGGCAGACAATATGTATTTTGCCGATAATTCTCTGATTGACTTAACGGATAGATTCAGCAAACAGGGCGGCAGGCATTTGTTCGTTGATGAAATACACAAATATCCTAATTGGTCGCGCGAGCTGAAGCAGATATTCGATTCTTATCCGGACATGCAGGTTCTTTTCACCGGTTCCTCCATCTTGGATATTTACAAAGGAACGGCAGACTTGAGCAGACGCGCACCCATCTATGAGATGCAAGGGCTGTCTTTCAGAGAATATTTAAGTATGTTCCATCAGATTCATGTGCCTGTCTACACATTGGAAGAGATATTGGAACACAAAGTTGAGATTCCGGGAATAGCACATCCGCTTCCGTTATTTGCAGAATATATACAACACGGCTATTACCCGTTTGGGAAAGATACTACCTTCGAGATTGAGCTGAATCAGGTAATCAACCAGACTATGGAGAATGACATTCCTCAATATGCCAACATGAATGTATCCACCGGGCGCAAGCTGAAACAGTTGTTGATGGTTATTGCCAAAAGCGTTCCGTTCAAACCTGTCATGCAGAAGCTTGCCGACATCATCGGGGTGAGCCGCAACTATTTAAGCGATTACTTGCTTTATATCGAGAAGGCGGGAATGATAGCCCAGGTCAGAGATGATACGGGAGGAATCAGAGGATTGGGCAAAGTAGAAAAGATATATCTTGATAATACGAATCTCATTTATGCATTAGGAAGGGAGAATTCCAATATCGGTAATATCCGCGAGACGTTCTTCTATAATCAGATGCGGGTCAAACAGGAGATTGTATCTTCCAAAATTTCTGATTTCCAAATAGGAGAAAGAACTTTTGAGATAGGTGGAAAGAACAAAGGACAACAGCAGCTATCCGAAGCCCAAGAGGGATACATCGTAAAAGATGATATAGAAACCGGATACAGAAATATTGTTCCGCTTTGGAATTTCGGAATGAATTATTAATCATATCTTTGCAACAACTTTAATAAAAAAATATAGCCATGTCACATACCAGACAAGAACAGATGGAGGCTTTCGGACGCTTCCTCGATATTCTCGACGAACTGCGCGTCAAATGCCCTTGGGATCGCAAACAGACGAATGAAAGTCTGCGCACCAATACGATAGAAGAG
>CAKUYM010000342.1 GCA_934716785.1 uncultured Bacteroides sp. | reverse complement strand
GTCCCTTAGCTGGTCTTCCATAGAAGAGGGGGTACACAATCCCCTCAATCTATATTTCTTCATATAAATCACATATAATAGAAAGAACACTTAAGGACTACGAGATTCTTGAATGGCAAATCACTTTAAATCATTTGTGCTTCCACTGTAAACTGAATCCTAAAAATAATCAAAAGAAATATTGGAGAATATTCTCGAATTTTCAAGTGGTCCCCGAAACGGTCTCCGTAAAAAACAAGCCCTTGAAAGTGCTTGACTTTCAAGGGCTTTAAAGTGATAGTTGAGGTTCCTGGCGGATTCGAACCGCCGTACACGGTTTTGCAGACCGCTGACTAAGCCACTCATCCAAGGAACCGTTATCTCTCGTTTGCGGTTGCAAAGGTAGTACAAATTTTGAAATTACCAACTATCCGCAGCAATTTTTCTTTGTTCTTTTTCTCTTCACGCTGCATTCTCTTTGCTTCTTTTCCATCATATCCCTTAGTTCACAACCACTTACACAGCTATCGCAAGGATTAGCACTTTCTTGGGTACGACGAAAAAAAGTATAAATTCCATATACAACCCGGGCAATACAGAGCACAACCAGTACTCCGACTACCCATTCCTGCCAATTATTCATACAAATAATCCTCCAACTTGATAAACCACAAATGAAACAAGCCAAGCTAACATCGTCGTGTAACAAGCAGCGAAAAGCGCCCATTTCCAACTACCGGACTCTTGCTTGATAGCTGCCAATGATGCAATGCACGGGAAGTAAATCAGCACAAACAACATATAACAGAAGGCAACCAACGGAGTTATCGGTATCCGCTCTGCCAAACTGGCTTCGTCTGCATCCGGATCGTCCACATACAAAACACCCAATGTACTTACGACCAACTCCTTCGCACCTACTCCCGAAATCAGACCAATGCCCAATTTCCAGTCAAATCCCATTGGAGCTATCACCGGCTCTATCGCTCGGCCAAGTTGACCGATATAAGAGTTCTCCTGTTGTTCGGCCACCGTCTCATATGCATCATGATTCGGATAATAGCCTAAGAACCATATAATAATAGAAGCAATCATAATAATTCCTCCCATTTTCTTCAAGTACTGTGCTCCCTTTTCCCACGTATGACGAAAGATTGATTTTGCTGTCGGCATCCGATAAGGCGGGAGTTCCATTACAAACGGAGTATCATCCCCTTTCACCAAAAACTTACTGAACAGACGCGCCAGCAATACCGCCAAGAATATTCCTGTCGCATAAATACCCAACAATACCAAGCTGGCATTGTTCGGAAAGAAAGCTCCGACCAACAATAAATAAATAGGCAGACGCGCACTACAAGACATCAACGGATTGACCAACATAGTAATCAGTCGGCTTTTCCGATTCTCAATCGTACGGGAAGCCATAATGGCAGGTACATTACATCCGAATCCCATAATCAACGGGATAAACGACTTTCCGTGCAACCCCATCTTATGCATAATCTTATCCATAATAAATGCGGCACGCGCCATATATCCCGAATCTTCCATCAACGAAATGCAAAAATACAGAATAAGAATATTAGGCAAGAAAACAATGACCCCTCCTACTCCACCGATAATGCCGTCAACCAGCATATCCTTCAGAGGCCCTTCAGACATATTATTACGGATCAAATTACCTATTTGTTCCACCAGCCACTCGATTCCCATCATCGGGTATTCCCCAATAACAAACGTGCCTTCGAACATCAGATACATGAAAAGGAAGAAGATAGGATACCCCCAAATGCGGTGGGTAACGATAGCATCCAGCACTTTCGTTGTCTGCGCTTGTTCCAAATGATTATCAGTAAACGTCTCT
Source organism: uncultured Bacteroides sp. (assembly GCA_934716785.1). Classification (GTDB taxonomy): domain Bacteria; phylum Bacteroidota; class Bacteroidia; order Bacteroidales; family Bacteroidaceae; genus Bacteroides. Next base: position 2,946 of record CAKUYM010000342.1, on the reverse strand, counting down.
TTCAGAGCGCCACTGATGAAACCATACTTCGCATCCGTAATGGCCGATTCACAATCTTCATTCATCGTACTCTGAATGCGTTTAGCCATCTTATCGCGGACACTAAAGATTTCGTCGGCATTTGGCAAAGTACGGACAAAACTCTCTATATCAAGATCATTCTCCAATAATTTAATTGACAGGAAACGGGTAGAATATTTATGGCGGATCATTTGATTTTTGGATACCTCCTCTTTCACCGCTTCAATAGCTCTCTCCAAATCCGGCCCGTGATTGATATGAATATGACGGAATACGCGTCCGGTTTTCTTATCCTCCCGTACATAATCTTCCAAATGTTCTTCCTCATGCAGTTTCCGGTCCTCCAAAGAATTATGCCATTCTGTCAAATCCTTAAGCACTTCCGGATTCATATTTCCCTGCTTATCAAAGAAATCTACTCCTTCGTAGAGATTAATGACAACATGAAACAAGGTATCCAGACCACGGTTTTTCTTACTCACTGTAGGCACCATCGGGACTCCGAACAGTTTGCTCAACAAACGATAATCCAATGTATTTCCGCTGGCTTCCAACTCGTCATAAATGTTCAAAGCCACCACCATACGGACATTCATATCTATCAGTTGGGTGGTCAGATATAAATTTCGTTCCAAGTTAGAAGAGTCAACGACATTGATAATAACATCCGGAGTTTCGTCTATAATGTGGCGGCGGACATAAATTTCTTCCGGAGTATATGCAGACAAAGAATAGGTGCCCGGCAAATCGACTATACGGAAGTGATAACCCTCAAAATCGAAATAACCCTCTTTGGCATCTACCGTCACACCACTATAGTTACCAACATGCTCATGAGCACCGGATGCCAAATTAAACAAAGAAGTCTTGCCGCAGTTGGGATTTCCAACCAAGGCTACATTGATAGTACGGCGTTTACCCAACGCCATCTGTTTCATGTTTTCCTCTTTTATGGATATATTTTCAGGCAGCCCTTCATGATAAACAGTCTCTTCAGCAATTTTTTTAGCTTCTTCTTCACTGACCACTTCAATCATCTCTGATTCATGAAGACGAAGAGTTATTTCATAACCCAGGACTTTATATTTTATGGGATCTTTTAGTGGAGCATTCAACAGCACTTCAACTGTCTTACCTTTTATAAAACCCATCTCCACAATACGCTTACGGAAACCACCGTGACCCAGCACCTTAACGATGACACCTTTTTCGCCTGTTTTTAATTCGGATAAACGCATAATTATCTAAATTTTCGGCAAAGATAATCCATAACTTCGGAGCTCGCAAATTATTTAGATTGTTTTTAAATAACAACTTTTTTTCATTTTCCTAAATCCACTATCTACACTAAAACTAAAGAAAAAAAAGAGAAAGAGAAAAGAAGAAGAGGAAAAGAGTGAAGACCCACAAGATCTTACAGGGCTTTATAAGATCTTACAAAATTCTACAAGGTTTTACAAGAAAAAGGAAAGGAGATTGTCGGTTTCATTGCAGCAAAAAGGACCGAATACCAATAATATTCAGTCCTTTCGCTATATTCATCCTTTATCTTTCAAATCAAAGAACAAGCATCATTTGATTCTTGTGTTCTTACTTTTTCTTTTTGAAAACGCCTTTAACCTTACCCAAAGTTCCCTTGGCAGCATCCTTTACTTTATCCACAGTTCCCTTCTCACTCTCTTCCGATTTCACATCCGATTTGTCGTCAGAATTGTCGTCAGATTTTGCATCGGATACACTTGAAGGAATAGGACTGCTTACGCCTGCCGTCGCATTCGGACTGGTAGGATTGCCGGCAAGCCCATTGAAATACTCCTTGAGACGAGTATCCTCGCTCTTACTACCTGATGTTGTTTTCACCTTACCGCCTTGTTTTCCATAAGTTTTATGAGTGAGAGTCAATTCTTCGGGTTCTTGAGTTTTTGCATTAAGAATAATCACTGCACTATACTTATCTGTAGCATCCTCTTTTGACTTAAGATCGAAAGTTTCTTTATTACCCACCTTTTTGTAATTCAGAATATCATAGCAAGGATCATCATCCCCCTCCATCCAATAAAGTTTCTTATTGCGGTCAATCACATTGCGTCCGCCTCCTTCAATGAATAGTAACTGTACTTGAGCAGATGCAGACATCGTCAGACATAACAAGACGAATGCCAAAAAATGTTTTGTTTTCATAGCTGTAACTGTTTTTAACTTATTAGTATGTTTTTGATACATGATTATCCAACAAACGCCATTCCCATTCTCTGCACAAAATATCCAACAAAGATATTCCGACATTGACATCCTGACATCCAAGGTTATAAATGTAAACTTCTCCTATGGTTATAGTCAAAGACACCCAAAGATTTACGGCAACAAATATGACAAAAAAGTTTCTATCCCAAAGTCGTTTTCAAAAGTTGGCTTTACAGATACTGTAATCCTTTTTCCCCTTATTTTCATTCGCAAATTTAGTGCATACTATTTAAATAACCAAAAAAAGATAAAAAAACTGTATGTCGAAAACTCATTTAAAATGGCTAACAGAACTACTATTTCATGGGTTTGCATATTTCTCATAGAGAGATACGACACTGTATATCGATCTACACAAGGTTGATTTGCATTAATCACATGAACTTTCAATTTACAGGGTTCACCGCTTTCACCTTATAGCTTACAGGTTGTGAATAAGAACGTTACGGGTGAAGGCAAGGGGTGAAATCAGGTGAACCCTTTCGTTTTCGCTTTCACCTATGAAATTTGCCCAAATCAATAGTCGGATACATAGCTTAATTACGTGGGATATATAGAATCATCGCGTCAGATATATAGATTCAATATGGTAGGGATATAGTTCCAATACACTGAATATATAGACATAGCAACTCAAGTATTAACAGATGAGATTCAAGGTGTTAATACTTGGTAGTTAGG
>CAKUYM010000341.1 GCA_934716785.1 uncultured Bacteroides sp. | reverse complement strand
ACATTGAGTACATGTAGCTTGAAAGATAATCCACCCCTCTTCAAGCTATTTAATGAGGGGTGGGAAACTTTAGTTATGGAAGAAAAAAATAAGAAAGATATAAACAGAAGAGATTTCATCAAAATTGTAGGCATCAATGCAGCCACGTCTACAGCCCTATTGTATGGGTGCTCTTCAAAGAACAATTCGACTTCTGCCAGCGCTACGGGAGAAGGAGAGATTCCTACCGACAAAATGACCTACCGGACAAACCCGACTACGGGCGACCGCGTCTCACTTTTAGGATACGGCTGCATGCGTTGGCCGCTCAAGCCTTCACCGGATGGCAAGGGCGAAGTCATTGATCAAGATGCTGTCAACGGGTTGGTCGATTATGCCATTGCCCATGGAGTAAACTATTTCGATACATCCCCGGTCTACGTACAAGGCTTCTCCGAGAAGGCAACGGGCATTGCGCTGAGCCGCCATCCCCGTGATAAGTATTTTATCGCTACCAAGCTGTCCAACTTCTCGCCAAGCACATGGTCGCGTGAAGAATCACTGAAAATGTATCATAAGTCATTCACCGATCTTCAAGTCGACTACCTCGACTACCTGCTGTTGCACGGCATTGGCATGGGAGGCATGGAAGCCCTTAAAGGGCGATATTTGGATAACGGTATGCTTGACTTCCTGATGAAGGAGCGTGAAGCAGGACGTATCCGCAATCTCGGATTTTCTTACCATGGCGATATCGAGGTATTTGATTACCTGCTTTCACGGCATGATGAATTTAAATGGGATTTCGTACAGATACAGCTCAACTATGTGGACTGGAAACATGCGAAAGAGACCAACGCCCGAAATACGGATGCCGAATATCTATATGGCGAACTGAGCAAAAGAGGGATTCCGGCTGTCATTATGGAGCCGCTTTTGGGTGGCCGTTTGTCCAAATTGAGTGATAACTTAGTGGCACGTCTCAAACAACGCCGCCCCGACAATAGTGTTGCTTCTTGGGCATTCCGTTTTGCCGGCTCATTCCCGGACATACTGACTGTGCTAAGCGGCATGACGTATATGGAGCATCTGCAAGACAATCTTCGTACCTACTCTCCGTTGGAGCCGCTGACGCCTGAGGATATGGACTTTCTTGAAGATACGGCACAACTGATGTTGAAGTATCCTACCATTCCCTGCAACGACTGCAAGTATTGTATGCCTTGCCCGTACGGACTGGATATTCCGGCTGTTCTTCTGCATTACAACCGCTGTGTCAACGAAGGCAATGTACCTAAGAACGGCCAAGATGAAAACTATGCCAAAGCCCGTCGCGCATTTCTTGTCGGTTATGACCGTAGTGTGCCCAAACTCCGTCAGGCAAGCCATTGTATAGGATGCAACCAGTGTGTAGCGCATTGTCCGCAAAACATAAATATACCGAAAGAATTGCATAGGATAGACCAGTTTGTCGAACAACTGAAGCAAGGAACTTTATAATTTATATAAATAGCGAAGAAAAGAAACTCTATAACATAAAAGGAACTCTATTATATAATGGAAGAATTAATCAATCTGTTGCACAGCGGAGGATACTCCTGCGTGATTGCCAACAATGGAAAGGTACGGACTTTTACCCAACGCGGAGTAGCGGATTTGTATGATCTGCTGACCCAAGAACCGGAGTTTCTGAAAGGAGCTCTGATTGCAGATAAGGTAGTGGGGAAAGGAGCCGCTGCCCTGATGGTTTTAGGTGGTGTCAAAGAACTGTACACAGACATTGTCAGTTCCAAAGCCATGGATTTGTTCAGGACATCGAACGTAAAAGTCGGTTTTGCGCAGGAAGTACCATTTATATGGAATCGTGATCATACGGGATGGTGTCCTGTGGAAACGCTGTGTAGTGAAGAAGAGTCGGCAGAAGCTATTTTGCCGTTGATTCGTGGCTTCCTTGAGAAAATCAGAAATAAGAAAAATTAGATATACTAAAGTAAAACATATGAGAAAAGATAGAGTTTGTTTGTTCTTGCTCACCGGTCTGTTTGCCGTTTCGGGAATGGCACAGACTCCAAAGGACAGTATCCAATCACGAAAAGACTATGTCATTGATGAAGTCGTAGTCACCGGAACGCGTAATGAAACAGATATACGCCATCTCCCGATGACTATCTCCGTAGTGGGGCGGCAGCAGATTGAGAAAAGATACGAACCATCTCTCTTACCGTTGCTGACGGAGCAGGTCCCGGGATTCTTCACCACCAGTCGCGGCATCATGGGATATGGTGTTTCCACCGGAGCGGCAGGAGGTATGCGCTTGCGTGGTGTCGGTGGCAGCCCCACGGCAGGATTATTGGTTTTAATCGACGGACATCCGCAGTATATGGGACTGATGGGACATCCGATAGCGGATGCCTATCAATCCATGATGACGGAAAGGGTAGAGGTGCTGCGCGGTCCCGCATCCGTGCTTTACGGTTCTAATGCCATGGGCGGAGTTATCAATATCGTTACCCGAAAGCAACAGGAGGAGGGAGTAAATACCAACATGCAAGTAGGCTACGGTTCGTACAATACATTGCAGACAGAATTCTCCAACCGTGTGAAAAAGGGACGTTTCAGCAGTATCGTGACCGGCTCTTACAACCGAACGGACGGGCATCGTCCTGATATGGAATTCGAGCAATATGGCGGATATGCAAAGTTAGGCTATGACATAAGCTCTTCCTGGAAACTATGGGGAGATGTCAACGTCACTCATTTCAACGCTTCCAATCCCGGAACGGTACAAGTCCCGCTGATTGATAATGATTCGCGTATCACCCGCGGAATGACTTCATATGCGTTGGAGAATCATTACAATAATACTTCGGGAGCATTGAGCTTTTTCTATAACTGGGGGCGACATAAGATAAACGACGGTTATGAGCCGGGACAGGACCCCAAAGCTGCACACTTCAATTCCAAGGATAAGATGTTGGGAGTATCGTGGTATCAGAGTGCCACTTTCTTCGCCGGCAACCGCATTACAGTAGGGTTTGATTATCAGCACTTCGGAGGCGAGTCATGGAATAAGGTAGTAGCTACAGGCGAACGAAAACCGGGAGTAGACAAGCAACAGGATGAATTTGCCGGGTATGTAGATTTTCGTCAGGACATCAACAACTGGTTCTCATTGGATGCCGGTGTCCGTGTGGACCATCATTCTCATGTTGGCACAGAATGGATTCCACAGGGAGGCTTGGCTTTTCATCTGCCGAAAAGTGCGGAACTCAAGGCAATGGTCAGCAAAGGATACCGCAATCCGACGATTCGCGAAATGTATATGTTTGCTCCGGCCAATCCGGACCTGAAGCCGGAAAAGCTGATGAGCTATGAACTTTCCTACTCACAGCGTTTATTGAATGGAACATTGTCTTACGGAGTAAATCTTTATTATATCAATGGCGACAATATAATAATGTCCAACGGACTGGTTCCGCCATTGAATATCAATTCCGGAGAAATAGAGAACTGGGGTGTCGAGACCAATGTCAATTATCACATTAATTCACATTGGAATGTCAATGCCAATTATAGTTGGCTGCACATGGAAAATCCCGTCCTTGCCGCTCCCGAACATAAACTGTATGCAGGAGCCGATTATTCTACGGGGCGCTGGAGTGTATCAACGGGATTGCAATATATAAAAGGACTTTATACCTCTGTCTCTAAAGGACACGAACAGCAGGAGAATTTTGTTCTGTGGAATCTTCGGGGAAGCTATCGCCTATGCCGTCTTGCCAGTCTCTTTGTAAAAGGAGAGAACCTGCTTGCGCAACGTTATGAGATAAATGCAGGCTACCCCATGCCGAAAGCTACATTTATGGGTGGCATCAATTTAAACTTTTAACGGAATGTGGTATTTAACTAATATGGTATTAATTTGAACTTTTAACTAATAAAATGAATATGGAACCAACTGCTACTGTAAAACTTTACTCGCTGAATTACAATAATGTAAATACCTATTTGGCAGCCTCATTATTTGTCATTGGCAATATCCTTTTTCCCCAACTCTTTCATCTCATCCCGCAAGGAGGAATAATCTGGCTGCCAATTTACTTTTTCACCCTTATCGGTGCATACAAATATGGCTGGAAAGTGGGACTGTTGACCGCCATCTTATCCCCGGTAATCAATTCGTTGCTTTTTAATATGCCGGCTCCCACCGTACTGCCTGCTATCCTGCTGAAATCCGCATTATTGGCAGTGGCTGCCGGATGGACCGCACAACACTTCGGCCGTATCTCCATTGCGACATTGGCAGGAGTAGTACTCGCTTATCAGGTATTGGGCACATTAGGAGAATGGGCATACATCGGCAATTTTTATAATGCCATTCAAGATTTCCGTATCGGTATTCCCGGAATGTGTCTGCAAGTATTCGGCGGCTATCTGTTCATTAAATATTTGATACGCAAGTGATAAGTTCCTCTTTCGGATAAATTCGAGAAAAGACCGGTTTTCATGTTCCGGTCTTTTCTTTTATCTGTCTCCCCAAAATCAGCTTTATAGCCAATTTCTCTTTATACACCCACACACTCAATACGAAATAAACAACCACCTGAATCCAAAGTGTGATATATTCCGGTTTTATATCCGCCATGTCAGCTCCCATGGAATTCAATTTCACGAAAGCGAGTGTGCCCGGTGCTGCCGGAAAAATATAATGTGCAGCCCTCCAATACCAAGGCATCAACTCCAGAGGGTAGGAAACTCCGGAAAGAAAAATCAAGCCGACCGAGAAGAAGGCAATCATAAGCAACGGTGCTTCCGAATC
>CAKUYM010000340.1 GCA_934716785.1 uncultured Bacteroides sp. | reverse complement strand
GCTTGGTGCGTTCGTTGGTTGGGCGTGTGATGAAGAAAGTCGATGTCCTTCAGTGCGCTTCATTGCCATTGTCGACCGAGTTTTTCGAAAATATATTCGTGAAGTATGTGGGACCGCGCTGGCAGTTGTCCGATACGCCTATGAATATCGACTCCGTTATTACCGGACAGGAAGAGGCTTTGCCGGATGGCACATGGACTCCGCAGGATGGCACGATCCGCTTCAATGAGAAGACCGGCATCTGCCGTTTCTTCCCTCAAAGCGAAAAGGAAGCCGTGCTACATTCATTGAAATATTGCCATTCATCTGTTGTGACGGGACTGAATACAGAATCGCACGTAGGAACGGCTGCACGCAGATTCCAAGTGGATATGTTCAATGCAGAATGCATCGGCACACCAATGCGAAAAGACGAAGAGCTTTACAAGCAAACAGACCCGGATTTCCAAACTGATGATATGGAAAGAGACTGGAGGGATTGGGAGAACAAGGAACGTAAAAGACGACGGATGGATCGTTGGGATGAGAAAAAGAAGGAAAAGAAGCAAGAAGAGAACTTCGTAGTCGACTGGGTTAATAAAACCATAGACTATGCCGACAAAGCCGGTGATGTAATCTGCTCTTTCTTCTCATTCGGCAAAAAGAAAGAACAGCGCCCTACCGCTGACAAGAGAAGGCAAGCCGATGCATATAGAGCAAAGGCTCACGATTGGGATACGTCTTCTTATGAGGAATGCGAAAAGCGTACATCATCGGAGACAAATGAGCACACTCTTCAAAAAGACGAATCTTCCGAAACGCCCCAACGCCCGGCTATACTTGAAGACTGGAGCACCCCTGTTTCTACGAAGAAAGAAGTAACGACTAAGACTTCTAATACCCCTTCTGGAGTATCTGAAACGACTGATGAAGAACAATTAATGGTTTTCGACTGGGGAACATCGGATGCTCCATTAAAGCAAGCCCCGTTGGTTCATTCTTCGGAAAAGGAGAATGAAATTGAAATCTTTCCCCATACCGGGAATCCTGAAGAAGTTGTGACAGAGACTGTAGTGACAGGAGAAGATGGTGAAGAAGAAATTGTAGCAGAAAAAGTCCCTGTGACCATAGCAGAGGAAAAAGATAATGATGATGATAATAATGATGCAAAAAAGGCTGCAGAAGTAAAAAAAGAGACCGAGTCTCCGGTTGTAACAGAACAGCAACCTTCTGCCGAAGTTGAAATAGAGGAGTCACAAGGTGAAGAACAGCCATATGAGGAGCAATCTGAAGAGAAGCTGTCCAAAGAGAAGCAGCCGGAAGGAGATCAACTTAAGGAAGAGCAATCAAAGGATGAACTAAAAGTATGGAATCCAAATGGCACAGATAAAGAATGATGTGATATCCCAAGTGTCACAACTGATCGACGGACTGGTATCAATAGCCAATGAGCATATCGAGTTCAGAAACTTTGCCGTGGCACTCGAAACCCTCCAGAGAGAGTTTTCCGAACCATGCGTGCTGGCAATCGCCGGTAAGGTGAAGGCAGGAAAGAGTTCACTCATCAACGCTTTGGTGGGACTGGACTTAGCTGTAACGGGAACCACGGAAACTACAGCCACAGTGAATATCTTCAAGAAAGGGAAGCCTCTATCGGCCGACAAGCCCGTGCTTTGCAAATGGACCAACGGCACGAAAGAGTGGATGCCCAAAGACTTTCTGACAAGCCTACAAGGTACCAAGGAGGAAGTGCTCAAAGTAACGGAACGAATAGAGAGCATCACCTTTTTTATTGACGACAACCCGCTGCTCGAAGAGGTCACGTTGGTAGACACTCCGGGTATCGGCGCATTGGTAGGAACTGACGGAAGCGCGCACCAGCAGCAGACCGACAGCTACTTCAAACTGAACACGCAAGTGCGCAATATGCACCAGCAGCAGACGTTGGATTTATCAAACAGCGCAGATGCCATCCTCTACCTATTCAACTCCACGCGCGAGGAGCTCGATAAGCAGTTCCTGCTTTCGCTCTACAATGGCGGCAAGGGGCTGACCTCACTCAACGGTATCGGAGTGTTGGCGCAAATAGACAATGACGAGAAGATTGTAGACGACGTGCCCAAGTTCTCCAAGGACTATGAACACCAGCTTTTTTCGGTGATACCGACCAGTGCGGGCGTGTATCGCAAGATTCCTTCGCTGCACGAAGCCAAGCAACTGGCAGAACAACTGAAAAAGGGCTTTGATGATGAGTGTTGGGAGATGATGTCCTCCTCGGAAGACCTGTTCTTGCTCGAAGAGTTCCCGGGATGCCACCTCAGTTTGCAGGAACGGGCAGCGATTGTAGACCGTTTCCGCTTTGGCAGAGACCTGCCATGGATGATTCTGCGCAAAGTATGCAGTGAGCTTCGTGCTTCGGACAGCGTCGAGGCAGCTCTCGAAAAGCTCTACGAGTTTTCGGGTATCGACAAACTGAAAGAATTGATATACAAGCACTTCTTTGAGCGAAGCCGGATGTTGCGCTGCAACAAGGTATTGCAGAATGTGCGTATGTTGCTAAACGAGATGCTCTACGACGACTATGTGCAGAAAGCAGGCATCTATTCGCAGCAGAAAGGGAATTGCCTGAAAGCGTGCCAAACCCTACCCTCGCCTTACAAGGAGATGGTGCTCGAATTGGTTGAAAAGTACGTCCCCTCACCGGGCACGACTACGGGTTTGAAAGAAAAGTTGCTGCACTTCAAGGCGCAGATTGACGATGTGCAGATGCGGGTAGAAGGAGTGAATGAAGACTACTGCCTCTATCAGAGAGTAAGCACCTCGATAGATCAGTTTACCCAGGAAGAGATAGACGAACTACACATCTTGTTCAGCGGGCAACCGGTGGAGCTTGATGCAGGCGAGCGTTACGGCTATTGGGCGTATATGTCCAACGTGTCCATCCCTAACAGTGTGCGCAGCATAGCGGCACGCCGTGCCAAGCAAAAATATTCTGAGATGAACTGATAGAAAAGCGCAACGCCTGCACTCTATATCGTTAGATAAAACATGAGACGATATATGAATAAGAATAACGCAAGAATGATTTCTGCTCTCAATATGTCAGCAGCAATGGTAGGTGAAAGAAAAATGGTCGGCGGAAGTGAACTCGGTCTTGGTATGATAGAACAACGCGACCGCTGTCTGGAAGAAGCCAAGATGGTGGCAGCCGGACTTTTCAGAGTTGTTGTCATAGGCACGTTCACTTCCGGCAAGAGCACTCTGGTCAATGCATTGTTGGGTAGTCGGATTTTGCCGGAATCGGTATTGCCAAGTACCGCCATACTCACATTCGTACAATTGGGAAACGGTGAGGATGATGTGGAGATTCACTTCAAGGACACTGTCAAAGAAGACGGCTCGGTAGTAGCCGGCAAGGTGGAGCATATTACCAAAGAAGAGTTCTTGTCCACCTATCAATATACCAACGCAGACAATGAGGAGTTTGTACAAACCGGAAGCGTGAGTCGACTGAAAGACGTGGCATACTCCGTTATCAGGTGTTCACTACCGCTGATACAAAATGGCGTGAGCATTGTGGACAGTCCGGGCTTGGAAGACAAGTCGGTGGCCACCGGACTGGTGCTCGACATTGCAGCCAAGGCGCAAGCGATTATTTACCTGTGTGGCGAACGGGGATTTTCAGAAGCAGACCGTGATTACTTCCGAGACAACTTCAAGGGGAATCCCGGCAATGTGTTCTTCATCCTAAACAAGATTGATTGTATCGCATCAGACATTCAGCGCACACAGGCATTGGAGCGTGTAAAGAATGACGTAAGATGCTGCTTCACAAAAGCCGATGGCAGCATAGACGAGCAACTTATGGACAGGCGTGTATTCGGACTGTCGGCCCTATCGGCCCTTGACGCCCGCAGAGGAATGACTTTCGACAAAGATTTGCAGAAAGATGTGATGCTTACTCCCGAACAGGCTGATCTGAAACTTCAGCGCAGCCACTTCCTACCCTTCGAGGAGTCACTGCAAGAATTCCTATCCACGGATGAGCGTTGCATGGCGCAATATAGAAAAGTATTCCACACATTGACAGATACTTATAACGATGCAGTGGCCAAGGTGCGTGACGATTTGGCTGTCTATGCGCATAAAGACAAGATATCTGCAGCGCAAAAAGTAGAATGCCAGCATATCATAAGTGAGATTGAGACAAAGCTGAATGCAGTGGAGATAGCATTCGATAACTGCACGTTGAAGTTGCAGAACACGCTGACCATGCTGGTGCAAGGTGCTGTAGACAGTGTAGACGATACCTGGGAAATGGATCTGAATGATCTGCACGAGAAAATCTGCTTCGAGATGAAAGACTACCTGTCATTGGCATTGAGTAACATCAACGTGTTCAAATCGAAAGAAGCACGTGAGGAAGATATCAAGCATTTGCTGCAACCATTCTCAGAAATCATAGCGGACTATATCGCCGATAAGATTGACATATTCATGGAGAACAACCGTTCCGTCTTGGAGAATGCCATCGGTGAGGCCGAACAGTCCGTCAACTCCAATCTGAACAATGTGTCCGGACTGTTTTCACGGTTAGGGCAGACATTGACTGAAATGCCACAAATAGGCAAAGGCGGCGAACAGGACTGGCTTCAAGCCGTAATCTCCTATTGTGTGGGAGATGCCAGCATGATAGTGAAGAACTGTGCCGGCGGCCGTACCGCTTGGCTGGAGTTTATCAGAAAAGCCGTATTCAATGGAGTCTGGCAATGGATGGTTATCCAAATTGTCACCGGTGGCTGGGGTGTTGTCATCTGCGGACTGATAG
>CAKUYM010000339.1 GCA_934716785.1 uncultured Bacteroides sp. | reverse complement strand
ACATGAGCCTGCCGAATACTACAGGTTATTCGTCCATAAAGACCAATCTTGGTTCTGTACGTTTCTGGGGATATGAATTGGAGTTAACGACACAAAATGTAGATTTGAAAGATTTTAAATGGGAATCTAAATTTGTATTTTCACAAAACAAGAATAAAGTCCTGAAACTCCCTGATAATGGAATGGAAAAGAACCGCACAGGAACGAGTAGTTATCCGATATATTCCAACGGAAACGGAACCTATTTCGGTGGGTTGGCAGAAGGAGAACCGTTATACCGTTTTTATGGCTATAAAGCTATCGGAATCTATCAGACAGATGAGGAAGCAGCCAAGGCTGAATATGACCAGTTGGCAAAAGGATTCAATTACAAAGATGGAACTACTGTTGCCGGTCGAAAATTTGCCGGTGACTATATATGGGCTGATAGAAACAAGGATGGTGTGATAACGAAAAATCAGGACCTGTTTTGCTTGGGAACAACAGAACCGACAGTGACGGGAAGTATTGGAAATACTTTCACGTACAAGAATTGGTCTTTGAATATCTATTTGGACTATGCATTAGGACATTCTATTTATGATGAAAGTTTTGGAAGATACTTCTTTGCGACTTTCTCTACCAACTATGCATTGGCAAAAGATGTGGAGAAATGTTGGAAGCAACCGGGGGATGTCACTCGGTATGCCAAGTTTTGGGCCAATGATTCCGGCTCCGGACAGAATAACTTTAATAGAATATCGAACATATTCACTTATAAGGGCGATTATCTATGCATTCGGGACATTTCCTTGAGTTATAGATTCCCGAAAAAATGGATGCAGAAGATTAATGTTGAGGGTTTGCAACTGACTTTATCCGGAAGTAACCTCTATTACTTTACAGCGGTGAAGGGCATTTCTCCTGAAATAGGCACTGCTTCCACCTACAATAGTTCATATAGTAATTATCCTCCTGTGAGACGTCTTTCTGTTGCAGCGAAAGTATCTTTTTAATCATTTAAAAGCAAGAAGAATGAAAACTAAAACAATAAAATCCCTATTACTTCTGTTGGCATTGGGAGTGTCTTCCTGTATCGGAGATTTGGATGTGATACAGAAAAGTTCTATAAATTCCGAGAACATGTGGCAAAATGAAGGAGATATGAAAGCGGCCATGTATGGGGCTTTCTATTCTTTTCGCAATGCATATAAAACGAATTTGAGTTATTGGGGGGATTTCCGTTCGGGATTGATCGGACCGGGACTCGGCAGTTTTAACGGTACTGTATTGGTCAGCAACAAACTCACCTCATCCGAAGGGAAAGGAACCAATTGGGAACTCTTGTATAAGAGTATCAATGATTGCAATATGATTCTCAAGTATGTGGATGGAGTCACTTTTCAAGATGAGAATTTGCATAATCAAATTAAAGCAAATGCTTATTTTTTAAGAGCTTATATGTATTTTACGATAGTCAGAGTATGGGGTGACGCTCCGTTGATGCTCGATGGTATTGAGTCGGATGAAGGAGATATGATGCCATTTAGAGCGGATGCGTCGCTTCTTTATGAGCAGGTAAAAAGTGATATAGAATCAGCTTTGGACATTATGCCTGCTTCTGTTACAGATCGTGTTACGGGCTCACAGGCAGCTATCAATATGTTAGCAACCGATTATAATCTGTGGATGTATAAATGCCGGAATGCGGGAAGAGAGGTATTGACTAAGGCCTCGGAAGCCGTTGACAACGTATTGGAAAACAAGGCTTATTCATTACTTCCCGACTATTCTAAAATATTTGATATAAAGAGTAAGAATAGTGCGGAAATCATTTTCACTATGCATTTTGAGCGTGATGAGGCTGAAGGTGGTTATCCGGCAAGCTATCTTATTCCGGATAGTAAATATACGGATGATAAGAAATACCGAGATGCCAATGATGTAAAGACAGGAAGTCAGGACCAATGGTATTCATTAAGTAGTACGATTCAGACGTTGATTAACGAAGTCGGTGAGGATACTCGCACGGCAACTACTTTTTCGGTATTCACCATCCCCGAAACCGGTAACAGTTATTCTTGGATCAATAAGTTTACAGGCGAATGGATAGATAATACGCGCTACTTTACATCAGATATTCCTATATACCGTTATGCGGAAGCTCTTCTATTCAAAGCTGAAATAGAAAATGAACTGAATGGAAATCCGCTTTTTTATTTGAATCAGATTGCTCAACGAGCTTATGGAAAAGAGAACTACTATCCTTCTACTTTAACCAAAGAAGAGATTAATGAAGCTATATTCAATGAGCGTCTGAAGGAGTTTGCGGCGGAAGGCAAAAGCTGGTGGGATTATATCCGTATGGGATATGTATTTACCAAGATACCGTCACTGTTGGGAAGGCAAAATGAAACAAACATCTTGCTATGGCCTATTTCTTCAGACTGTTTTGAGAATAATCCGAATATTCGTCAGACTGTCGGGTATAATTAATAATAAATACATAATCAGATGAAAAATAGATTATTATACACATTGTTTATTCTCTCTATCTTGTGTACGTCTTGTGGAGATGATTTAAAATTTGGTCCTAATCCGAGTACGGAGATTCCGGAAGAACCGGCAGGAAATGATCCGAAAGAGGATGATGGGTCAGAAATAAGTTATCCGGATAATCGTGAAATAGTAGAGAGTGTAGTTTATGAAGCTACGAAGGACGACCATAATTATTTCCGTATACCTGCACTTACTGTAACTAAAAAAGGCACTATACTTGCTTTTTGTGAAGCACGTAATACCCAGCCGGATTTTTATGAAGGAAATGAGAGCAAGTTTCCTGTCGAACCGATAGGCAGTACTAAAGATTTGGGGGATATAGATCTGGTTGTCAAGCGTTCTACCGATGGTGGAAAGACATGGGAAAAGATGATAACTGTTGTTGATGATTGTCATAATACCTGTGGAAATCCTGCTCCCGTGCTGGTTGAGGCTACAGGAAGAGTATATCTCTTTTGGTGCTGGGGACGTTATCCCAATGCATTAAAAAGCAATCTGGTTCAGTCTGTTTCTGACGGTCACACCAGGCGTGTATTCTATTGTTATTCGGATGATGACGGACAAACTTGGAGTACTCAATATGACTTGACAAGCCGATTGAAAAAAAGTGATTGGAGTTGGTATGCTACCGGACCTTGTCATGGCATTCAGAAGCAACTTGCACCTCAAAAGGGGCGAATCATCATCTCTGCCAATCATCGGGATAATGGTAATAAAGACAACTATTCTCATATAATCTATTCTGATGATAATGGTGCTACCTGGAATTTGGGAGGGAGAACGGAAATTGGCGGAAATGAATCAAGCTTGACCGAGCTTGCAGACGGACGTTTGTTGATCAATATGCGACGGGTGGTGAAAGATGCAAACGGTAAGGATTTACCTGCTGAATATAGAGCTTCGGCTATCAGCAATGATGGTGGTGCTACATGGGAAAAGTCTGTTGTTAATCAAGACTTGATTGACCCCGGATGCGAGGGTGCTATAGTCAATTATCCTGTAAATGGAAGTCTTAGCAATACCCTATTATTGAGTAATGCTCATCACTCATCTTCCCGTTCCAATCTTTGTATATCTAAAAGTCTTGATGGAGGACTTTCTTGGACTACTCCATTAGTCATTTGGAGCGGGCGGGCTGCTTATTCGGATATTGTAACTTTGCAAGATGGTTCAGTATGCGTCATTTATGAAAACGGTTCCGGTAAATTTGGAAAGGCAAATCCCAATGAACAAATAAGTTTTTATAGGATACCGCCTTCTCTTTTAGGGGATAAGTTGAATCTTTAATTTATAATCGAATAGCAATTATGAAAATAATAAAAATAAATATCACATTCTTGTTGTTACTATTTTCGGTATTGTTCACGGGATGCGAAGTGGACTATAAGGATGTAGACACGTTAGGTAAGGCGGATAACGGTGCTTCGGAGATAAGCCTCAATCTTGATTTATTTGTGGCTGGTTGTTGGACTCCTAATCAAGTGTCGGCTGCTGAAGGAGAATTAAAGGTGGAAAAATATGACCTCTTTATTTTCAAGGTAGCGTCTGATGGCAATTATTTGGAATATAAGGAGATGAATGTTACCCCGGATGTCTCTGAGACAATTTCATATAATCAGAGTGTTAAGATAGGGAATAGAAATATTGTATTGTCAACGGGTGGAACGAAACGCATAGTTGCGATAGCCAATGCCGATGATAAAGTTAGCTATCCTGTTTTGTGTTCATTGGCAGAGAGTACAAAATCAGATTTATCCGATGTGACTGTTTATGATAAATTCATTGATGAGTTTTTGGTAGAAGCGAAAAAACAACCGGCATCCCCATTGGTTATGATGGGGAATGCCTTGGTGGCCAATGCGGATGCAGGAAACATAGGTATTACTTTAGCTCCTCAGTATGCAAAGATAGATATAAAAAATAAGGCGGCAGGTTCTGCAACAAGCGGGCTTTTCATATCTTCCGTGCAGTTAAAGAATGTACCGGAGAGTGCTTATTCTTTTGTCAATGATTACAGTAAGAAAACGCCTCGATTTGTTGATTATGATTTAAACACTGTGGGCGATGGAACTTTGGAAGATGTGGTTTCTGATAAGTTGTATCTTTTATATACTCCGGGCACCAGCGGTGCGGCGGCTGATTATAGAGTCACAGTTCTGATAAAAGGGAAGAAAGACGGCGTTGATTTTGAGAAGGAGTTCCCTTGTTCTAACCCGATGTATCCGGGATATCTTTTCAATATGATTTTATCATTGTCCGGAGATGAGGTAAAAGCGGAGT
>CAKUYM010000338.1 GCA_934716785.1 uncultured Bacteroides sp. | reverse complement strand
ACAATAGGATTGTGGCTCTTAATTAAAGTTAATACTTTATGCAAACGACAAAAATAACGTTTTGTTTATTTCTTAATAAACAAAACGTTATTATATTTGCAGTGTGTTACAACACAGAGATGTTTGATAAGGTTGAAGGTCTAAATGACCGTGAGGAAATGCTTGATCATTTGAGATTCCTTATCCGATATGAAAAACAAATTCTAAACGATGGAACTTTTTTTTCAGAGTCGGAATTCTACGATGAGTTATTCAGTGTAATTGTTATGATTGCTGACGAACTTAGAGAAGAATGAAAGTTTGGGAACCTCAAATGAGGTTCCCTTTCATCAACCTTATCAACATTTCTTTGTTCAATTATAAAAGAAAGATATGGATAAACAGACAGAAGATAAAATCAGAGGCTTGGTTTCTAAATTTCACCTGTTACGGACGAAAGAAGGAAGTGAGGAATTTGATAAGATATGGCAGGAGTTGAATGCAGAAATTCCACTCGATGAACGAAGAGAAGCCGGACGTATATTACGTGAGACGATGCAAGAGGCACGTGAACGCAGAAAACGAACGGATGTTAATGTTCGTTCTGGAATGGGAGATTTATGCGATGTTCTATCATTGTCTTATATTGCACAGCACTATTTTCAAAAAGATCGCAGTTGGCTGGCGCAACGTATTAATGGAAATATAGTTAATGGCAAACCTTGTGCTTTCACAGAAAGTGAGTTGGAAATTTTAAAGTTTGCCTTGAATGATATAAAAAATAAATTATCGGAAACCATATTAAACATCAAGTAAAGTAACACATCGGGAAGGAACTCCGATATTCCTTCTTCGCTTCATTGGCATGAGGCTATCACTTTGACAAGTAAAAAGGCTTCCACGGGTTGGAAGCCTTTTCTATATATAATAAATAAGTACCAATTAATGCCAGTGGAATACGCAGATTGCAACTTTTGATATTCTGAAAATTTTATGTCCGACATTTGTCCGACCTATAAACGTCAAACAGCCGCAAGTATTTAACTTACAGCTGTTTAACCTTGCACGGGAGGAGAGGCTCGAACTCCCGACACCCGGTTTTGGAGACCGGTGCTCTACCAACTGAGCTACTCCCGTGTTTGCGGCTGCAAAGGTAGTAGAAACTTCCGAATCTGCAAACGTTCGGGCAGATAAGTTTTGATTTTATTTATTTTTTCTCAAATCATCCTACTCAAAACAGGTCAGAACGAGGTTTCCTGCCCGATTTTTATAAAAGCATCTGCAAATCCTGAAACATAATCCGATAATCCGCCGCCTTTTTATCCAATGCCAACGGATAAGCCCGCGAAGATGAAGGCATACGGTATAATCTCATAGCCCGTCCCTCAAAGACAAATTCTGAGTAATCACCAACCTTCGGTTCTTCCACATCAAACTGCCTCCTGAGAGTATCCGTAGCTTTTTGTCCGGTTGTGACGATTGCCTTGCATTCGGGCAACCGGCGGAGCAATGCCGACACATCGGTAGCTTCCACTACTTCGAGAAATTTATCCGAAGCATTGTCCTGCAATCTGCGAACGGATGAAGCCGTATCAAATAGTGCAATTCCTTTTTCTTCCAAAAAATCTATAATCCGCTCGCGAACGAACGCTTTTCGTGTCTCATTTAAGAAATATTCTTTGTCATTGAAGAATAAGACACCGAAAATACGCCACATGTCATTATTCAGGTTCGGATAAAAAAAGTCCATTGACCAACGTTTCTTTTGTGGCGGAAAACTTCCTAACATAAGCAATCGGGCTTTTGCAGGAAGAAACGGTTCTAACGGATGTTTCTCAATGTCCATTTTATATACTGCTTAATTTTCCACAAAAATAACGATTCTCTCTATTCCGTTCAAGCCTAAATGAAAAAACAAAGTATATTATATACCTAAGTTAAAAAAAATATAGAAATAGTGTGTATATATGTGTACGTTTAATTATTTTTGCGCTTTCATTTTTCTAAACACATTTATTTTATGAAACGGATTTTTTCTACTTTTTGCCTTTGCGTATTGCTTGCTGCCGTATCCGGATTGCGAGCTCAAAACATTCAGTTACACTACGATTTCGGACGTTCTCTGTATGATAAAGACCTGAAAGGACGGCCTTTGTTTACCTCTACCGTAGAGAAATTTCAGCCCGACGCTTGGGGTAGCACTTTCTTCTTCATTGATATGGATTATACTTCCGACGGAGTGGCATCTGCTTATTGGGAAATATCCCGTGAATTGAAATTCTGGAAGGCTCCTATCTCCGCACATATCGAATATGACGGTGGATTGGCTAAAGGATTCTCCTACAATAACGCCTATTTGGTAGGTCCTACTTATACTTTCAACAACTCTTCGTTCACCAAAGGTTTCACTTTGACCGCCATGTACAAGTATATCCAAAAACATAAATCACCCAACAATTTCCAGTTGACAGGTACATGGTATATCCATTTCAGCCACAATCTGCTCACATTTACAGGCTTTGTTGATTGGTGGCGTGAAGAGACAGCCTACGGAAAAACAATCTTCCTCAGCGAACCGCAATTCTGGGTTAACCTGAACCGCATTAAGGGAGTGAACAAAAACTTCAACCTGAGTGTAGGCTCCGAATTGGAGCTGAGCAACAACTTCGGCGGTCGCGACGGTTTTTATGCAATCCCGACATTAGCCCTGAAATGGACGTTGAATTAATTTATTGAATACAGTAATTATTCTGATGAAGACTGATTTAATCTATGGCGTAGAAGACCGTCCGCCTTTTAAGGATGCTCTGTTTGCAGCCCTACAACATTTGCTGGCCATTTTCGTAGCGATTATTACGCCACCGCTTATCATTGCGAGCGCCTTGAAGCTGGATGTTGAAAAACAAGTTTCCTTGTTTCCATGTCTCTTTTTGCTTCGGGGCTGTCCACCTTTATCCAGTGCCGTCGTTTCGGTTCGGTAGGTGCGGGACTGCTCTGTATTCAAGGAACCAGTTTCTCTTTTATCGGCCCTATCATTACCACCGGGTTAGTAGGCGGTTTGCCGTTGATATTCGGTTGTTGCATGGCTGCCGCTCCAATTGAAATGGTTGTCAGCCGCACGTTCAAATATCTGCGCAATATCATCACTCCGTTAGTGTCGGGCATCGTTGTCCTACTCATCGGATTGAGCTTGATAAAAGTCGGCATCGTTTCGTGCGGCGGCGGATATTCCGCCATGGACAACGGCACGTTTGCTACTTGGGAAAACCTTTCTATTGCAGCATTGGTCTTATTAAGTGTATTATTCTTCAACCGTTGCCGGAATAAATATCTGCGTATGAGTTCCATCGTACTCGGACTCTGCTTGGGATACGGATTGGCTTTTGCTTTGGGAAAAGTCGATATGAGTGCATTGAACAAAGAAATGCTGATGGGCTTCAATATCCCGCAACCGTTCAAATATGGCATTAACTTCAATATATCTTCTTTCATTGCCATCGGGTTGGTTTATCTGATAACGGCCATTGAAGCCACGGGAGACGTAACCGCCAACTCCATGATTTCCGGTCTTCCGATAGAGGGAGACTCTTATCTGAAACGGGTTTCGGGCGGAGTACTGGCAGATGGATTCAACTCCTTTCTTGCCGGAGTGTTCAACTCCTTCCCGAATTCTATCTTTGCTCAGAACAACGGTATCATACAGCTCACCGGGGTAGCCAGCCGTTATGTAGGCTACTATATCGCCGCCATGCTGGTGCTTTTAGGACTGTTCCCCATTGTAGGAGCCGTGTTCTCCTTGATGCCCGACCCTGTATTGGGTGGCGCCACCCTGTTGATGTTCGGAACAGTAGCCGCTGCCGGCATCCGCATCGTTGCCTCACAGGAAATAGGACGTAAGGAGACTTTGGTATTGGCAGTCAGCCTGTCCTTAGGTTTGGGAGTAGAATTGATACCGGACGTATTGCAACAAGCCCCCGAAGCGATCCGAAGCATATTTTCTTCGGGAATCACTACCGGCGGCATCACTGCAATCATAGCCAATATCGTAATACGCGTAAAGGAAGGGAAAGATTAGTCCTCAAGACTTAAGTTACTCATCTTTTCAGTTATATGAAAGGGGAAATCGGGATACTCGTAAAGACTGAAGCGAGGTTCGGTTTCCCCTTTCGTATAGCTCCATATCGACGCATAGTCTTCAGGGTCCTCTCCCATTTTAGCCAACTGGCGCAGATAAGCCGCCAACGATTTATTTTCCACAATGTAAATCTGTCCCATCCGGTCGATAATCGGACTATGACGACGAGTGCCGTCATGCTCAAAACACAGGATGCGTTTTCCCTCTTCCGTGAGCCCCACCAAGCGGAAAGTCATACTCTTGCCGATGGCAGGCAAATTCAACACACTGCGGTCGGTGGCAAGAAATGGCAAATGATGCTTTTTCATAAAACGTTTCAACCGTCGGGTGACATCCTCTTTCTGCTCTTCTTCCACATTCACTTTCGTCTCAAAGATTTGATATAGCTCTTCCGTCTGCTCCGGAGTCATCTGTCCATATATCTTTTCTTCATGCTGTTCTTGCATCGAACGGCTGTTTGGCGCAAACACCGCATAATTCTCATTGAATCCTTTCACGGAAAAAGTATAATAGCACATTACCCCCAAAGAATTGAGCACCTGCCGAAGCCGTGTGGTATGCCCCCGCCGGGAAGCCGCCACTGTATAGACCAGTTGGTTTGTAATGATCCATCCCGCTGAGAGAATCTTTCGGATAGCTTCGCGTGCCTCCGGCGTGACCTCCAATGGTGTTTGAAAATGAGTTTGGATAATGAACTGCTTCACCC
>CAKUYM010000337.1 GCA_934716785.1 uncultured Bacteroides sp. | reverse complement strand
ACAGGATTCGGTGTAGAAGACGTGCCCGGCATGGACAGTCTGCACGCAGCACGCAGCCAAGAGGAGGAAGAACGCCAGTTGCAACTGGAAGAGGAGAAAGAAAAGAACAAGGAACGTATCCGCAAGGCATATGGTGAAAGTGCCAGCAATATCGGGAGCAAGAGTCTCCGCAAGCGCCGCCACATCTATCTTTTCAACACCGAAGATTTGGATAATGACGACATCATTGCCATGGTGGAAGACTCTCCTACTTATATGCGCGATAAGACGACGCTGAGCAAGATCCGTGCAAAAGCCGCTTTCGAAGAGGAAGCCGCAACGGAAGAGGCTACAAACGAAAACGGGGTCATCACATTCTAATGACTCATGTTCTAATAGCTCATAACATATAACTTATAATATAATAAAGATATGGATTTATTCGATCAAGTCAGCGAAGACATTAAAAACGCAATGAAGGCTAAAGACAAAGTAGCCTTGGAAACTTTGAGAAATATAAAGAAAGTTTTCCTGGAAGCCAGAACTGCTTCCGGAGCCAACGATACACTGACAGATGAAGCCGCTCTCAAGATTATTCAAAAGTTGGTGAAACAAGGAAAAGATGCTGCCGAAATCTATGTCGGACAAGGACGTCAGGATTTGGCGGATGCTGAATTAAGCCAAGTAGCCGTCATGGAGAAATATCTGCCGAAACAGATGTCTGCCGAAGAATTGGAAGCAGCATTAAAAGCAATCATCGCAGAAGTAGGGGCTACCAGCGGTAAAGATATGGGCAAGGTAATGGGAGTTGCCTCCAAGAAACTGGCAGGACTTGCAGAAGGACGTGCCATTTCCACTAAAGTAAAAGAGCTATTGGGATGATCCTCTCCCACCCTCTATGAAATAGTTGCAGATGCGTGTAAGATAAAGCAGTCTTACACATATCTGCAACTTTCTTTTATGGCATATATCAACGTATCACTTATCATGCACAGTATTATCGCCAACTATACTCAATCAAACAATTCCTTCAGCACTTCCAGTGATTTCAAAGCCGGAAAATCCGGTAAATGCAGACTATAATAGTCGTTTATGGTCGTCAGGCAGCGAGCGCGCTCCGCACGGCTCATACCAAAGAGATGCATCGTATCATAATTCATACGCATCAATTGTCGAATCCGCCCGGCTTCCTCGGGGTTGATATAAGATGAATGCAACTGAGGACGAACGGAAGTGAAGCAGGCATTCAGCAAATCGAAATAATCACCGGTGTGATAATCGTCAAGATTGGGATAAAGTCCCAAGAAACGGGAAAGTCTCATCAGAAAAACCAGATGGAAATTGGCGAATCCTTCAGCGCACTCGTCCAGCCAGACGATAGAATGTTGCAGATAAGCGAACAATGGACGGTTCTCCGCTTCTTCCCTGACAGCCCGGTAAAGAAATTCCGCCAAGAAAAACGCCACTGAAGACTTATACGGATCATAGGGAATAGAAGAAAAAGGATAAAATGACTTCGCTTCTTTCACTCGGTAAAGGGTTGAGTTAGGTCTGTAGTCTGCTTCGAACTCTATGAAAGACAACGGCTGAAATAATACCGACTTCACAGCAGCCTTCCGCGAACGGGGCACCGCCACAAGAAAAGAAGCCCTGCCGGACAGCTCCGTGTACATATCCACAATGATAGAAGTATCATTATATTTTAACGTATGAAGAACAATTCCTTTTGTTTTTTGCAACATAACAGACCATCTTGTTACCAATCCGAACACAAAATTACTAAAAATGCACGGTAACCGAAGAGTTTTCATAGGCATTAACAACAAAAAAGATAGCTATTTTTGTTATTCTCTCCGACTAACATTTAAAGATAAAAAACTTATGAAACAGAAAAGCAGTAAAAACGGGTTTAGCGAATGTGCCCTGACATACATTCGAAAATTGCAGGAAGAAGGGCGTTATTCGACAGCGCATGTATACGAAAGTGCGCTTCTTTCATTTACCAAGTTTTGTGATACGGCAGATGTCTCATTCAGGCAAATCAACCGCGAAAGCCTGCGGCGATACGAGCAGCATCTTTATGCACAATGCCTGAAGCCGAACACGGTCTCTACCTATATGCGGATGCTGCGCAGCATATACAACCGCGGTGTGGAAGCAGGTATTGCCCGCTTTATACCCCGGCTGTTTCGCGATGTGTACACCGGCATAGAAGTGCGACAGAAAAAGGCCTTGCCAGCCAATGAATTGCATACATTACTCTACAAGACACCGCATTCCAAACACTTGAAGCGTACGCAAATCATCGCTCGGCTGATGTTCCAGTTTTGCGGTATGCCGTTCTCGGACTTCGCACATATGGAAAAATCCGCGTTAGAGCACGGCATGCTCAGATACAACCGCATAAAAACCGGCACTCCCATAAGCCTTGAGATTCTGGACACATCGAAAAAAGAGATGAACAGCCTGCTCAACCATGATTCACCGGAAGGAAACTATCCGAATTATCTGTTCGATATCATGAAAGGAGACAAGCAGCGGAAAGATAAGGGGACTTATAAGGAATACCAATCGGCATTGCGTCGGTTTAACAACCAACTGAAAAGATTGGCGAAAGAGTTACGTTTAAAATCAACTGTAACTTCATACACAATCCGGCACTCTTGGGCTACAAGCGCAAAGTATCAAGGGATTTCCATTGAAATGATCAGCGAATCATTAGGACACAAATCAATCAAGACTACACAGACTTATTTGAAAGGCTTCGGATTAAAAGAAAGAACTGAAGCGAACAAATTGAATTGTTCTTACATTGAGTTTTATAAGGCAAGCGGCATTTAATCTATAACAATCTAAATACAAGAGTTTTATCTTATCCATTACTTCTTAGGTAACGGATATTAATATGGCACAAAGGTATATAAAAAGAACCTAAAATTCCAAACAAATCCTACTTTATTTTAATCTTTTTCTCTGAAAAAATAAAATAACAGTCTTGAACACGAAATATGCTTCTTCATGTTCCAGCTATCTATTACCAACTTTCGGGCGATATTTCCGCCCTACAGCTTCTAAGTACAATTTGTTTGATAAGACCGCCGTCTTCTTTTATCTTTCCCCGAACTTTTTTTACTCTGACACTCAAATTCCGTTACCTAAGAAGTAACGGAAAAAGGCAAGCAATTAATTATGACAAAGAATATTAATACAGATAAACACCCGCACATGCCCACAGGGCAAAAAGAACAGCTCACGACAAGCATAAAGCCAATGTCGGTACTCCTTTCCATCTTTATATGTCTCATGCTTCCCGTTGCTCCTCTTAGCGGACAGAGCATAGCTATCAAAAGCAATCTGCTCTATGACCTCACAACCTCATTCAATCTGGGCGGAGAGATTCGCTGCGACGACACACACACCTTCAACCTCTCCGTCAATTACAACCCGTGGGACTTCGGTAGTAACAAAAAGATGAGACATTTCCTCGTGCAGCCTGAATATCGCAAATGGTTCAACGAGGCATTTGCCGGAAGCTTCATCGGGCTACAGCTCCATTATGCCCTGTTCAATTTCGGAGGTATGCTTCCTTGGGGATTCGGTGACGGGAAAATGTTCGGCATCGAGAACCGACAAATTGCCAATAACCGATACCAAGGCAACTTAGCCGGATTTGGCATCTCCTATGGCTACCAATGGATGATTAGCCCGCAATGGAATTTGGAAGCAGGCGTTGCATTGGGATATGCTCACCTCAATTATAAACGCTACGGAAAATCTACCGGTGCTCCTCTGATAGAGAAATCAAACTGTAACTATTGGGGACCCACGCAAATAGGAATATCAATCGTGTACTTCATCCAATAATTTAAATCAATAAAACGCATAGAATGAAAACGAAAACATTTATCCTGCTCTGTCTGCTGACCAGTAATCTGCTTCCGGCACAGAATGTCAGACTGGACATCAAGCCCCACTTCATAGGCATACGGGCAGACTCTTTGCTACTCTCGATGGATATATCGGTAGAGATAGAGGAGATGAATCCCAAAAACGCTGTCATACTGACACCTGTCTTAACCGACCAAGACAAAAAAATATTACTACCCGCCATCCAACTGAACGGCAAGCAAAAACAGAAACTATACCTGCGCAACCAGATATTGCGCAAGAAGAAAGACAGCCGGGAGACAACCGGCCGGGCATTTCTCATAACGGGCATTGACGATGCGCATTCGCGCACCATCGCCTACCGCACCGCATTACCGGCAGAAGAGTGGATGGACAATGCCACCGTCTATCTGAGAAGGACAATTGTCAGCCCCGAAGGCGAGCTGTCATTAAAAGACACACTAATCATCGCGCCGCGACATGCCGTGTTTCCACCAAATGCGAATCCGACCAGTGCGATGATTCCATCACCCTCTCCGACAACGGAAACCGACTATGCGACACCTCCCGTCACAATGGGCAAAGCACTGAAATATAAAGGAACTTATGTTTCTCCGCCATCGGACGATGTAGATATCCGCAACCAGAAAGAGCTGAATTTCAACCTTGAAGAAGCGAAAATTATGGCAGATATCAATCCGCAAATGCTATCTCTCCGCGAGCTCTACACCGTGGCATTGTCTTATACGGAAAGCAAAGCGAAGTTCTACCAGATCATCAATATCAGTGTCAAGCTATATCCCGTACATCCCGTCGCCAATCTCAATGCCGCCGCTGCCGCTATCGAACAGGGGGATACCAAGTCGGCAGGCAAATTCCTTTCGATGGGCTTGCACGAAGGCCTTGCCTACAAAAGTTGCCGCGGAGTGTATGAACTGATGACCGGAAATACCTACGAAG
>CAKUYM010000336.1 GCA_934716785.1 uncultured Bacteroides sp. | reverse complement strand
TATTCAGAATATGCGCGAATACCATCTGAGCGACAGAAGCCGTGCTGTATGAGGGAATATTGGTAACGATGATTCCCCGTTCCTTAGCGGCGGCAGTGTCAACTACATTGTATCCGGTAGCCAGTACGCCAATATATTTCAGTTCGGGCAGTGCCGCCATATGATCTGCATTGATGATTACTTTATTAGTCAGAAGCACCTCTGCTCCGGCTGCACGTTCTAATACTTCTTCGGGAGCAGTGCGGTCGTATATCGTACATTCTCCGAGAGCTTTCATACCTTCCCATGACAAATCTCCGGGGTTGGCGGCAAAGCCGTCTAAAACTACAATCTTCATTTTTATTTTAATATTAGAGCTTATATGGAATAAGGAATATACTCATTGAATATTAATCACTGAAAGTCAATACTCTAATACCTTATTCGATATAATTGGTTATTAGTAATTATATTTGTTATACCTCTTTTTAATATATCATATTTATATATCATATGAAGGTGAGACATTGCCCATTTCATGAGCTTATTTCCTGAACTTATCTCCCCACAACTGTATCATCCGTTCGGCATGTTTCTGTTCCGCCGGATTGTTCTGCGGTTGCCATATCCGTTTATCTTTCAGCTCATCCGGCAAGAATTGCTGTTTCACGAAGTTGCCTTCATAGTTATGGGCATATTTATAATCCTGCCCGTATCCCAATTGTTTCATCAGCTTGGTAGGCGCATTGCGCAGGTGTAGTGGGACAGGCAAGTTGCCGGTGGCGCGCACCAACTCCATCGCGTCGTTAATCGCGTTGTATGCCGAGTTACTTTTAGGGCTGGTTGCCAGATATATCGTAGTCTCCGCCAAAGGAATCCGCCCTTCGGGCCAACCGATTTTCATCAGCGTATCAAAGCAGGCATTTGCCAAGAGCAACGCATTAGGATTGGCAAGGCCGATATCCTCCGAAGCCGAAATGACAAGCCGGCGAGCAATGAAAGCAGGGTCTTCACCGCCTTCCACCATACGTGCAAGCCAGTATATGGCTCCATCGGGGTCACTTCCGCGGATAGACTTGATAAAAGCAGAGATAATGTCATAGTGCATCTCTCCGTCCTTGTCATATGCCAGCGGGTTCTGTTGCAGCCGTTCGGTCACCATCTCATCGGTGATAACCACCGTTTCCTCGCTTTCCGATTGAACGACGAGCTCCAGTATATTAAGCAACTTGCGGGCATCTCCACCGGAGAAGCGCAACATGGCTGTGGTCTCTTTCAACTCTATTTTGCGCTCTTTCAGTACGATGT
The DNA here is from genome assembly GCA_934716785.1 of uncultured Bacteroides sp. Lineage (GTDB taxonomy): Bacteria > Bacteroidota > Bacteroidia > Bacteroidales > Bacteroidaceae > Bacteroides. Next base: position 3,544 of record CAKUYM010000336.1, on the reverse strand, counting down.
CCGTAGTGATGGCACGCTGCAGGAGTTCCAGCAGATCTTCCTTCTCCAATGACTTGAGCACGTAAAGCTGGCAACGCGACAGGAGAGGGCGGATAACCTCGAATGACGGATTCTCCGTTGTCGCGCCAATCAGTGTAACCGTTCCATTCTCCACCGCACCCAACAGAGAATCCTGCTGCGACTTGCTGAACCGATGAATCTCATCAATGAACAGAATCGGGCTTGATTGTGAAAAGAAGCGGTTGCTCTTGGCACGGTCTATCACTTCGCGCACATCCTTCACGCCGGAAGTCACGGCACTCAATGTATAGAAGGGGGTCTCCAGTTTGTTGGCAATGATTTGCGCCAGCGTTGTTTTACCTACTCCGGGCGGTCCCCAAAGGATAAAAGAAGAGATTCGCCCTGCGTCAATCATCTTGCGCAAGACAGCACCCGGTCCCACTAAATGTTTCTGACCGATATATTCGTCTAAAGTCTTCGGCCGTAGCCGTTCTGCTAAAGGTTGCATAATTGCTTAGAATACCATTAACACCATGAAGCGGATACCACTCTTGTTGATGCCCGGATTGTCAAGGTAAGTGAAACGACGCACATATTCGATGTGCAGCAATTTGAAAATGTTGTAGATACCGACACTTGCTTCCACATATGGCACTTTGGGGTCCATTACGAAGCTGGTGAACTTACCGTCGCGTGTCGGGAACCGGAACAGCTCGGGATTGCTGCTCTTGAACGGGTTGTTCTTGTCCGTCAGTGTTCCCCACAACGCACGTACGCGGAACATCTCTCTCCACTTCAGATTCTTGATAAGCGGAATGCGGTTGAACAGCTTTCCGTTCATGTCGTAGGACAGGGACAGGGAAGCGAAGCGGTCGTTCAAGAACTCCATGTTGTTGATCAAGTTGAACGTTTCGCGCTGAGTGATGTATGATAAGTTAGCCTCCGGCAGAATCAACAGTGGGAAAGGAACAACATTCCATTCGGCACCGGCCTTCAGACTACAGTCTATCTTTCCCCAAGAGGAGGGAAGCCAGAAACGTTTCCATACGCTCGCTTCCGTGCGGTTGAAGTTGTACTCTCCGCCCAGTACGCCCTTGAATCCCATGGCATGGGTAAGTGTAAAGATGGGTGCATCCAGCGACACCGGCACACGGCGTTGCTTGGAATTGACGAAAGATTCGCCCGGAGCATAGCGCAACGTCAGACTTGCTTCGGCAGTCGTGACATCGTGCACGCGCGTTTGTGCGGCATCATTATGCAGATACTCCAGTTTTCCGGCAGGCTCGTCGTTACGGTGGCGCAGCATCGCCTTCACTCCGAACCCGGTAGGGGTTTCGAGCTCGTAATTGATTGTTGCGTCGCGCATATAGGACATCTGGTCTACCGTTGTCGTTTTTACTGACAGGAAGATATTATCCTTGTCAGTAAACAGGAACTTATCCATCGGCGACATTACATCATAGCTGTAAGTAGCCGATATATAATGTTTCGGGAATTCCCAAACCACGTAGTCGCGTTTATTGAACGAATAAGTCAGCGTACCGCTATATTTCCATCGCTCATCTTTCAGACCGTAAGCCCCGTATCCGCTCAGGAACCAATGCTTGTCGAAATGAGCCGTGGTCATGCCGCTCAACCGGAAACGGGTTCCGTCAACGTAGTTGCTCGAAATCATGGTGTTGATAGGACCGATGTCCACCTTGCTCGGATGCTCCTTGTTCCCTGTCTCCACAAAGTTCTCGATCAAGGCTTTCGCACCGAAGATGATGTATTTGAATCCCGGAATCTGTTCGAGACGGTTGACGAATATATCCATTGTACTTTCCTTCTTCGTCAGCGGCACTTGGCGGACACTTGCCCAGTATTCATCGCTTTTTGAAAGCATATCGGCTTCCTTTATCACGTTTCCTTTCAATCGGAAGAACCGTTGCTCGATAGGATCGAATTTATAGTCGCTGTATTTCGTAATCCTTTCCACCTGCAATCCACCCGATGTCTTGTTGGAATTCCATGAAAGGTCTACGGTCATGTTATCGTCAGACAGCACCCAGTTGCCGTTGGGAAGCTGTTCGTACTGTTGCACGATATCCATGCGGTTGACGAAGTTGACTCCGGTTTTCTTGGGTAAGTTCATCGTACATTTCTGTACGGCATATGTGGAGTCTTTCAGTACGTACAGGTGTCCGGTGAATCCGAAATCCTGCGAATTCTGCGGAACGAAAGTCAGATGCACACATTCGCGTTTGTCCACCATCAGCGTATCCATCAGGTAGTATTTATAGAAAGAAATGGCATTGCTGCCTATCGGGCTCACAAACCGTTGTTGGAGCAGGCGTATCTCGTCATCGTAAATATTAATATCAGAAAAGACATCTTTCAGAACAGTGCCGAGCATGTCTCCCGTAGAGAAGAAATCTTCGATACCGTTGGAGTTCTTTCCTTTGATGATAGTTTTCTTGCTTTCGGGGTCTTTGCGGTAGATGGTTTGCGAGGCAGTCTCCTGTACGGAAATCGGAAGAATCAGTTTGTTCGTCGTTTCTGACACTTCCACTTGGTCCTTGAGGAAAGAATATTTTTTGTAGATACCTTTTTCGAGTTTCTCCGGAGTGAGGTCATTGATGGACATTTTCATCTTCTCGTACTTGTCATACTGATAGTAGTCGTTCACCTCGAGGACTTGCGCTTTCTTGTGCTCGATCACCTTTTTCATGAACTCGACAGCCGGATTGTTCTTTCGGGAGTATTTCTCTTTCTTGGGCTTTACGACCACCTCGTTCAGAAGCACATTGTCCGGAGCTAATTGAATATTGACGGTCTGGTTGCCATAGCCCACTTTCACCGTCTTGCTAATGTAGCCGACAGCAGAAAAGACAAGCGTTCCGCCGTTTCTGCGGGCTTCAAGGCTGTATTCTCCGTCAATATTGGTGATAGTACCCATATCTCTTTTTTCCTCATAGTAGATAGAGATATACATCAATGGCTCATGTGTTACCGAATCGGTAACGACTCCTTTAATTTGCTGCGCAAATGTATTTGAAGTTGCCAATACAAGTAAGAGCAGTATAAGTATTTTGTTATATCGTTGTCTCATAACGTTCGTAGTAGAGGGCGCAAAGTTAATAAATAACTCTCAGTGTAAGATATTATATAACTTTTTTTACCCATCGTTTTGGGTTATTTATAAGCACACGTGTCCAATGGTCGGATTCTAAACCGACCTTAGCATATATATTTAACACCCAATTGTTATTTTAGTTTCAATAGTTGGCATTTTTTATTCATTATAGATAGCTATTGGTTTCATTACGCGAAACTGCCGTTTCCTGCCTTGATACGCTCGTTCCCTCAGCGGGAAACGGGAGTTCCCTCAACAGGAAACGCATAGGCTTCTATAACATTACGAAATTATCTCATAGATCTGCCGTTATTTACTCGACAGTATCTGCACGATACGCTCTGCTGTGCGTCCGTCCCAACGCTCGGGAAGTTCGCCGTGCTTCCATTCACCCTTCATCAGCGTATCCATAGCCTTGGCAAGCAGGGC
>CAKUYM010000335.1 GCA_934716785.1 uncultured Bacteroides sp. | reverse complement strand
ATAGCTCGTCCACCATAAAAGTCATATTGATCGCGTATCTGTTTCATTTCTATCATGTGCTCACGACTGATAGACTTGTTGCCACATTCATAGAATAAAATGCTCGGATTATTACGATTGTAAATGATAGCGTCCCGCATCAACATCGTTCGCTGCTCCCAGTTTCTTCTTTCACAATCTTTTTCTGCGTCACCTGCCGGCATAGCTTGAAGCAAACCGACACGATCACATGATTCTATATCTTGTTTCCATGGGGTAATATGCATCCAACGTACAAGGTTGGCATTACATTCTACCATTAGACCATTGCTGTAATCGCTTAGCCATGCCGGAACAGACATTCCTACACCAGGCCATTCATTACTGGTTCGTTGTGCAAATCCTTTCAATTGCAATACTCTGTCGTTCAGCCATACCTTACCATCACCAAAACGTGTTTTACGGAAACCTGTACGAGTAGACACTTCATCTACAGCTTTTCCATTTATAGTTAAAATAGTCTTTACTGTATACAGGTATCCATATCCCCAACTCCAGAAGTGTAAATTGGAAGTTTCTGCTTCTGCAGATAATATCGTGGTTTCTCCAGGCTGAATCAGTTTGCTCTCGCCATCAAAAGACTTTAATAAAGTTCCGTCACGGTCGAGTAGCTTTACTTGATAACCAACTGTCATTATTTTACCCATTTCGTTCTTCACTTCAGATTCCGCATGAATAATTGCTTTGCGTGATTTTATACGAATATCTTTGGCATAAATGTACACGCCTGTGGTTTTTAGATTACTGTATAGTGGAAGAGTCTGGTATAATTTGCCTGTGACATGTAGCCATACATTTTTTGTGAGTCCACCATAATTAGTGTTGAAACCACGATGCCCCCACTGGTATGCAATTCCCGTGGTACGTTCCCTATATTCCCAATTATTGTCCACTTTTACTGCAATAACATTTGCTCCTACTTTCACGAAGTCAGTCAAGTCGAAACCAAAAGCCATGACACCATTTTCGTGCAGACCTACGTATTTCCCATTCACATAAAGATCTACTCCTTGGCGGGCTCCTTCAAACTCTATGAATATTTTTTGTCCTTTGGTTGAAGCCGGAAGTATAAAGTGCTTGCGATACCACATTACTGTATCGGTTAATTCACGTATGTCTAATTTGAAAGCTTCGTCTTCATTGAAAGCATGAGGTAATGTAATCGCTTTCCAGTCTGTCTCAACACAATTTGTTTTTTCAGCATCTGCTATGTCACCTACTTTCAGTAACCAATCAGAATTGAAATTATACTTCTGGCGAATACTTGCTTGAGACATAGCAGACATCATTAGTAAAATAACTGTAAAAATATATTCAATTCTATTCATGACTATTCATATTTATGAGTTTTCCATTAATTCTCGTACGAAGTATGCGGACATTCCGGGTATTATTCCTGATATCCTCTTTAGGAGTATTGTCAAGTGTCAAACGATTAATCATTACATTGTGAATAGGTAATAGTGCGGAGCCAGATATGTCAATACCATTTTCCAATGCTTCTCCAAAAAATTGCGAATACCACTGGATATCTTACTTCCCACACATATATCATTTGCCTTTGAATCCATCGTACAATTACGTATAATTATATTTTCTGCTGGACGTCCCACTTTCCAGCCATCTTGGTCACGTCCGGATTTGATAGCTATGGCGTCATCACCTGTATGAAACTGGCAGTTTTCTATTAAGACATCGGTACATGACTTCGGATCACAACCATCGTTATTATAATTATAACTATTAACTGTTACATCATGAACAATTACATTGGAAGAGTATACAGGGTGTATTACCCAAAATGGAGAATCTATTAGTGTGATGCCTTCTATTAATATATTGCTACATCCTATTGGCTCTACAAAAGCAGGGCGTAAGAAACAGCCTTTTCCAAATACACGTTCCCAAACGGGAACCCCGTTTGTACCCATTGTACGTAAACGCTGTTGATCAGGCTTTTGTTTCTTTTTCCAGTTACATAAGTTTTTTGACCCTTGACCATTTAAAATACCTTTACCTGTTATAGCTATATTCGAAGCATGGTTAGCATATATCAGAGGAGAGTAATTGAAAACGTCTGTACCTTCCCATCTTGTCAATACTACAGGTAGATAATCATTTTCGTCAGAGCTGAAAAATAGTTCACAACCCTCGGAAAGATAAAGATTGACGTTGCTTTTCAGGACGATAGGTCCTTTACAGAAAAACTTTCCATTAGGTAGTATTACTTTTCCGCCCCTTTCCTTGGAACACAAATCAATAGCTTGCTGAATAATGGGTTGTGCATTTGTTTCTTCGTTTTTGATAATTCCAAAGTCTGTTATTTGATAATCCACTTGACGAAATATCGGAGCATTTATTCTTTTCTCTATGGATTTAGCTTTTTCCCAATTATTTTCGGCATATATTATTGACGGAAAACATAGTAGAAATACTATAATTGAGTACTTATTCATAGCTTTATTTTTACTTTTTCAATGATATACTAAATTGGCCATTGTACACACAGTCTGTTTTTAACTCCGGAAAACTATTATCTGCACGACGTTGCTTTTCAGGGCGGGCATAGACATCTGTTAATATGGATATCTTATTAGCCACAGAGTTCTGTAGTTCAATATAACTGTTATTAGTTATACGTAAACAAACATTATTAATCTTACACTCAACCCATTTTGTCTTTTTTATTCCGGAATCTCCGTTCCATTCCCACATTCCGAGAATTGGTGCCGCTTGTTTATTGGGGTATGCATCATACGGTCCTAAGCCTAACCAATGTACTTGCTCAAACTTGTGTGTTGTATTGATATTCATGCCAACAACCGGGAGCCAGGCTGTTTCAACTTTAGGAGCCAATTGATAATGAACATTCATCTCTCCATTGGATTTGATAATATATTCATACCGGACTATAAAGCTATTATTTTCATCTATCTTATATTCAACATCTGAATTGATGACTTTGTCATTGTGTTTGTTTGAGACTGCCCATTTCATCACCTTTTGCCGGTATTGACTGTAATCAGCAACTTTTGCTAATTCTTCTTCACCTAAGGAATATTTTTCACAAGGATCCAACTCATGCCAAATGACAGGAGTAATTCCATCAATAATTTTCGAATTATTCCATTGGACAGAAATTAGTTGGCCCAGTTTTGGGTCAAATGTGTATTTTGTTATGCCTGCAGATATGGTCACTAGTTTATTTTTTTCAATGATAGATTCGGTACTGCAAGTGTCTGATAATTCTTTCTCAATTAGAGGACACAGCTCCACAGCACATCTTGTAATTTCAGAACCGTCTGGGCGCAAGAAAGTAAACTGTGAATAATAAGTCTTATACGAACTTACAGTTGCTATTTTGGTAAGAGGAAGTTTCAAGAAAGAAGTAGAATGAGGAGCTCCTTTTAAAGAGGAAGAATCTTTGTCGAGCATAATTTCGTCCTCATATATCTGCCACTGTATCTTTATGTCAGACAAATTAGTAAAGTCATATTCATTGCATACAGGTACTTGAACAGAATCTTGTCCAATGATGAAATGAACTGTTCCGGTATTTATGCGAATAGGCGCATAAACAGCTTTAGTTTCCCAATAATCCCGGGTAGGATTCCTATAAGAGTCTACAATACCATCCCATCCATTCTCAACTAGACGTAAGTATTGATCATTATGATTAAATTGTGGATCTATTTTAGTCTTTTGAGGCATCGGAGTTCTAATTCCTTGATCGGCCCACATCCAGATAGCTGCTCCTGCACCAGCTGCATGTTTAGCAATGGCATTCCAACGTGCTTCAAGTCCTCCCATACCATGTTCACCGTATGCGTGTGTATATTCTGTAGCAATAACCGGGCGTTTGGAGTTTCCTGCCCACGTATCATAAGCCTTTGGTTGCCAGTAATGAGCGGAAAGGATATCTATATCTTTCGGGAGCCATTCTTCGTGACGCCATGGAATCAGTACCGGACGGGTCGGATCTAATGCTTTGACCAATTTTATAGCCGTTAGCCCCATTGTGGTCAGCTCATCTTCATTACCCACAGACCAATATATGATGGAAGGGTTGTTGATATCTCGTGTGATAGTTTCATAGGTCCGTGATAAAGCTGCTGATGTGAATGACGGATCAAATTTTAGATTTTTAGCACCGCCGATACTAACCTCATTTCCTACATACATTCCTAAAGAATCACACAATTCGATAAACCCTTTTGATGGTGTATAATGGGAACACCGGATATAATTAATATTGGCAGCTTTCATTAATAAGAGATCTTGTAACCAATGTTTATAGGTTGTGGCACGACCAACATCCGGATGTTCATCATGTCTGTTAACACCACGTAGTTTTACAGCTTGCCCATTAATTTTCAATATTCCTCCGGAAGTTGTAATTTGGCGAAAACCAATTTTCTCGGACCATGTTTGAACCGGTTTATTTTCTTCCAGCAGTTCAACTTTTAATTTGTATAAGTATGGAGTTTCAGCAGTCCATTGGTGGGGAGATGTTATATTCATATCTAGCTGGACTTCACGTCCGGTTGCCAGATGTGCTGGTATTGTAAGAGTCCTCTGTGCAATTCTTTCCTCATCAGCTGAGAAAAGAGAGAACTTAAGCTGGTAAGGAGTTTCCTTGATAGGGTAGTTACTAGGTTTCTTCGGATTTCTTCGGTCACATACCATAGCATGGATATTTAGATTGGCATCCAAATATCTGTCATCAAAAGTAGTCTGGACCTTCACATAATCTATCCAGCGCATTGCCGGCATAGTAACAAGACTTACACCTCTGTATAT
>CAKUYM010000334.1 GCA_934716785.1 uncultured Bacteroides sp. | reverse complement strand
GGGTATGCTTGCTCCGGGAGCAGAACTACCGGGTGTGTTGGGGGCGAGTGCTCCTTTGCAGAATACTGCCGACTTACGTTCTAAAGGTTGGGAAATTTCTGTGGACTGGAATGATCAGATAGGAAAGGTGAAATATAATCTGGGATTCAATCTTTATGATGCGAAGACAAAGATTACGAAATACAATAATGAAACGGGGTTGTTCGGTAAGGATAAGAATGATAATGAGACTTACCGTGTAGGTATGGAACTGGGTGAAATTTGGGGATATGTGACCGACCGTCTGTATACTACGGATGATTTTGATGACGATGGAAAACTTAAACCGGGCATCGCTAAGGTGGAAGGATACAACCCGAACCCGGGAGATGTTTTGTATAAGGATCTTGATGGAAATAATATTATCAACGGTGGTACGAGTACGACAAAAGATCCGGGTGACCGTAAGATCATAGGTAATAATACACGTCGTTATCAGTATGGTATTCATGGTAGCGCAAGTTGGAACGGATTTTCTCTTTCTTTCTTATTGCAAGGAGTCGGCAAACGGGATTTGTGGGTGATGAACGATTTATTCTATCCGCATTATGATGCTTGGACTACTGTTTATGATTCGCAATTGAATTATTGGACTCCTGAACATACGAATAGTTACTTCCCGCGTATCTATGAAAAGGCTGCCGGAAATACCGCTGCCAATACACGTGTCCAGACTCGTTATTTGCAAGACGGATCATATCTGAGTATTCGTAACATAACGCTTTCTTATAACTTCCCGTCCAAATGGATTAATAAAATAGGTGTTAATAATCTGGCTGTGTTCTTCAGCGGTGAGAATCTTTATACATTCGATCATCTACCGAAAGGACTTGATCCGGAACGTTCCGTTACAGATGACTTGGGACAACGCGGTTTTACTTATCCGTATATGAGACAGTATTCGTTTGGTATAAATGTTGCATTTTGATTGTGTCACAACTTAAAGAGTAATTATTATGAGTAAATATATACTATATGCAGGCGTTAGTCTTTGTTTGTTGGTGTCGTCTTGCTTGAATGATGAGTTTTTGGACGTTTATCCGAAAGGACAGCAAACGGAAAGTTCTGTTTTTACAACCAATGATAACTTTAAAACGTATGCTTGGGGACTATATAATGTGTTTTTCGGGTATACATATAATACGGGGCAGACGGACGAAATATTTCGCGGTGATTATGAATCGGATAATATGATAAAGGGACTGGCGGGAAATGAAAGCCAGTGGGCCTATCGGAAGGCAAAAGCCACGGATGAATCGACCGATTGGGATTATGATTATATCCGCCGTGCCAACTTAATGCTCGATAATATTGATAAATCGGAGATGAATGAAACGGAAAAAGAGCATTGGAGAAGTGTGGGATATTTCTTCCGGTCATATAAATATTTTCAGATGCTTTCCAAGTTTGGAGACATACCTTGGGTGGAGCATGCATTGACGGAAGAGAGTCCGGAACTTTATGGAAAACGGGATAGCCGTGACTTGGTGGCCTCCAATATCCTTTCCAACTTGAAGTATGCGGAAGAGCATATTGGCAATGATATTCTGGTTGACGGTAAAAACACAATCAATGTGTATGTAGTGAAAGCTCTTATTTCTCGTTTTGCTTTGTTTGAAGGTACTTGGAGAAAATATCATGGTTTGTCTGATGCGGATACCTATTTAAAGGAATGCGCCCGTGCTGCCGGAGATGTGATAGAGAAGTATCCGGATGTACATCCTCGCTATGATGAATTATTTAATTCGGAAACATTGGATGGAGTAACAGGAATCCTTTTGTATAAAGCTTATGAAACAGGACTGCTCATGCACGGATTGACACGAATGGTGCGTACCGGTGAATCTTATATTGAAGCTACGAAGGATGCTGTTGACAGTTATCTGTGCAAAGACGGAAGGCCTATCAGTACGAGTAGTTACTATGGGGGCGATAAGGATATTTACAAACAATTCCGCGACCGTGACTATCGTTTGTATCTGACAATATGTCCGCCCTACATGGTAAAGAAAGACAATGGACCGAGCACGTCTGAATGGAAATATACGGATAAGGCAGAAGATAGAGAATTTATAGATCTCATGGCTACGATTTCCGGTGAAACTTATCATCGTTTGCCGTCTTCCAACTTTAAGGGTTTTACAGTGCAAGGACAACCTCACTTTAAGAATATGAATTGGGGACAAGGTTGGAATGCTTCTCAAATGGGATTTTGGGTTTGGAAGTATTATAATACACATACTGTGGCAACTAATGCCCAGGGAGTAAATACAACAGATGCGCCATTGTTCCGTGTCGGTGAAGTGATGGTTAACTATGCTGAAGCTATGTGTGAGCTGGGTAAACTTGACCAACCTGCTGCTGATAGGTCAATTAATAAGCTTCGTGCGAGAGCCGGTGTTGATAAAATGATTGTGAATAATATCGGTGATGATTTTGATAGTGATCGTGATCCTTCTGTTCCTGCTCTTTTATGGGAAGTGCGTAGGGAAAGACGGGTGGAATTGATGGGTGAAGGTTTCCGCTTGGATGATCTGCGTAGATGGAAAAAGGGAGAGTATGTCAACAAACAACCATTGGGCGTTTATGTGACAGACGCTTCAGCGAAGAGGCTGAAAGTGACGGGTGGTATTGGAACTGATGACGGTTATGTCTATTTCTATGATGCACCGCTCGGTTGGCAGGAACATTATTATCTGTATCCGTTGCCGTTAAAGCAATTGGCTTTAAATACAAATTTGGAGCAGAATCCTGTATGGACTAAGTAATTTTTTGCCAACTAAGTAACTTTTAGTCAGTAATGTATACAAGACCTGTGATATTTCATTATATTGCAGGTCTTTAAAATTTAAGATTATAAAGATGAAAAATATACCCTCTGTAAAACACACGCTTTTTTGTGGGATGGCTTGTTGCTTCTCTTCTATGATGCAGGCACAGCAAGATATCTCCCCAATGAATGTCCTTTTTATAATGGCGGATGATATGCGTCCCGAACTGGGGTGCTATGGTGTGAAAGAAGTGAAGACGCCCAATATGGATCGTTTGGCGGCAAGTGGTGTTTTGTTTCAGAATGCCTACTGTAACATACCTGTGAGCGGAGCATCCCGTGCCAGTTTGTTGACAGGTGTGTATCCCCGATATCCGGACCGCTTTATCAGTTTCTCGGCTTATGCCAGTAAAGATTGTCCTGATGCGATACCTGTTTCGGGTTGGTTTACCCGTCATGGATATCATACCATTTCGGATGGAAAAGTATTTCATCATATAAGCGATCATGCCGACTCGTGGAGTGAGCCGCCCTATCGGAATCATCCGGATGGGTATGATGTGTATTGGGCGGAATATAATAAATGGGAACTTTGGATGAATTCGGAATCAGGAAAGACGATTAATCCGAAAACGATGCGAGGACCGTTTTGTGAATCGGCAGATGTGCCTGACACTGCTTATGATGATGGTAAACTGGCCAACCGGGTTATTCGTGATCTGAAACGTGTGAAAGATATCGGTAAACCTTTCTTTTTGGCTTGTGGCTTTTGGAAGCCTCATTTGCCATTCAACGCTCCGAAGAAATATTGGGATTTATACAAACGTGACGAAATTCCCATGGCTACCAATCGTTTCAGACCTGAGGGATTGCCCGAACAGGTGCGTAACTCGACAGAAATATATGCCTATGCACGGGTTGCGGATACGAGCGATATTGATTTTCTGCGAGAAGTAAAGCATGGATATTATGCTTGCCTGAGTTATGTGGATACGCAAATAGGAAAGGTTTTGGATGCATTGGATGAATTGGGGCTATCGGAGAATACGATTGTTGTTCTGCTGGGAGATCATGGTTGGAATTTAGGGGAGCATAATTTCGTAGGAAAGCATAATCTGATGGATACTTCGACTCATGTGCCGTTGATAATCCGCGTGCCGGGGATGAAAAAGGGGAAAAGTAAATCTATGGTGGAGTTTGTTGATTTATACCCGACCTTATGTGAGCTTTGCAAACTTCCTGTACCTGATGAGCAATTGAACGGACAAAGTTTTGCCGGAGTTTTCAAGAATTTGAAGGCTAAGACTAAAGAAGAAGTTTATATTCAATGGGAGGGGGGAGATAATGCTGTTGACCATCGTTATAGCTATGCTGAATGGATGAAAGGTGACGTGAAGAAAGCGAGCATGCTGTTTGACCACCGGATTGATAAGGAAGAAAACAAGAATCGGGTGAATGAGAAAAAATATAAAGAGAAAGTTGAGTCATTATCTTCTTTTATCAGAGGAAAGAAAACATCATTAAAGAAATAGTATGAGAACATATTTTTTATATTCCAGCCGTTTGTCGGCGGTTGTTTTATTTGTGATTTATAGTCTGTCGATGTTCGCTCAGCGACAGGATATCTTATTAAATGATAATTGGAAATTCCGGTTTTCACATCAGGTACAAAAGGGAACAGAGGTAAGGGTTGATTTACCTCATACATGGAATGCTCAGGATGCTTTATCTGGGAAAATAGATTATAAACGAGGTATTGGCAATTATGAAAAGAATTTGTTTGTTCGTCCCGAATGGAAAGACAAACGTCTTTTTATTCGTTTTGAAGGGGTGAATAGTATTGCGGATGTATTTATAAATCGTCGCCATATCGGTGAGCATCGTGGAGGATATGGAGCTTTTATCTTTGAAATAACCGGAAAGGTTGAGTATGGAAAAGAGAACTCTATATTAGTACGAGTGAATAATGGAGAACAATTGGATATCATGCCTTTGGTGGGTGATTTTAATTTTTACGGTGGAATCTACAGGGA
>CAKUYM010000333.1 GCA_934716785.1 uncultured Bacteroides sp. | reverse complement strand
CAAGCCCGGTGTTATAACGCACTTCCGTGATTTTCAGCACCCTCTCCTGCGAAGCGACATTCTTCTTCACCACTTCGAGCTGCTGTTGCAATTCCCTCAGATTGATATAGGCCGAAGCCACTTCCGCTGCCATGGAGACCATCACACCGGTGTACTCCTCCTTGCTTGCGGCAAAATTCTCCTTTTGCGCCTTCACCCGCTTGCGGATGCTGCCAAAGATATCAGCCTCCCAACTCATGCTAAGTGAGGCGTTGTAATAATGTTGCGTCGATTGAGGCAAAGTGCTTGTATTTCCGCTTGTCTCCTCGCGAGTCCATCCGGCATTCAGTCCGACGGATGGAAAGAAGTTGCTGCGCTCTATCCAGAGATTGGCACGGGCGGCAGTTATACGGTTGACAGCCATTGCAACAGACAGATTTCGGTCTACTGCCAATGAAATCAGCGAATCCAATTTCGCGTCTTGGAAAGATTTCCACCACTGATCGTCCACCGGAAGCGTCTGTTGAAATACCTCGCCGTTCTCCTCCCATTCGGTGGGAAGAGGCGATTTCAGATAGCGGCCGGCAGTCTGTCCAACCGCAGATACAGTCGAAAAAAACATCAGGAGCGATGTGCCCCACACTCGTATATTCATATCAGTTCAAGTTTTGTTGAAATGATATGATAACAACTAAATGTATCGTTTGTTTATTTCGGAAATGTTAAGATAAGAAAGGAATAAAAAAGCCCCGCCTTGACGACGGAGCTTTTAAAGGTATGATAAAAAAGTGCAAACTCTTATTCTGCGGTTTTTCTTCTGATTGCTCTCTTGGTAGTCGGTGCCGGAGCCTCTTCCACCTTGTGTTCTACCTGCACGCCGGCCAATTCCGGGTCTATCATGATACGTCCGCAGTATTCGCAAACAATCACTTTCTTACGAGAACGGATATCCAATTGTCTCTGAGGCGGGATTTTGTTGAAGCAACCGCCGCAAGCGTCACGCTGTACATAAACGATACCCAATCCGTTGCGTGAGTTCTTGCGGATACGCTTGAATGACTGCAACAGACGCGGCTCGATTTTAGTCTCCAAGTCCTTTGCCTTGTCTCTCAGCTTCTCTTCCTCCTGCTTGGTTTCAGAGATAATCTCATCCAATTCGCCCTTCTTCTGTTCGAGATCTTTCTGTCTTTCGCTCAGAATCTGTTCGTTCTTCACTACTTCAGCCTCTTTAGTCTCTTTGTCCGCAGTATATTCCTTGATTCTCTTCTCGCAAAGTTCGATTTCCAGTGTCTGGAACTCAATCTCTTTCGTCAGGAAGTCATACTCACGATTGTTGCGGACGTTGTCTTGCTGTGACTTATATTTTTCAACTGAAGCTTTGGCCGTTTCAATTTCCACCTTCTTACCGGCAATAGCTGATTTCAACTCGTCTACCTCAGCTTTAATCTTGTCGATACGAGTGCTCAAACCGGCAATTTCATCTTCAAGGTCCTGCACCTCCAACGGAAGTTCGCCTCTCAGTGTCTTGATCTCATCAATCTTAGACAACATAGTCTGTAGTTGGAACAGCGTCTTCAACTTCTGTTCTACCGTCAACTCATTCGGATCTTTTTTTGCTTCTCTAGCCATTTTACTTATAAATATTTTATGGGATTCGTATTTATTTTACTCATTTGGAGCGCAAAATTAGGAAATAAATCCCGAATTATGGAATAAAAAATTTCTTTTGTGTATTGTTCGCTTTCATAATGACCGATTTCCGCCATCAAGATTTCATCTTCATGACCGAAATAATCATGATACCTGATTTCACCCGTCACAAAGACATCCGCACCTGCCCGGATTGCCCGCGGGAGCAGGAAAGCACCGGCACCGCCACACAGAGCCACTTTCTGTATCTCTCTACCTGTCAGCTTGTTGTGACGAACGCAGCCCACTTCAAAGATTTTCTTGATACGTTTCAGGAACTCAAGTTCGGTCTCCGGTTCAGCCAATTCGCCTACGACTCCCGCTCCGGCCTGTCCCCAGTCATTCTGCAACGGGTATAAGTCGAACGCCGGCTCTTCATAGGGATGAACGGAAAGTAAAGCCCTCACTACCTCTGCCTTCTTATATGCGGGAAGTATCGTTTCAATCCTCACTTCGTCTTCATGATGCAGCTCTCCGACAGTTCCACAGAAAGGATGCGTCCCCTCGTTTGCCCGGAAAGTCCCCTCTCCTTTCAAATTGTAACTGCATGAATCATAGTTGCCTATGCTTCCGCATCCGGCAGCGAACAAGGCTTCGCGCACGCGGTCGGCTTGTGCATTGGGGACGAAAGTCACCAACTTGACCAGACTGTTTTCTTTCGGTTCGAGTACCTTCAGATTCTTCAGCCCCATCTTCTCGGCTATCTTATAATTGACACCTCCTTGGGCATTGTCAAGATTGGTGTGTGCCGAATAGATCACAATATCATTCTTTATTGCTTTCAGTATGCAGCGTTCCACGTAGTCTCTGCCCGTGATGGATTTATAACCTTTGAATATGAGCGGATGATGCGATATGACGAGATTGTATCCCAACGCGATAGCCTCATCCAGCACGGCTTCGGTAACGTCAAGACACAACAAAGCCCCTGTTGCTTCCGCTTCTGTCAATCCGATTTGCAGGCCGGCATTATCAAATCCGTCTTGCAAAGGCAGAGGCGCGAATCGTTCAAGGGCGCTTACTATTTCCTTAATTTTCATTATGTAGTAGAAAAATTGGATGCAAAGATAAGAAAATAAAAGGAATAAAGATATTTTGTTGTCGTTTTTTTAGTAAATTTGACGCATATCAGTTTCTGTAAAGCCTTTCTCCATTACCATCGACGTTACCATAATTCAACTCCCAGAGTCCCTTAAAATAACAAATGGTTGGCTGCGCTGCAAGCATACGCACAAAATGCATTAACACTAAATCTGTTTTATCTTTGCAAGACAACCATCACCGCCGTTGACAACGGTGATGGTCGTCTGATCAGAGAGTGGACAAATTACCACCATACGTATGAGTATTTTCTTGCGATAACAACTGCTTAATATTGATATGTATCAAGCAAAGGCGACTGTTATTCCGGCGGTCGACTTACACGTTTCCACGCCCCTTTGTATGTTTCATATTCATATACTCCCCACACATTTAGCTTGCTATCGCCCGCTATATCACTCGATATTAATATGGAGAAACATCTTTGGTCGCTTGTTATCAGTCCAGTAACCCCACTTCTCTTCATTGAAAAACTACTTCGGTCGAAAAGTTTCTTTACAGATTGGTCACGTAAGACATCGGCAGGATTAAACTCAACCAAAGTCTTGAACCTGCCATCGCCCGGTCTTGTCAGGTTACGCCAAAGGGATTGGCAGTCAGCATCTCCTCCTGTCGATACATGTGCCACGAAAAGACGACCACCTTCATGTTCTCTAACCAAGCTCATGATACAACCGGAGAAAGGATCACTTAAAATATCGACATTCCTACCGTCTACATTCACAGGGGCCATATTGATCCTGCCAAATACATAAGGCAAATAGGTGAACTCACATGGAATACTGTGATATATCAGTCCCACACTGCAAACAACATTCCCAATGGTAGGAGCTCCGGCAGTCGGAGAAGGATGCGACACAGCAGGAGGCAATAAAAATCTGATATCGTCATGGACAAAAATGCACTCTTCCAACATACTGCTTTACTCCTTTTTAGTTGCAGCTTCTATCGGTTCGATACATGAAGCCATGATATCCATCAATTTACTAAGTCCCTCAGTGGGTTGTTGCTGACGGGCATTCACACGGATCTGATATTTGGCCGTCTGGTTGGTTGTGCGTGTGTTTTCACGACTTGACGATACCTTGCCGTTCATCTTTACCGAGGCTCTCCAGAAAAGAAAACCTGCCGATCCGGATGCTTCCGTCGTGATTTCGGATGCTGTTTTGGATGTCGTTGTCTGCGTATCCGTAACCTCCATCTGAAAGTCGATATTCACCTCGTTTACCGCCAAAGCAGGTATAGGAACCAGTGTCAGCAAAGGAGCCTTAACTACTACCTTTGCCATGGTACCATCGTTTACCGGACGTTCGAGTTGATATTCCAATAAACGAGGACCGGATAGATTTCCTTTGTCATCCGTATCAAACCCGATCTGCGTCATAAATTCATGAGTGGATTTTGCGAGTTGTTTTTGGGAATCGCATACAGCTTTTAACGGTGCTGCAATGAGGTCTTCCATCGGTAATCCACGAAATGTGTCTGCTACTCCTGCCATAATTGTAAGTTTTTTTAGTTAGTAATAATGATTTGTAAAAAGAGATTATTCAAAGTATAGGGCTTGATGTGAAATAATGTTTGGCCCTATATTGTATTTCTCTTGTTTTCTTGTATTCGTTAATTATTCAGTTTCTTGCTTCCCGCTTGTTTTTTTCGGAACGAATTTCGACCCGAAGGGGAGTATTTTTTTATCAAACTCATCCACAACTCTGGACAATCCTTCGGGAATAGGAGATGCTTCGAACTTTACCTTGACATTCATTGTCGTGCTGTCTTTTGAGCCGGTAAACGACACTTCAAGGCTTGAGCGTTCCAGCCAGGTTTTCAGTTCTTCTTCTGTTTCTCCGATCCGAAAACCCTTTTGATTCTCTCTCCTTTTTATCGGTGCGTTGTTGACATGCACTGTGAAATCCATCTCAACTTCCTTTATCCCCAGCGCTTGCGGAGGTATAAGGGAGATTATCGGAACATCAATAACAGTTTCATTGTCAATCTGTATCCGCCTTGTGAGCGGTTGCCCGTCTTCGCTGAAAAAGCGTGTTAACATCTCGACATTTCTGGATTCGAGCATATCC
>CAKUYM010000332.1 GCA_934716785.1 uncultured Bacteroides sp. | reverse complement strand
ACCAGTTCCGATTCCAGAATCGGTCCGTGTGGACGTACCATACTGTATATGTCGCTGGTTCCGGGAACAGTGATAGCTTGCACCCGTTGGTGTTTCCCTTTCTGGTGGTCGGCGATAAACATATCGGCATACACCCGCTCGGGATAAGCCTTGCTGCTCTTGTCTGAAGAAAGCGTGACTTGAAACGTCTTTTTCCCATGAGCGGGAAGATCGGTTACAAAAGCAAGTTCATCCATCTTTCTGTCTCTATCCAAGTCATCCAATTGGGATGGAACTTCATTCGTCCCTTCCATGACGACGGCAGATTTAATGTTGAAACTTGTATTCAGGTCGCGCAGATCGATGACAACCGGAGCATCCGTTTTTGCTTGGCTCCAGTTGTTGTGTATCTCCACGGTAAATGTCTTTTCCAGCTTCTGAGCTGATGCCGGCAGACTAAAACTTCCCCACAGTATAGCAATTAAAAAAAGGTTCTTCTTCATGATTTTAAATTATTGATTATTAGATAAAAATAAGACACTTACTCCTGTATGAAATTTACCGGAATCAGCCGTACCTCACTATTCAAGCCGGAGGGTAATGGACTCCAATGTCCATAATTGGCCGGGCGATAGTTCAAATCAACGATATTAATTTCTTTGAATTTGCGCCACTGCACTCCCTGCCTGTCTAATTCTGCAATTCGATTCGCAGGGAGATTCGTGACTTCTATCTCGATGTGGTTTTTTCCGGGTTTTAAGAACTGGCCCACCTTTAGTTGATAAGGAACTGCCCATGCGCATCCTGCTTCCTGTCCGTTGATGCGGACACGGGCACTTTCGCGTACATCTCCCAAATCAAGAATCCAGTCGTCGGCCTGCAAAGCCGGCAACTCGATGTCTAAGGAATAAACACCGGTTCCCATGTTCGTTTGAGCTGCCGGATGATTGATATGGGTCCATGAACAGGGGCGATCTATATCAAATGTCCCTTGAATTTCCGGTTTGCTTTCGGCGAAGTGTAGCTTCCAACCATGATCCAGACGAAGACTGAAAGGTTGCTCTTTGACATACTTCCACGGTTTGGATGCCTGCAAAGGTTGTTGATATGTTTGCAGAATGATCGACTCACCGGATTTTAATTGCAGATAGACTTGTGTTTTTCCGTCTGCCTGTCTTACCTTAGCTTCACCGCATTCTCCGGTCATGGGATTGAAGAGAGCGGCCGCGGCGGCATTCGTTCCCAATGTGATCCATCCGTCCACTCCTTTATTTTGCAAGGAAGAGATGAAATAGTGGTGTCCCGTATCATTCACTCTTCGGATCGCTTGTAGTCCGAATTTGGTTTTCATTTCTTCGGGAGAGATATTGCAGCCGGCCAATGTGCGTGCATAATCCGTTCCTGTGATAATCTTTCCCTTTCCGATTGGAGTAACGGTTGTTTCCGAGAAAGAAACAGACGGAAGTTGCCGGAGCGTACGTTGGTAACTTTGGCGCTTTTGTTCCAACTGACCGTATCCCGGTACATCTGTCGGATAATTTTCGAGGAATACGATAGTAGCTCCCTGTTTGGCAAGTTCATAAAGATGTGCCAATACATCGCTCGGCATTAGGTGTGCGGCAGGCACTACCAATGCTTTGTAACCTGTTCCGCCCGAAGTAACCAACTGCCCGTCTTTGAAACGTGTACTGCGAATAAAGTTATCGGAAATATAGTCCCCGTCATACCCGCTGTTATTGATGCGATGGATAGCGTTGATAAACTTAGGAGCCAGTTTATCCATGTGGTGTATCGTGAATAATAACAATCGCCCCGGCTGCTCATTCCACATATCATATACCGGAAGATAAATCAGGAAATCATTATCCGGCCGTCCCATTTGCAGAAAACTCTGGCAACGGGTGATGTAGTTGAAGAATGAAGGAGCGTCACGCCAGATACTGTTTGTCGGACTCATATTGATAGAAGCATAGAACAACCATCCGGGCCATTCGGCTTCTTTCGGAGAATACGGAGTGCCGTGGAAAAACATGTGATTGACACCGGAAACAAACATCAAATCCATATCCGGTTTGCATTGCGATAAAGAAGTGCGGAAATGCTCCGTCAGCCACGTGAATGTTTCGGAAGAAGTGTATGTCTTTCCCGCAATGTGGGCCGCTGAGGAGGCATATTTCAGCATAGACAGGTCCGAATCATTCTTTTTGGTCAAAGAGTCCTGACGTAATCCTTCGATGTGGAATTGAGACAATCCGAAACCCTCGCATTCGGGAATATCCACGGCAGCGTAAATATCAATCAGATTGCCGGGCGAACCATGTGCCTGGTTGCGGGTGATACTGCCGTTCTTATGGGCCCAGTCCGCCCACTGGCAGGTAAAGTTTTCCAATAACAAATCGGAAATCGTTTCCCGGTAATCGGATACGATACGTCTGCTGACTTCCGGACGGCTTTCGTCCAGAAATTCGGGGAAATGTTCTTCCAGTTTGTATCCCCGGCGACGGGCGAATTGTTCCAGAAAATCGTCTGTCCAGTCTGCCTGATACACTTCGTAAGAGTCATTGAAGAATGTATGGGGATAACTCGTCCGGCTGCTCTTGAAAGCACGGTCGAAACGTGAAAGATAGTTCTTTACAGCCTTCTTTGAGAGATGGTTCATCACATATCCTTCTCCTCCGGGAGCGGCGCGTTTCACTTTCTGTTGTGTCTTACCGATATAAAGAGCTATGATTTTCCATTTGCCGGCAGGTGCTTTCCATTGTAGCTTGTCTTTTTTTACGTGGGCGGTCAGGTTGATACATTTACCTTTCTCATCGTAAGCCATTACCCGGCTTAGTGCGGAAAATGCCTGCTGTTTAGGGTCGGTCACGTTGATATCTTGTTCAATCTCTTTGCCTCCCTCTATGTTGTATGTCTGGAAGATAGCCTTAGTGGCTGCATCTTCAACACTGACTTCCGGTCCGCCGAAAGGCCATCCGGTTCCGGTATTCATGTCAATCTCGATGCCGGTACGCTTTCCTTCCGCCTGTGTATGTTTAAGAACTTCCATCCAGCGGGGAGAGAGAAATTGAATTTCATTCGCATCATTGCCCTGCACACCATAGATGGGAGTAATTTCTACCGCCCCCATTCCGGCGCGTGCATATTCTTCCAGACTGTATGTCAGGTTCTTTTTGTCTACGGCACTTCCCAGCCACCACCATCGGGCACCGGGACGTGCTTCTACCGGAGCGTCCGGCCATTGCTGCGCTTGCATTACTCCACCTGCGGCAAGCAGGCAAAGAACTATCCATTGTCTTTTATTCATCATTCTTTCGGCGTATTACAATATTCTATGTTTTCTGTATCGTCGGTAACAAAGAGCGGTCGTCCATCCGGCTGTTCAAAGTGGAAACGAATGCTGTCGAAGGTAATATTCCGTGCATGACGGATATAAAATCCTTTGGCGGGAATTGTGCCGAACATCCACGGTTCGGGATATACTTTTTCCTGTTCGGGCGGAACTCGTTTGCCATCCTCTTCACTGTAGCCCCCTTTATAATAAAGGTGAATATTACGGAAAGTCACATCCTCGATACAGGCTCCCGGTATGCCGCTGATGATAGAAGCATACCGGCTGTCGGCATTCCATACATTGATATCGCTGATAAGAATACGTTTCATGGTGCCTACAGGAGTACCTTCAGGACTGCGCATACGTGCGCCCAACCGAAGGAAAATAGGCGCGTTGACTATATTTCTCATTGTGATGTTGCTGATTACAATATCTTCCAGATGTCCTCCGTCTACCGTTTCTAATGCCAATCCGCGGCAATGGTCAAAAATACAGTTCGTAATCGCGATATTGCGGAAACCGCCACTACTTTCTGTGCCGAGCTTGATGCGTCCCGTACGGAAACCATGATCGGGAGCCTGTGGTTCGTCCAGCTGCCAAGTGCCGTCCATTACACTGCCTTTGTCAAAGCCGCTGACATAACAATCGCTGATCGTCACATTTTCCGTATCTTGGAAGCGTCCTAATCCATAAGAGGCTTTCAATACAATGGCATCATCCCAAGGGGAGTTCACCGTGCATTGGCTGATACGTACGTTCCGGCAGCAATCAATATCGAAGCCGTCTCGGTTGGTGTCTACTTTCAGATTCTGAATCGTCAGATGATCAACTCCGGTAGCCAATAAAGCGAAATGTCCGCAATGTAGCATGGATAAATCTTTCAGGGTCACATTTCTGCAATCTTTCAGGCTGATTGCCTTATTGCCTACACCCGGCAGGCGGCTCTCTTCACGGGTCAAGCCTTTGCCGTAGATTAAGCCGGGACCACTGATCGTAATATTCTCCAGTTCGATTCCCCAAATTAAAGAGTTTTTCCAATGGCTGTGACCGAAATCCTGATACTTATTATGCTCATTCGGTTCGGCGGTATCATATCCTCCCTCTTTGCTCGGAAAGGCGGCAAGGATGCATGCGCCTTGTTCCAGATACAAATGAATGTTACTTTTTAGCCGGATGGAATAACACGCATAATCTCCGGCAGGTAGATAAATAGTACCTCCTCCGGTCTGCGCAGCCGCTTCAATAGCGCGATTGATGGCAGGGGAATCAATCGTTTTTCCATCCGCTTTGGCTCCGAAGTCTTTAACGTTATAAATGGCTGCATGTATATAAATGCAACCGATTAATAGACTGATTAATAAATAGATCCTTTTCATTTTTTGTCAACTTTGGCAAAGATATCCGGTAACATATAGTAGTCATAATCTGCTTTTTCATTCTGTTCGTAGAAACAGAAGTAAAGCCGGAAAGGTTTGCTTCCTTCGTTTCGGGAAGAGGCCGGGGAGAGAGTGCAACGTCCGGACAGTACAGGAC
>CAKUYM010000331.1 GCA_934716785.1 uncultured Bacteroides sp. | reverse complement strand
GGTGTAAGCTGCAGAGTGTAGTTGGTTATATAAGCGATCTCTTGTGCGATAGAATTGTGAATCAATGGAATCATAGTTCATTGCTTCTGCCACTTTTCCTAGAAGATATTTGGCTTCATTTTCTTCAAGATTCTGCCAATACACTCCGTTATATATGAATATCTCTCCTTTTATAATTGTTATATTGCGGTTATTTTGGTCAGCTATCTTTTTGAATTCGTCTATTGTTATAACTGTTTTTTGTATTACATTGGCTTTTTTACCATCCGGATTATTTGCAATCGCATCAAAATCGATGGGACGAGCGCAACTGATTAGATGTTCTATAACTTCTTCTGGACTTGAAGAGGTCGGCAGTATAGTTGGCTGAGTAGCTTGCTCAAAGTTGTTAATACTTTGAGTTACCATTTCAAGCATAGAAGTTGATTGTTGTTTAGTATCCATATCCAAGCCCTCCTCCCACGTTTAATTTGACTAAAGTAGCTTCAACTTCCTTTGCTTTGAAGAGAGAACGTCTACCAATTTTGTAACATACCAGAATCTCTAAGTTCACCCACCGATGTAAAGTTGAATAAGATATGTGTAAAAGTTCGCAGACTTCTTGTCTACTCATATAAGTATTAGTAGTGGATTTTTTTGTTGCTCTCTTCTGGGCATCGGCTAACTCTTCTTTGATAGTATTCCTTACCTGTGAACCGAATTGGATCATCAGTTCTTCTGGGTCTTCAAGAATAAAGATTTTCTTTTTCATCTGTTTTCTATTTTTTATTATTAATCGTTTTGATTTGAAGAGTTGCGCAACTTCAACGATGCAAAGGTATGGCAAAGTGCAGGTTTACAGGGGATAAGCTTATTCCGTAAAATGGCTGGTTTATTCTGAATTTCGTTAGTTTTATTCTGAGGCAAAAAAAAGGTTTATGTAGAAGTAAGTCGAATGCTTTAGGTAAGTATTTGATTTATAGAAATAAAAATGGCATACCGTGTGAGGATATGCCATCGTGTAGTTTATAAAATGGAATGTCGTTAAATTAGGGGTATTTTGCGATGAAGCCATTTATTTTTGTTTGCAAATCATGGCTCAATCCTTTTTTCTGACGATACTTTTCTTCAAGAATGAATCGAATAAACTCCCGTACTTTTGGATTTTCTGTATCCAATTTATCCAGTAGTTCTATTACTTCTATCCAATTATTAGTAAAAGGTGTTTCTTTATAACCCATTGTGGGAGAACGGAGATATTTTTCTGCTGTACTGTAGGTGGTTCCAACTAAGTTTCTGGTAAATTCAACGAAAGAAACTTCTTTTGTGTCAACATCTAAATAGTACTCAAATAAAGATTTGATAATATAAACTATTTGTTTTGTATCTATTTTATTGACTGAGGAATCTGTTAATAAAGACATGGCATTTCCAATGTGTTTTTGTAGCAGAATATACCAATGAATTAAGGTTTGATTAGTTAAATGTGAGATTAGCTCTTCGGAGAATCCACATAGCTTGCTGTTAAGCAGTTGAAGTTTGCTATTTAATAAGGTACTAAAGTCTGTAATTTCTTTCTTTTCAGACTTTGCGCATTCATACAATTCTTGGAATATTTCCTTGTCTGTAAAGAATCTGAAAAAATCATTTTTATATTTTTGATTTTTAATATGAGGAAATTCATCTATTCTGTAGTATCCGTTTTCAATTATGTTCTTTTTTAGGGGAGCGTTTAATGCATCATATCCAAGTATTTGTTTATG
This sequence comes from uncultured Bacteroides sp., assembly GCA_934716785.1. Lineage (GTDB taxonomy): Bacteria > Bacteroidota > Bacteroidia > Bacteroidales > Bacteroidaceae > Bacteroides. The sequence goes on along the minus strand of CAKUYM010000331.1, from coordinate 3,144 downwards.
CTCTTCAAGAAGATACTTCTCCATCAAATCTTCGCATGACAACTTATAAAGTAGATTTCCATCGTAATATATCTGTTTGTTAAAGAGTTCAAAAGAACAGATTTCTTCATTGCATTGTTGATACCCGTTATTACTTATGAAATCTTCTATTTTTTCTTTGGAGAAGAAGCCTATTTGAGAAGTAATCATAAAAAAATCAGCATCTAAATGTTGTATTGCCAATTTGAAACAATCAAGGGAAATTTCAAGATAACCCAGATACTCCCATACTGACTGTAGAGGGAGTTTTATTTCTTTCTTGGGAAATTCTGCCCCATCATACTTGAGTAGTTCTTTTAACGTTGTTGAATCCATAATATAATATTTTGTTCTAAGATACTGTACTTGCTTTAAACCATTAACATTTTGGTTGTAAAACTAGATTGTTGATCTAAAAAAATCATGATTTAATAGCATTTTTGCATTTTCTTCCTTGGTTATTCTAACGTAACGCATGAAGCTACTCTCGGTTTTATGTCCTGTAATCTGCATGATTGCTAAGGAGGGAATCCCCTTCTTTGAAGCGTTGGAAGCAAAACTTCTTCTTGCTGTATGAGATGTTACCATTTCGCATTTTTCATAGGTAACTTCTTGCCGTATTCCTCCTTTTGTTTCCATTATATTAATCTTTTCAGTAATTCCAGCTTTGCGACATATCTTTTTAAGCATACGATTAGTTGCTTGGTTACATTGTATTACAGGGGGCTTATTGCCATATTTCTCTAAGATGATTTTTACAACGGGATGAATTGGGATAACAACTTTTGTGGCTGTCTTTTGAGTAACAATTGTAATAGTCTCTTCTTGGAAATTAATATGCTTTGCTGCAAGACGGGCAATGTCACTATATCTAAGTCCTGTATAGCAACTTATTAGAAAGCCATCTCTTACCTGTGCTTGATTGTCTGGGAGTTCTAAAGTATAGAGTTTCTCTAATTCGCTTTCATTCAGATAGATTGATTCGGCATCTTCACGAAACGCTTTGAAATCTTTTTTCTTGAAATCATCATTGATGGTATATCCATTCTCGTTTGCATATCTCATAAACACCTTGATGTTTTTTATGAATTTACCGATTACACTAGGGCGATACAGCCCACGAGAGTGCTTAGTTTCGTTTAAATAACTAACAAAGTCATTATAGAAATCCATATTAATAGATTCTAAAGTTAATTTTACGTTACGATCTTTTGAGTATCTTTTCAATGCACTTTGCGTTGAAACGTAGTTTCGTATTGAACCCGGAACTAGCTTTGCCCCCTTATCATTTAAAATTGAACCCTCTCTACATAAGGTTATGAAGAAGTCAATATAGGAAATGAAATCTGTAAAGGTGCGTTTGCTTTCTATTTGCACTCTATTCAGCTCTTTCATCATTTCAGCTTTCACTTGGTCTGCCATTGGTTGTATGTTGTGTAACTTGAAGTTTTCCATTACCCAAATGAAGAGATTAAGTGTTCTTTCTATCTCTTTATTGATATTACGCAATTGCACCTGCAATAATGGATTTCCTTTTAAGTTTGGATTCCGCTTAGGATCTTAGATTGCTCTTCCTGTGGCGTTATCCCAATGGCATGGTTTGATTTTGTATTCAGCCGGAAGGTGAATGTTTAATCTTACCTTATTAATAAATACACGCATTCTTATTGCGGAGAACTCTGCATTAGAGTCTTTAAGAGAGAATTTAGGATTTGCTACGGTGTAGCATGTTTTAATTTTAATCATATATTCAACGTATTAATTATTCTATTATTACTTTTCAAGGGTCGTTCCGTTGTATTTCTATATGACAAAGCGTCATGAGTGATTTTCTGCTGCTTTTTATCTGATTACAGAATATGACGCTCTGTCAAATGACCGGACCACTTGTCAGTAACCTGTTCACAAAGATTGCACCTCCGTAGCGTGCCAAACTCTTGCTTTTATTAATGGAAGTTTGCTCTTTATGATTTAATCAGTTGAAAATTAGAATTCTATCTAAGATGTTATTAAATGCTTAAAAGGAAGAATGAATAAGGATTGGAAACACTATTTAACTTCTATGTATGTGTAAGTAATATTGTCAGTGATGCTTAATTGGAATTGTGACAAAATGACAGTGTGTAATATTGCTTAAAGAGAAAATTTGTTGGTGATGACCAGATATCGAAAAAAATAGCAAAGCCATCATATTTAATGGAAAATTATGTAGGCTTTGCTATCTATTATGGTTGAATTACTTTTTTAACTTAGAATAGAACTCATAACATTCATCTATTCGTTCTTTTGAAAATTTTTCATTCCGCTTTAGTTGTTGCCACTCTCCATATCCTAATTCTTCACACAACTTGTAGAAGCCGTCCCCTTGGGATTTTTCATTAATAGTGAGTACTAATGCTGATAATATAGGAGCGTTTTGTTGTTCTTGGAGTTCAGATCTTGAAACATTACATAAAAGTTCTCCAATGGTAGTTCTATCTTTAGGGATATTCATATCTAAACCTAGTTTGAGAATTCTAGATAGATTTTGATATGTGATGAACTTTTTGCTAATAGCGCATTTTATAAGGAAATTCTTAATAGTTTTTTCTTGTGGAGTTAATGTCATATATTGATTCATGCAACTTATTATTTTTATATTTCTACAAAGTTAAGAAATAATTCGCTAGATTCATTCTTTTTTCATATATTTGTAATAAAAGAATAAAGATGAAAGCACTTATTTTAGAATATGCAATTAAAAGAGAAGTAGATATAAAGCCAATATATCGATATGATTTCGAAAAGGGACTTAATATGATTACAGTTGGTGATAAGACAATACCATTTATTGAATCATCTTCTGAAGATATTTCATTGCTTACTCATACAAGGGTAGTAAGAGAGAGTAATGATGAGAGTTTGGATATGCTCGAATTGCAAACGAAAACTAAAGTTGCAAGAGAGCGAGATGATGACAGTTTCTATTTAGAGTTGTATTCAAAAACATTTGTTGCGAGGGAACGAGATGACGAAAGTGTTAATTATAACTAATAAAAATGATATAACTTCTGATTTTATTGTAAAAAGACTGCAAGAAAGAAGAATATCATTTTATAGATTTAATACAGAAGAATTATCTACTAC
>CAKUYM010000330.1 GCA_934716785.1 uncultured Bacteroides sp. | reverse complement strand
AAACTCAAATAAAAAAGAATAGCCGTTTTATCACAAAACAGCTATTCCGAAACAATTAATGTAAAGCTAAATCTTTTGGACACTATGATTTAGCCCACTTTAAGCGCGCTCGCTTACAGACATATTACATATGTCATTTCTTCAGCGGACTACGAACCGACTTCCTCGTATATGATTTAAATCTGTTGTTGTCCGTACGATTCTTCATAAGCACACTCTTCATTGAAGAAACACTTGCATCAGGTAGAAGAGAGTTAAGCCTTCTGCTTGCTGTCAAGTAGTATTCGAATTCGCTAACCGGAGATACGTCATTTGCTGTAATCGTTATCTCTTCTTTATATACCTTGCTATAGTAACCGTTCGCATCTATAGCCACACCTACCAATACTAAAGGAAGGTCATATTCAACTATTGTAAGTATATTGCTGTAAGTTTCTCCATAGTATAACACTAAACTACGATAAAGCTCTTCTGTCAAAGTGCCGTTAGTTTCCTCCAATTCATCAAGTAATGATTTAGTGAATATGGCAGAATACACTCTTTTGGCACCGTCTGCCTTTATATTGGCAGCAATAATTACATCATTTGCCGTAATCGTCATCTCTGGCGAGAACATAGAAGGATACAGTTCCTTCACTTCCAAAGCATCAAAATATTTCTTATCCGGCAAACTGTAAGTTACATTTGGGCCCTCTCCTTCCTTAGTTTTAAATGTCGCTTTCACCAGTCCGGTAGTAGCTACTCCACCCGCACATCCTAAGGCTATAACCGTGTACTCCGTATCCGGTGTTAAATTATCAAACACCGCATTATCATCATTTCCAGCCTGCGCTTGGAAGTTCGCAGCCAATAGTTCTTCCAATAGCTCTTGATCTGTCGCTCCGGCAATCCCGGCAGATGGTGCATACACCAATACGTAGGAATCCAACGTAGTGGTTGTTACATTTGCCGTCGCACTACGATCCGTCACTTCAACGATGTCAATCGTTATCTCATTATCCACAAGGGTCGCTGCCGGTGTAGTCACTTTCTGCTTAACGAGAGACGTAGCCAATTCATTATCACTATTGATACCATAGCAATATACATAATATTCCGTGTCAGGTGCCAGCAATGTTATCGCTTCGTCTGTAATCGGACCTGTTGAGAACAGAATATTAATAACTTGCTCCAATGTGATTCCAACATAATCGGCAAGATCCTGTAGCATAGACATCTCACTATCCACAAAGGCTTCATCACTTGTATATCCATCCAAATCATCCACCGGAAGAGCCGCTAACATATAACGCATGCTATTATCTTTCGGAGTCAAACTCAGTTTTATCCAACTGGAACCAACCTCCCCTATCGTAAGCACGAAATCGAGATCGGCAGCCGATTGCTTGACAGTAAAGGAGGTTTTGATATCCTCATTCGTATCATCCGAATAGACAACGGTGATTTTAGCCTCACGCTCTTTTGCCTCTGGATTGGCTGCGACATCAAAGGTAATCTTACCTGCCGTAGCAGTCTTGAAGTTACTCACCCATTGCTGATCCGAAGTTGCACTGATAGCAGAATTAGCACCCGCATCCTTCAGAGTATAAGCAATGGAAGAACTTCCACCGTCAGCAGCCATTGATACGCTTTCAGCATTCAATTCAAATTCGGCTTTCGGCACTTCAACCGTCTTCTCATCATCATCACCACAAGCCGCAGTCCCCATCAGGCATCCTAATACCAACATAGGAAATGCCACCCATCTTTTCATTAATCTTTTCATAACTCTCTAATTTAATTAGTAATACAATCATTTCATTATCTCTATCGGAAGCTCAAGCATCCCCGTGCTTCTTGTCCTTGTTACCGTCTGCCGGTCTTTCGGACCGGGAATAAACGCCCCGTGCTCCAGTATATAACGCATCCGTTCTGCCTGGTTGGACGAGAAAGCATTAAAATATGAAATGGAATAATCCATGATATTATCCGATACAAATTCACCACCTCGCATACAATCATAGCGCATGACCAACTTGTCAAGATGCTGCATATAATTTAAGCCGTAGGATTGCAACAAACGGATATAGACACTCCGGTCGTAAGTGGGAGTATCCTCACAGAAATCCGTATCCGAACACCCGGAAAACGTTTCAGAAAACGTATGCCGTAAGCCCAAATAATGTCCTAATTCATGTCCGATGGTTTCAATCACATACGTGTCCGTTCCCGCCGGGTTTTCCGGGCTCAGAGAAGCCCCGATGTCATAAATATACTTGTTGTTGATGGAAATGCACTGCGGACGGTTCAGGTTCGCCTGACCGGGTACACCACCTTGCCACACGCTGCACCCTTGCAATTCATCCGGATAAACGGTAAAAGGAAACTGAGCGATGCCCAAAATGCTCAAGTTCGAAAAAGTATACAGCATGATGTTGATATAACGGTCCGGATCCCAAATCAAATCGAGATGACGCTTCTCACGGCTATTCATAAACTCCTCACAATCCATCTTGCCGGTAGTCCACCCGACCCGGTTTACTCCCGGCTCCTCAAGAGCATTGCCTTCCGGATCTTCCGTCGCCATCACAAACTCCAAGTTCAACTCCTGTCCGGACTCCTGATAAAGTTTGTTCACCCTGTCTATAACTTCTTGCAGATGTCCGGGACGCACGTATTGATTGATATCATTCTTATTGACATACAACACCTGAAATACAACAGGCAACTTATAATGGGCACCGGCAACAAACCGGGGTGCTACCTGAATGACAGTCACCGTAATATCCAAAGTCTTATCCACAGATGAGATTCTTACCGTAGCCATACGTGCATCCTGTGTAAGATTTTCGGTAATATCCAATTGAATGTCCGCATTACCGGAACCGGTACTTCCAGAAAGTACCGTACACCAGACCTTGTCACTCTCCACCATCCATTCCACATTGCTTCTTACAGAGACCGTAAGCGTGGCACCATCCGCATCTATACCCTCATAAGCAGAAGCGGCAGTTTCGAGAAAAGGCGGGTGTGGTTCCTCTCCGTCATTGCCATCGCTACATCCTGACACAAACAATAACAGACACCAGAGATATAACCGGCAACCGGATACCCAATTCTCTATTTTCACAAGTGCATTACTCATACTCAAAAGCCACACTTCCATTAATCGGACAAGTAACCACATTATCCACTACGAACTTTCCGTCTTTCGGAGTAGTGACGAAAATCACGACCCTGCACTTTGCCAGTGAAACAACCTTTGTTTCAGCTAAATTCAATGTACAGACATACTCCTTCACACTGCCCTTAGATGAAGAATCACTTTCGCCCAACTGTACACCGTAGGCACTTGTTGCAGAACTGATACGCAACACATTGTCATGTATGGAGAAGTTGTTCTCGTCCGTAAGTCCGGTACTATTCGTCTGCGCTTCTTGAATGCCATCTTCCAACAACCAAGCTGCAATGCGATATTTGGCATCCGTCCCTATTTTCACCTTGGCGTTCACTGTCAGTGTGCCACCATTTTCTGTTCCTACTACTGTCGCTGAAATCCCCACATTCGCATTATCCCGCAACACTGTAGAGACCGCCCCGGCAATAGACGATGCCGTAGTGGACGGTATATTTTGATGATTAACCTTATTTCTACTGTCCAAATTCAGAGACAGGGTCGGATAAGAATTGACGCCTACCCATGTATTGACGGCATCCGCATATTTATTTGCCATCCCGTCTCCATTGTGAGCCGCCACAAAAACTGTCTTTTCCCCATTCCCTTCTTCCGACAGATAGCTTTTAATCCCCGCTGTCATAAAAGGACAATACTGACACCATGTCCCGGTAGACTGTACCGCCAATACACGATGCTTGAATCCGGCAAACTTGTCCGGCTGCGGATCATCCGGCAGAGCGGGAACGCCTCCTACAATTGCCTTTATTGTTATTTTCTCTGATATGTCACCCTCATAACTTGCAAAGAACGTATACTCTCCTACCACCGTAGTCGTAAAAATAGTTCCTTCGAACTGTGTACTCCCTTGATAAATCTTAGCTTTATCAGTCACATCCGTATCACCTTTCTTTACTGTAAATTCGACGGCATCCCGTCCGTCATTGCTAATATATGAAGCAGAAGCAGATAAGACTAATTTTCCTTCAATACCGGTTCCTCCGCCATTCCCCGGTTCTTCACCTTCACCGTCATTCCCTGAACAAGCACCCAAGCACAAGCACCCGCAGAACATAGCCAAAAGTCCCAACAAATTAAACTTTTTCATAATCAATCATTTTAGATATAAATAATAATCATTCTTTAAAAAGAAGAAGTCAATACAAGATTCGCCCCTGTATATGCCGGACTGTACCTGCAAACTCCTCCCGAACAAACATAACCAGCACGGTTTCTTCCGTATCCCAACTGCACACGGGTATTCTTTTTCGTATAGCTCACGGATCCATTGTAATAATGGATTTTGGTAGAACCGTTGTTATACATATCACTCACACTGAAACTCCAGCGCGGTGCAATACTGAATTCCACAAGTGCGGCCATCCAGTCTTTTTCATAATCCGAAGAATAGAGATATTGCAGTTCCATCCGCAATGCCATCTTCCGGTTTATCTTATAGGTATTGTCAAGCACGAAAATGTTCGAAGCATACGTGATGTCCGTCATCCCGTGAGAAGGGCTCCACTCCTGCACAGAAAACAGTGCCGCCGTTTTCCAACGTTTGTTCCAACGGTGCTCCACATCGACATTAATATCCCTCCACATCAGGCGCGACTCTTTGGTCAATTTTTTGTCCGAATAATACATAGATACATTCGCATGCAAATTCCAATACTTGCTTTTATCCGACGCGGGACGGAATGAATAATATACATCCGCCTGTCCGCCGCTCTCCCC
>CAKUYM010000329.1 GCA_934716785.1 uncultured Bacteroides sp. | reverse complement strand
ATGCACACCTGCTCCCGTTGCGTGCATACCGTTGCTGCTCGTAAGGGACGTTAAGTTCGAAAACGAGACTTCCGGTTTCGGCAACGGAGCATAGCACCGTCCCCTCGGTCACGTAACTTCCCGCCTGCTGCAACACATCGAGCACAATGCCGTCACGCTCCGCTTTTATCGGGATGAGCGCCCCGCTGCCATTCCCCAAAGCATGCTGCTCTTTGCTCTCTATCCGGCAAAGAATCTGTCCGGCCTTCACCCTCGAACCGGGCTGCACGAGAACCTCCGCAATGAATGCGGGAATCGGCGCGCCCACCACCGATTTGTTCTGATATGCCGTAGTGGCAAACAGTATGATTTTCTTCTCAATCTTGCCGAAAGTCACATGCGTCAGTGTGACCGCCGTTCCGGGCTCCTCTTCCTCCACATTTTCGTTGCTCCCGTTATTTCCGTTATTTCCGTCATTTCCGTTCAATGCGTTTCCTTGCCCGCATCCGCTTAGAGCGAATGCAAGTGATAATAAGACTATCTGATATTTCTTCATGACTATGATGATAATATTTGACTGTGATGATGAGTTGACTGTGATGATGATATCTGACTATGATGATGAGTTGAGTTTACCAATTCCAATAATTATAAGCCGCTATGACAAGCTGCCTGTTCGTCCGTAGCAGCAGGCGGTCTTTCTCCGTCTGAATCTTGCTGCGCAACGTAGTAATATAGTCCAACACGGAAACCTGCCCCGCATCCATCTCCCTGCCGTAATCGGACAATACGGATTCGTACCCCGCAAGCTGATTTGCCAGTGCCCTGTCCCTTTCGTCATATCTGCCAAGTTCGGACAGACACTGCCTGATTCTCATGCTTCTTTGATATTCGGAGTTGTCCTTGTAAGTACGGATGCTGTTCTGCTGCCATTGCATCTGCTTCTCCTTCCAGCGTTTCTGCCTGCCGTCAAAGATGGTCCACGAGAAAGTCAGTCCGGCACTCCATCCGAAATGCCGGTACCATCCGGCAAAGTCGCCCACTTGCAGACCACCGTTCACGAACAAGTTGAGTGCAGGCTTGTACTGCAAATTAAACGAGCGCAGAGCCGTCACAGCGTTAAGGCTGTCCAGTCGATATTGCTCTACAAAGAGGCTCGGCTCTCCATCGCTATGCAGCCGGAGAACGGGCAAGTCTATGTCCGACAATGCCACATCGGCCGTGTCGCTGATGCCGCAAAGCAAATTCAAATCCATCAGATGAGTATGGTAAGACTGGCAGGAAGCGGCGCGCAACTCCTCGTTAGCCTCCCGTTCGATAGCGAGCAACTTCATGTCCGATTGTTTCGCCAACCCGCTCTCAACCAGTTTGCCGACGATATCCATACGATGCCCGATTACGGAACTAACGGAATCCGCAAAATCCATCTGCGCCTTGTCGAGCAGACAGAGCAGATACTGCTCCGTTACGGAACGCTCCAACTGATGCTCCTCCATACGGATGCGGTGGTTTGCCATATCCATATTGATTTGCGCCTGCTCTTGCGTTATCTTGTATGAGCTCCTGCCCAAAAGAGGTTGCGTCCAAGTCGCTCCGGCATGTAGGTAGCCGCTGCTTTCGCCCAAGTCATAACCATAATAGTCCGTGGCCGACCGCGCATTCCATTTAAAAGCAGTCTGCCCACCATCCTTCGATACGACCGGCACAAACAGATAGTCGCCATTCAGCTCCACCCTCGAGTGTGTGTACATGGCTTTCAAACGTTCAAGCTCCGCCCGTTCCATCTCCGTCTGATTCCGGTAGTCCGCAATCAACGGACTATTCTCCTTGGCAGTCTCTATATAGTAGTGCAGAGACCTGCCGCTTTCCTCCTGCCCGTGTAAGTACAGGCTGATAAAACTTAATGAGAACAATAAAAATAACTTATCCATATCCAATCTCGTTTTCCGCAAAAGTAGAAAGCGATTTTGTAGGAATTTTGGAGAAAGACAATGGCTGCTTTATAAAAAGTGCATTTAGATGATTCTTAAGACAAATTAAAGGTCATCACAAAAATTCATAGCAGATTACCACAAAAACACAAAGTAAAATGCCACAAAAACACCAATCAAAATACCACAAAAACATAAAGCATTCTATCACAAAAAAGCCAACTAAGAATATCACAAAAAGCCCAAACAGTTTGTTCGATTCAAGAAAATCATTATCTTTACACCCAAATTCTAAGAGCAAACGATATGGAATACCTTAAAAGAACAGCAGATGAATTTCTGAGCCTACAATTGGCTTCTTCAGGAGCAGTGCTTATAGAAGGTCCCAAATGGTGTGGTAAGACCACGACTGCGGAACAGCAGGCTAATAGCATTATTCGCCTACAAGACCCTGATATGCGTGATAAATATCAAGCTACAATTGCAATTAAACCTTCGCTTCTTCTTGCAGGTGCCACTCCTCGTTTGATAGACGAATGGCAGGAGGCTCCTGTGTTGTGGGATTCTGTACGAGCTATGGTCGACAAACGAAATGAGTTTGGGCAATTTATCATGACAGGTTCTAACTCTATTGATCCCAAGAAAAGAAGTGAATATATCAAACATTCCGGTAGTGGAAGAATTGCCAAGATGCAAATGCTTCCAATGAGTCTTTATGAGTCTTTGGAGTCAAATGGAAAAATATCTCTCAAAAAACTGTTTGACGAGCCAGATTTAGATGTAGATGGAACGACCTCTGATATGTCTATCGAGGAATTGATATTTGTTGCTTGTCGTGGTGGATGGCCAGCTTCACTTAATGCCAAATTTGACAAAGCAAAACTACAGATTGCCAAGAACTATGTACGTTCTATATGCGATACAGACATCTCAACGATAGATGGAATAAAGAGAAATGAGAAAATAGCAAGTACGATACTTCAAAGCTATGCCCGCAACATATCGACATTGGCAAAAAAGAGCGTAGTGTTCAAAGATGTCAATGAACATCTGGAAGGTGTTAGCACCACATCATTCGACATCTATTTAGATACCCTTCAACGACTATTCGTCATACAGGATATTGAAGCATGGAGTCCTGCCATACGTTCTGCATCCGCAATCCGCCGCGGCTCCAAGCGTGAGTTTGTTGACCCATCCATTGCTGTTGCCGCATTAGGATTGTCTCCCGAGACACTTTACACTGATTTGAAGACATTTGGATTCTTGTTTGAGTGTATGGCTATCCGTGACCTGAAAGCTTATTCTCTGTCACTTGGCGGCTCACTTTCATATTACCATGACAGGTATAATCTTGAAGCAGATGCCGTACTTCATCTTGAAGATGGCAGATATGCACTAATAGAGTTCAAACTGGGTAGTCGGGAGATTGAAGAAGGAGCAGAGCACCTGAAAGAAATCAAGCAACTGGTGCAGGAACATAACAATACAGAGAAACAAATCAAACTCCGTGAACCGGATTTAATGCTTGTTATTACTGGCGGAGAAATGGCTTACACTCGTCCTGATGGCGTTAAGGTTATACCACTTTCATGTTTAAAGGACTAAACATGAAATAATATGAAAATAGCATTATTAGCACTCTGCCCTTGTGTCATGTTGCTCGTTCTTTCCTTGTTTGTAGGCATATCGTCCATAAGCGACAGAGTAATAGTCTCAAAGGAAGAGCTCAACAAAGAAAATATTCATACCATTAAAATTATTGCAACATGGAAGAAAATATAAAAAATGAATCACCCACAATATCTTCAAATTTCTTTACGAACAAAAATGGGAATACTCTTATGAAAGAGTTTGAGGGTGTTTTACATCACAACCATCATATTAAGAATCTTGATGCTGTCGTAGGATTCCTACGAGCATCAGGGTATTTCTCGTTGCGTCCATTTTTGGATAATATCAATAAGGTAAGAATTCTTGTAGGTATCGATGTTGATAAATACATAGCGCAGGCTGCAAACCAAGGAAAAATATTCTTTGGTGCAGAGGAGGAAGTAAAAGAAGACTGTCTACGTAAAATACGCAAGGATATAGAACAATCAAACTACAACAAAGAAGTAGAAAATGGAATGTTTCAAATGATTCAAGACTTAATAGATGGCAAACTTGAATTACGCGCACATCCATCAAAGAAAATTCATGCCAAATTATATGTGCTTTATCCTGATAATTTTAACCAATATGTACAAGGTATTACCATTACTGGCTCAAGCAACTTATCTGGAAACGGGCTTGGTATATCAGAAGATAAACAGTATGAGTTTAATGTCAAACTTGACCGATACGACGATGTGAAGTTTGCTAAAGATGAGTTTGAACAATTATGGAAAGAAGCAGAAGGTTGCATTATAACAGCAGATGATGTGAAGACAGCTTTAGATAGAACATATCTAAAAGGAGACGTAAAGCCTTACGATCTTTACATCAAAATGTTAATGGAGTACTTCTCAGACCGTGTGTTGGCAACCGATGACAACAATCCTTTTGATATGCCAGAAGGGTATACAAAGTATGACTATCAAATGGATGCAGTCATTGAAGGATATCAGAAGCTTATTCGTTATGATGGTTTTTTCCTTGCAGATGTTGTTGGTTTGGGAAAAACTGTTATTGCTACAATGATAGCCAAGAAATTCTTGATAGAGAATGGACGAGAAAAAACAAAAATTCTGGTAGTTTATCCTCCTGCTGTAGAACAAAACTGGAAAGCTACATTTAAGGATTTTGGAATAGACAAATATGCTAAATTCATCTCTAATGGCAGTTTGTCAAAGGTACTTGACGAAGAAAATTACAATTATTGGAATGCTGATGAATACGATTTGGTATTAGTGGACGAGGCACACAAGTTTCGTTCACATACTACGTCTGCTTTCGAGCAGTTGCAAGAAATATGCAAGATGCCACGCATAGAAAACGGGAACATCCCTGGAT
>CAKUYM010000328.1 GCA_934716785.1 uncultured Bacteroides sp. | reverse complement strand
GGATAAACCAACCGATGAAACTCAAATCGAGCAAGAAAAGTTTCATTTTGTAGCCGTCCATCATGGCCATACTCTTTTCGATAGCCGCATTGTTCTTCATCTCCGGTTTATCTTTCAGAATAAAATCCGTCATTGCATAAGAATAGGCCTTGATGAGACCGGGGATTATAAGCAACAGTGTCCACAAAAATGTATAAACAGCCTGCAAAACTTTAGTTCCCAAAATCCGTCCATAGTCCTTGAAGCCTTCAAACAATATTCCGAAGTCAATGTCATCAGCTCCTCGATACACGCTAAGCATTAATACTGCGAGTCCGTATGCGATGGGTAGTCCGACCAACAGCGCTCCGACCAATCCTATCCCTGGGATTGAAGACAAGCCACCGGCAATAGCCGAATAAATAAGTGCAGCAACGGCTGCCATAAGCCACTTACCTTGAAGTGCCTGACGTGCTTCGGCACGTAATTCTGAATTCTCTTTTAGCATGATAATCTGGTATTAGAAAGACTGTGTGTTACTTGAATTTCATTACTCTACAATAGTGACCCATCCGTGCGTATCCGGCTCGTCTCCGTACTGGATTCCGCGCAGCTTGTTGTACAACTGCGTACAGATAGGACCCGGCTTGCCGTCTTTGGAGATAACGTATGATTTTCCGTTTTCCAAATCATCAATGCGCTGAATCGGACTGATTACCGCAGCCGTTCCGCATGCACCGGCTTCTTCGAATGTCTCCAATTCCTCTTCCGGCACCGAACGGCGTTCTACTTTAAGTCCCATGTCTTCTGCCAACTGCATCAGGCTCTTGTTGGTGATGGAGGGCAGAATGGAAGTGGATTTCGGAGTGATATACGTGTTATTCTTAATACCGAAGAAGTTGGCAGCACCACATTCATCAATATATTTCTTTTCCTTGGCATCGAGATAGAACTCGCAGGAATAGCCCAAATCATGCGCTTTCTTGTTGGCACGGAGACTGGCCGCATAGTTACCGCCGACTTTATAGATACCTGTTCCATGAGGAGCGGCACGATCGTATTCGCGGATGATGACATACGGATTGGTAGAAAAACCACCCTTGAAGTACGGACCTACCGGAGTCACGAATACCACAAACATATATTCGTCTGCCGGATGTACGCCTACCTGTGCGCTTGTGCCGATGAGCAACGGACGAATGTAGAGAGAAGCCCCCGTCTCATAAGGCGGAATGAAACGCTCGTTCAGTTTCACGACTTTCAGAATAGCTTCTTTGAAACGTTCGGTAGGAAGCTCAGCCATCAGGATTCCCTGGCAAGTAGACTGCAGACGAGCCGCATTCTCTTCCAGACGGAAGATACGCACCTTACCGTCTTTTCCGCGGAATGCCTTCAAGCCCTCGAATGCTTCCTGTCCATAGTGCAGACATGTAGCAGCCATGTGCAGATTCAAGTACTCATCACTACTGACTTCCAATTCTCCCCATGCTCCGTTACGGAAATTAATCCGTACGTTGTAATCTGTCTTCATATATCCAAACGACAGATTAGCCCAGTCTATTTCTTTCATATTGTAATGTATTAGTTTATTTTTTCTTAATCTTTGATTCGCAAAAATAGCTTTTATTCTTCAGATTGCCGCTTTTCTCTCAATAATTTTTCAACTTCTTTGTCCGCTTTCGTCAGTTTTGCAGTACAGAAGGCTATTATTTCATTGGCTTCCTTGATTTTCTCACCCAAAATATCTATATCCAGTTCGTTATTATCTATCTGACGAACGATCTTTTCAAGGCGTTCCATCGCCTGAAGATATGTCTCTTTCTTTGCTGCCACGATAATTGGTTATTAATGGTTAATGTTTCTTTTACAAATTCTGTCCCGGTATCTGTCATTCCACCACGGACCGGGCTTCTCCCTTAGCGAAACGAGTGACTAACCTGTCTCCCGGATTCAATGAGGAGACGTCTGTCACAGCTTTGCCGTCCTTTAGCGTAATGCTATATCCCCGGCTCAATAATTTATCGGGAGAGGCATCCGCAATACGCTGTTGCAGAAGCTCAAGTCGATGCCGCTGACGGGCCAACAGAGCCATTGTCACTTGCGACAGGTCTTTCTTGGCCGCCAATAAAGCAAAACGGGCATCGGCAAGTTTCCTGTTTACAAGGTTCGGAATACGGGTTTGAAGAGTCTCCAGCCTCCGCCATTCCTGTTCAAGCATTGCATAAGCTCCCTGTTGAACACGAACGGACAGCTCCTCCAAACGGTCGGCAACCTCCATGACTCTATGAATCAGCAGTTCGGCGGCGGCCGTCGGGGTTTTCACCCTGATATGCGCCACTGAGTCAAGGACAGTATCATCCCGCTCATGCCCGATTCCGGTGATGATCGGCAACGGGAATTGTGCGCAGGCAGCCGCCAACAGATAGGTGTCAAAGCCGGATAAATCGGAAGTCGCCCCACCGCCACGGATGATAACGACAACATCGAAATCATCCATACGGGCATTGATACGGTCTAAAGCTGCCAATACTGATTCTTCCACCTGATTTCCCTGCATCAAAGCCGGGAAAAGCTCCGTATAGAAAAAGAACCCGCCGGGATTATGCCGCAACTGATGGCAGAAGTCACCGTATCCGGCGGCGGTGGCAGAAGATATGACAGCAATACGCTGCGGGAGAAGAGGCATTTCCAGCTCTTTGTTCAGGGTCAGCACTCCTTCCTCTTCCAACTGCAATAATATTTCCCGACGTCGGCGGGCCATGTCTCCCAAAGTATATGCAGGGTCGATGTCGAGCACAGTCAGACTGTAACCGTAGAGCTCGTGAAACTGTACCGTTACTTTCACCAACACTTTGATGCCGGAGGCAAATGCCTGTCCGGTAGTCTCTTCGAAATAGGGTTTCAACAAACGATAGATATTATTCCATATCATACCGCGTGCCTTCGCCACAAGGCTGTTACTACGAGGATCTTTCTGCACAAATTCCAAGTAGCAGTGACCGGTCGTATTGGTACGGACATCACTCAACTCTGCCTGTATCCAATATTCATCGGGCAGGCATTGCTCCAAGCTACGACGTACAAGCGCATTCAGTTCCAAAAGGGAAAGCCTCTCCCCACCCTCTCCCGAAGAGCTGGCATCGGAGGGGTGTTTCAGCTTATCCATATCATCTATCATGCTTCTCATACACGACTTATGCTATTTGCTTTCCTTGGAAGAGGATTCGAGATATGCTTTCCACAAATCAGGAATGCCATATCCGTATATATTATCCGGAAAATCAGCCCTGTCGCCCGAGCGGCGAACCAGTTCGATAATCTCTTTAGCCGTCAACTTCGGGCAAGCCTGCCACAGGCAAGTCACCATTCCGCACATGATCGGGGAAGAGAAAGAGGTGCCGTTGGCACGATGAAGATTGCCGTCCGTTCCCATAACATCTGCTCCCAATCCTACGGCAACGACATCCGGTTTCACCCGACCGTCAGATGTGTTTCCTATGGAAGAGAATGGAGCCAGCTCCCTATCTTTAGCAATAGCACCTACCGTAATCACGTTATCAGCATCTCCCGGAGGAGTAATCTTCTTCCAAGAACCGGCGCCGGAATTGCCTGCACTGCACACCACTACCATTCCTTTATCGGCTGCTTTTGCGGCCTCACGAGACATCAGCGCATGATGCCCGTTCAAGTCACGGTAACAATAATTCTTTGTAGGATCATCAAATGAATAATATCCGAGGGAGGTATTCACTACATCGACGCCTACGCTATCGGCAAATTCGATTGCCGCCGCCCAATAGTCCTGTTCCACCAGACTCTCCGAGTATTCATCTTCGCTGCGCAACAGCCAGTAAGCCGCTTCGGGGGCCGTGCCAATCATCACATTCGGCTGATTCATCGCCATGCAGGAGAGTACGGACATACCATGGCTACTCTCCGCATAAATGTCAGCTTCAGGATTTACAAAGTCGCGCACTCCCAATATATGGATGTTCTTCATCGCTTCAATCTTATCCGCATTATGGAATCCGGCGTCAATAACGGCGATTGTCATCCCTTGTCCCTTAAAACCGGCCTCATGGAGAAGATTCGCCTTGCTCATCTCGATTTGGGTAATGGCAGGGCCATAAAGGCTATCGGTGCGCAACGGATTATTTATCAACGAATCTCTTTGGGTGGATTTCTCCACTTTACCCTTCCAAACCCTTTCGGTGGAAAGCACAAAAGGCAACCGAGCTACCTCATCTATCAACGTACTGTCGTTGCAGGATACAGTGACGAAGTTATCCCATTTTCCGGTGACAAGCACATGTACTCCTTTCTTTCGAATCGCATCTACGTACTTCCGGCATACCGGCAGGTCGGTAGAATCTATCGCCA
This sequence comes from uncultured Bacteroides sp., assembly GCA_934716785.1. Taxonomy (GTDB): domain Bacteria; phylum Bacteroidota; class Bacteroidia; order Bacteroidales; family Bacteroidaceae; genus Bacteroides. The sequence continues at coordinate 555 of CAKUYM010000328.1, read as the reverse complement.
GTCCTTGCCTTTTTCTCCGCTCGATGGATTTCTTAGACAGGAACTTTTCCGGTTTCTGCAAAGAATAATTTGTAGCTGCTTTGTCTTTCAGGCTGATACGGTATTTTAAAGTATCGCCCGTAGTGAATTGAGCCGATATGCCAGTTGCCACGGCTGCAAAGAGAATCAATGTAATTAATTTCTTCATTTTATTATGATTGCTTTATTTTATTAAGTAGATAAATAATTTCATTAAGTAGATAAATAACGGTAGCCTTCACCCCTCTTTATTCGCCCCCGTTCTCCAGAATCACCAATCCGATGCCTCGTTGCGAAGCGATGAAAGCTCCGCCCAGCACACACCTACCGTCATAAAACACAGCAGACTGTCCGGGAGCGATAGCCGAAGCTGTTTCAAGAAAATGCACCAACAAGCGTCCGTCTTCCAATCGTTTCACCCGACAAGGCAGCGGACGACTTCGATAACGAATCCTCACTGCCAGATTGGCGCACTGAAACAGTTCCTGCTCATCTACAATCTTATCGTGTTCTATCAACATATAGTCCGCCTTCAAC
>CAKUYM010000327.1 GCA_934716785.1 uncultured Bacteroides sp. | reverse complement strand
CAACTATCGTAAGCAAGTGAAGAATTGCCCTTACGAGTCGCAATCCAGCCGGAGCGATATGAAAGGAATTTTGCGGCAACTGGAGGCGATGAACCCGGAAGCCCGTTACAGCCTTTGGGGAAGCATGACGAATGTGCAGGAAGAATTATTGCCGGATAAGCCGGGTGAATAAGTCGGATAAATATAAATATAGATTGAACAGATAAACTTGAATAAGTTGTTATGAAAGGAATATATACTATTTTGTTGCTTGTCGTATCCAATGTCTTCATGACATTTGCCTGGTACGGACATTTGAAGATGAGGCAGGAGTATAGCTGGTTCGCTTCCCTTCCGTTGATAGGCGTGATTGTTTTCAGTTGGGCGATTGCCTTTTTCGAGTATTCATGTCAGATTCCGGCGAACCGCATCGGATTTGTCGGTAATGGAGGCCCTTTTTCGCTGATGCAGTTGAAGGTAATCCAGGAGGTGATAACTCTTGTCATCTTTACGGTGTTTACAACGGTGTTTTTCAAAGGCGAGGCGTTGCATTGGAATCATCTGGCGGCTTTCGTCTGTTTGATTGCGGCGGTGTATTTTGTGTTTATGAAATAAAACCGTAGCTTTCCCGTTCTTGGTAGTATGTGCAAATTTTGCACATACTTTATTTTCAAATCATTATTCACGCATTTCACTTAAATCCTATCAGTTCATTCACTACCACTTCCTGTGAATGGGTCGCATAGTTATAACCTTTCATCATTCTTCCTCCTCTTTACCAAATTGTGGAAAGTGTCGATTTTGCCAATATGATAATATCCTATTGAAAATAAAGCATTTATTGTTTCCAATTATGGATATTTACTTTACCTTTGCGAAGTAACACAAACAAAAGTGTGACCCCTTATATGAATCAAAAACATTATTTAGTAGAACAATTTGAAATGGTGTTCAGGACTCATTTCCCTTCAGTGAAGTATTTTATTAATATGTTTCTTAAATCAGAGGCAGATGCGGAGGATCTTGCCCAAGATGTATTTACCAAATTATGGGCTAACTTCGAGGCGTGGCAAGATAATGAAGGGAAAGAGGGCTATATATATGTTATGGCAAAAAATGCGGCATTTGATTTTATCAAGCATAAAAGAGTGGAAAGCGACTATCGTGAAAAACAGATAAAAGAGAGTCTGGACAAAGACCTGTCGGATCTTCCGGATCCATTAAATACCGTTTATCATAACGAGATGCAATTAATAATAGAAATGGCTCTTGAAACTCTGCCGGAACGTCGTAGGAAGATTTTTGAGATGAGTCGTTTCGATAATATGAGTAATCAGGAGATTGCATTATCCTTACATATATCAGTACGTACTGTAGAACATCAGATATACTTGTCACTTCAAGCCTTAAGGAAAATCATTTTAATTTTATTTTTTCTGTATATTCTTTAAGTAGCCTGAATATATCAGTCGTTATATATGAAAATGCGGAATCTAAATATAACGATAATATGCAGAATTATTTCCAGAAAATATTGACTCTTTTTGTTCGACGTAATTATTCGGAATCAACAAATCAACTGTTTTACAGGTGGCTGACGGATAGTGAACATGAAAAAGAAAAGGATGAAGCATTACAGAGACTTTATTGGAAAGCGAGAAAAGCAAGAAAAAACGGAAAAGCATTCGATGTGGAACAATCATTGGAGCGCTGGAAGTCAAATAATAACCTCACATATATTCATTCTCCACAAAGGTCGAATAAGAAACTTTTTATACGGTTGTGGCAATCTGTGGCAGTTGTATTATTGGTCGTATCTGTTTCTTTGGGCTATCAGTTCTATAAGATAGAGGAAAAAGACTCGGGAATAGTCCAGCAATGTATATCGGGTACTCAGATGAAAACCTTTCTTTTGCCTGACGGAAGTCGGGTAAGCATGAATTCGGGCAGTATGCTATTATATCCCGAACAATTCACTGGAAAGCACCGTAGTGTTTTTCTGATTGGCGAAGCCAATTTCCAAGTGAAAGCCGATAAAAAGAAGCCGTTTATAGTCAAAACCAATGATTTTCAAATAACGGCTTTGGGAACCGAGTTTAATGTATCCGCATATACTGAGGATAAGAACGTCTTGGCAACTCTGATAACGGGAAGTGTTCTTGTTGAATTTGCCGACATGACTAAAAAAAGGTTACTTAAACCGAATGAACAATTAGTATATAATAAGAAGAACTGTCGGGATACCTTGATTTGTCCTGATATGAAAGAGGTGACGGCATGGCAAAATGGTGAACTGGTATTTAGTCAGAAAACCATAGCGGAAATTATACCCATACTGGAACGTAAGTATAATTGCAAATTCTATTATAGTCAAGATAGCCTGAGAAATGATCGTTATAGTTTCCGATTTAAGAATAATCCGCCTTTGGCTGAAGTTATAGAAATTATCGTTGATGTAGCGGGAGATTTACGTTTCAAGATAGAAGATGGTAAATGCTATATTATGCAGAAATAGTTTGTATGATGGCTAAAACTTAGAATATTAAAACGGGGCAAGGTATGTTGAACAGTCGAACATTTAAAACAGAGAAAGGAGGAGTCATTAAGTTTACAGAACACATTGCCTGACCGGAATTTATAACCTATATAAAAAAGTAATACGATATGAAAAATTTGAAACACTTCTTGTTACTCGTTGCAGCAATGATGACAGGAGCCTTTATCACAAGTTGCAGTAATGATGATTATATGGCAGAAGAACAGCAAGAAAGCACATTGCCAACTACTCGCGCAGTCAGTGACAAAACACCGAAACTGACTACCTATATCGAAACCAATGATATAAATCCTTTGAATGCAGGAGAGTACTATTTTACGGGTACCAACCCACAGGAACAGGTCGTTGATAATGTGATTCTGTTTGCTTCCAATATTCGGGGCACGGCTAATGCTGTTCAACTGTACCATAACGAAAATCAATCTCATATATTGGCCAATGCCGGTACGCTTATTGTTCCCTTGCAGCAGAAAGGCATCAAAGTCTCTTTAGGATTGTTGGGAGATCATACTGGAGTAGGCTTCTCTAATTTGACACCGGCTTTGATTGAAAGCTTTGCACAACAGATCGCTGCCTGTGTCAAGCAATACAATTTGGATGGGGTGGATTTTGATGATGAATATGCGGAATATTGGAAAGCTCCATCTAATTTGCCTTCGCCAAGTACTACGATCTTCGGAAATCTTGTTAAAAGAGTACGTCAGTTACTGCCTGATAAGTTGATTACAGTATTTAATTTCGGTGGTTACACGGGTTTTGATGCCACTACAATGAATGCCATTAGTTATATGTGGCCTGATTTTGGTGCGGGTTGGAGCGCACCGATCGGATTAGGGGACAGCAAATGGGCGAAAATGTCAATACATTGTACGAATGGTATACCAAACGCTGGTGCAATACAAAATAGTGCTGCAAGCTATAGTGGTTATGGCGCTATTATGATGTTCAATCTACGTGAGTCCGGTCAAACAAACTTGATGAATAACTTTGCTTCACGAGTCTGGGGAGGAAAGACCGTATCTCGTACGACTACTATTCATGCGAAGAATTATTAACTATCAGTGAATGAATCGGAGACCGGAAGTGATATGCTTTCAGAGAAGGACACTTCCGGTCTTTCATAAATTAATTTGAATTTGAATATGCAAACTGTAGATGCCTTTCAATGGTTGATTGGCACTATCTAAATAACAAAGATGTATGTAAAAAAGTATCTGCGTCAGGAACTTTTCTGTCTCAGATATGAAATCGAAAAACCAAAACAGATAGACATGTATTGCGAATAAAAAAGTTAGCAAACTAATACTTAAAATTCATGTTACACAGTTATACATTGAAAAATGATAAGAAGGCAAAAACAATAAAACTTGTGTTATTGCTGTTTATGGTTGTAGTACAAACTGTAGCTTTTGCTCAAAGTGGTATACAAATTACAATTCAAAAAGAAAATATAACTGTTATTGAAGCACTGAAAGAAGTGGAAAAGCAATCAAAGCTTTCGGTTGGATATAACGATTCGCAATTAGTTGGTAAACCGGCTATCAATCTCAATTTGAAAAAAGTTGATTTAGAGAAAGCCCTCTCGATTATCCTTGAAGGAACAGGATTTACTTATGGAATTAAAAGAAACTACATTAATATTATTCCTCAACCCAAAGCCGGAACTGTGGTAGTCAAACAGATAACGGGCAGAGTAGTTGATGAGAAAAATGAACCTCTGATAGGGGTAAATATACGGGTAAAAGGTACCGATGCCGGAACTGTTACAGACTTGGACGGCAGGTACGCCATACAAGCTTCTGTAGGCAGTACACTCAGTTTTACCTATATTGGCTATATTGCTTCTTATGTAAAAATCGCAGATAGAAATGTGTACAATGTACAGATGTCTGCTAACGTGGAGGCTTTGAATGAAGTCGTTGTAACAGCTTTGGGCATCAAGAGAGAGCAAAAGGCATTAAGTTACAATGTGCAGCAGGTTAAATCCGAGCAGTTGACAAGCATCAAGGATGCAAATTTTATTAACAGCCTGAACGGTAAAGTTGCGGGAGTTAATATCAACAGCAGCTCTTCAGGTGTAGGCGGAGCCAGTAAGGTGGTGATGCGTGGTACGAAGTCAATAGAACAGAGTAGTAATGCGCTGTATGTTATTGACGGCATCCCGATGTTCAATTTCGGAGGTGGCGGTAGTATGGAGAACGGCTCACAGGGAGTGACCGAAAGCATTGCCGACATTAATCCGGATGACATTGAAAGCATTTCCGTGCTGACAGGAGCGGCGGCAGCTGCCCTTTACGGAAGCAATGCGGCAAATGGTGCCATTGTTATTAATACGAAACGCGGTGAGACCGGCAAGCTACAGGTTTCTGTATCCAGCAATACAGAATTTGCCAGACCATTTGTCCTGCCACGCTTTCAAAATCGTTATGGCACCGGCAGTTTAGGAAAAGCCGAGGGTTCCACTACCTTGAGT
>CAKUYM010000326.1 GCA_934716785.1 uncultured Bacteroides sp. | reverse complement strand
GTCATCTACAATCGCACGAATCTCGTGAACCTTCAGATATGTCTTCACCTGTTCGGCATATTCATTGAACTTCTCACTGATAGGCAGGACAACTACCTGTTCCGGTGTCAGCCACAATGGGAACTTACCGGCAGTGTGCTCAATCAATACGGCAACAAAACGCTCCATGGAGCCGAACGGTGCACGGTGAATCATTACCGGACGATGTTTCTGGTTGTCAGATCCCATATACTCAAGGTCAAAACGTTCCGGAAGATTATAGTCAACCTGGATTGTACCCAACTGCCAACGACGACCGATAGCGTCTTTCACCATAAAGTCGAGCTTAGGACCGTAGAAAGCCGCTTCGCCATATTCTATCTTGGCTGGCAACCCCTTTTCCGCACAAGCCTCGATGATAGCCTGCTCTGCTTTCTCCCAATTTTCGTCGCTACCGATATACTTTTCGCGATTCACTTTATCGCGCAATGATATCTGAGCCTCAAAATTCTGGAAGTCCATAGAACGGAATACGATAGATATGATATCCATCACACGAAGGAATTCATCTTTCACCTGTTCCGGACGGCAGAAGATATGTGCATCATCCTGTGTAAAGCTACGTACACGTGTCAAGCCGTGCAACTCGCCACTTTGCTCATAACGACAAACAGTTCCGAATTCAGCAATACGCAAAGGAAGATCCTTATATGAACGCGGGAAGTTCTTGTAAATCTCGCAGTGGTGAGGGCAGTTCATCGGTTTCAAGAAGTACTCCTCTCCCTCTTCCGGTGTATGGATAGGCTGGAATGCATCTTTACCATATTTTGCATAGTGACCGGAAGTCACATACAGCAGTTTGTTACCAATCGGCGGAGTAATTACTTCCTGATAATCATAGCGGGTCTGGATACGACGCAGGAATTCTTGCAGACGCAGACGCAATGCCGTACCTTTCGGCAACCACATCGGGAGTCCTTTACCTACGGTATCTGAGAACATGAATAATTGCATTTCCTTACCGATCTTACGATGGTCGCGTTTCTTGGCCTCTTCCATCAATGCCAGATATTCATCCAACATTTTCTTTTTCGGGAACGTGATACCGTAAATACGGGTCAGCATCTTACGATCTTCATGGCCACGCCAGTAGGCACCTGCAACAGACGTCAGCTTAATAGCCTTGATCGGAGCAGTCGTCATTAAGTGAGGACCACGGCAAAGGTCAGTAAACGCACCTTGAGTATATGTCGTAATATGTCCGTCTTCCAATTCGGAGATCAACTCACATTTATAAGTTTCTCCACGATCACCGAACATCTTCAAAGCATCCGACTTGGCAATACTCTTTCTGACCACGGCTTCCTTCTTGGCAGCCAACTCCAACATCTTGGCTTCGATAGCAGGCAGGTCGCTTTCTTTAATCACGGCCTCTCCCGGATCCACATCATAATAGAACCCGTTCTCAATGGCCGGACCGATACCGAACTGAATGCCCGGGTAGAGTTCCTGCAAAGCTTCAGCCAGCAAATGGGCACTTGTATGCCAAAAGGCATGCTTACCTTCTTCATCATCCCATTTATAAAGCACAAAATCAGCATCTTCATTAATAGGACGTCCTAAATCATAAGTCTCGCCATTCACGCCACAAGCCAGCACATCCTGTGCCAAGCGCGAACTGATACTTTCTGCAATCTGTAAACCGTTCACTCCTTCGTTATACTCACGAACAGAGCCGTCGGGAAATGTTATCTTTATCATAATATATGATGTTATATTTTCACAATTTGAACGCAAAAGTAACTAAATCTTTTGAGTTTTCCATTTTTAATCAAAAAAAATGTTATTCCGTCTGATCCGTAAAACGTTTGATCACACTATAAGCGGAAACAATACCCAATTCGCCGGCTTTACTCAAGTCGGAAATTCCCAACTTGTTATTGCCTAAGAATATATGAGTAAGGCCACGGTTGAAATAAGCATCCGCAAAATCAGGATTCTGCTCGATAGCCCTGTCATAATCGGCCACTGCCGCCCGATAATCTTTCAGCATGGCAGAAACATTCGCACGGTTATAATAAGCATAAACAAAATCAGGGGCCAAATTGATTACTTTATCCAGATCTTTTCTTACCACCTCATAATCCACCGCAGTAATATCCTTACGTTTATCTCCTAAATTTTCCGTCTCCACAGCCTGCTCGGCTTTCTGATATTCCAATTGCTTGCAGCGAATAAGAGCACGCATGAAATATGCCGGGAAGAAATCTCCATCCAGCAGAATCGTCTCCGTCAAATCAGACACGGCGCTTGTAAAGTCCTGTACCAAATAAAAATCAATTGCGCGAGCAAAACGTTTTGAAGCATTTTTCTCATCCGCCACAATATCCGATGTATGCGTATCAATCAAAGCAAAGTGAAACTTCACCTGTTCTTCCGTCAGCGGAGCTTCCATATTCGTGATACGGAGACGCTTCGGGAGTACCCCTGTACGGTTCAAATCTTCGATATATTTATGAAAATTCACCGAACGCTTCACATCGCTCATCTTCTCATAATAGGTCAACGCAAACATAGGTTCCAATTTGATATTCACGTTCTTATCCTGCACACGTCCGCGATAATCACTGGTATAGCGCTGGTCTGCTTCCGAATCATCGGCGATGACTATCTTACGATAATTATTCATATTCTTATCCGACTTCTTACGGGTTTTTTCTCCCTTTTCTTCTTCATCGCCCGTCTCCTTATTCTGATTCTGAGCTACATCTTTATTTGTCACACCGTTTTGCTTGTCTATTTGAGCTTTCATGACTTTAAACTCATCCGACTCCGCTCCCTTTTTGTCTCCGATTTTCCGGCGGGCTTCTGCACGCTGGTAATATCCGGTCAAGAAGTTGGGATGCTGGTCGATAACAGTCGTATAGTCTTTTATGGCCCCCCGATAGTCTCCGGTCTGCGCACGGAGCAAGCCACGGTTAAATACCGCCATCATGTTATCCGGCTCCATCTGAATCACGAAATCGAAATCTTCAATCGCACGGTTGTCATCTCCTACCTGCGCACGAAGCAAACCACGGTTATAATGCCCGATAAAGTTGTTGGGATCAATATCCAGTGCCAGATCATAATCGCTCATAGCCCCTCTCAGATTATTCTGATGGAATCGCGCCAAAGCACGGTTTATATAATTCCCCGCATTCTTGGCGCTTAGATGAATAGCACGGTCGAAGTCAGACTCTGCTTCTGTATACTTGGACTGCTGCAACCTCACGATTGCCCTCGCACTCCATGCGTCTGGGTCATACTTATCCAGTGCAAGCGCTTTATTAAAATCGTTCAAGGCCGCAACCGTATCTTTCTGTTGCAACGACACCTCTCCCCTCATCAGATAAGCACGGGTATAACGCGGAGACACCTTCAGCAAGCTCTCCAAATCCCCTTTCGCCGAGTCGTAATCCTTTTTCTGAATGTGGGACAATGTCAGATTGTGCCACAAAGTGATATTCTCCGGATCATAATGCAAGGCTTTCTGATAATCTTCAATGGCCCCGTCAAATTTGCCTTGGCGAATCCTTGCCAAACCACGCACTTGATAAGCGCCCACCACAAACGGATTCCGTTGAATGGCTGCATCACAATCCGTCTCGGCACCTTGAAAATCTTCCAGATTCAGCTTTGCCAGTGCCCTGAAGAAATAAGGTTCATACAGATAAGGCTTTGCATTAATCACTTGATTAAAATACTGGATAGAAAGTACATAGTCCTCAAAATAAAGAGCGTTTCGGGCGATAGTCATCACCCGATCCGTATTTATCTGGGCACATACCAGTGTGGGAAACAGCAATAATACTGCTAATATTCTTTTTATCATCGACATTTTATGCTTGTAAACGAAGCAAAAATAATGCTTTTCGTTTACTTAACAGGGATATAAACGTTTTTTATCTTTATTTCACCTGTTTCATCTTATAAGAACTGCGTGCTTTTCCTTTCAGCATCGTATTCAGTTTTCCTCTGATCATCTGCTTGCGAAGCGGAGAAAGATGATCTATGAACATCTTGCCATCCAAATGGTCGAATTCATGCTGCATGACACGGGCGAGATAGCCTTCCACCTCTTCCTCATGTTCCACGAAATCCACATCCATGTATTTCACGCGGATTTTATTTCCCCTTTTCACTGTTTCATGGATACCGGGAAGACTCAGACATCCTTCTTCCATGCCCACTTCCTCACCACCGATTTCCAGAATATGAGGATTGATATATGCCTTATTGAAATTCTTGAATTCAGGATAATCTTCCGAAAGAGGATCCAGTGTGATTGTGACAACACGAATAGGCAAACCGATCTGCGGAGCAGCCAACCCGACCCCGTCTGCATGCACCATCGTTTCAAACATATTTGCAATCAACTCTTTCAACTCCGGATAATCCGGAGTTATGTCCTCTGCCACCTTTCTTAAGACAGGTTGTCCATATACATAAATAGGTAAGATCATATATTTTTTATTCTATTGATAAATTAAATATTCTATTGTTGTTTACTAAAAACGTTTACTCTCCAAATATGTTTGCAGAATTATCGTAGCACTAATTTCATCCACCAATGCCTTATTCTGGCGATCCTTCTTTTTAAGTCCCGCCTCCAGCATGGTGCGATGCGCCAAGACAGATGTGAACCGTTCATCCACATACTCCACCGGAATGTCGGGAAAACGTTTTTTCAGCGAACGGACAAAAGGTTCTATATTTTTCATATTCTCCGACACTTCATTATTCATCTGCCGAGGAAGTCCGATAATAATCCGCTCCACCGGTTCTCTCGCCACATAATCACCGATAAAGCCAAGAAGTTCATGCGTCGGCACTGTTGTCAGACCATTTGCAATCATCTGCATCGTGTCGCTGACAGCTATCCCCGTACGCTTTCTTCCGTAATCTATTGCTACAATTCTACTCATGGGGCACAAAAATACAAAAAAGACGTTTCCCATGAAAGGAAACGTCTTTTTTATTATTTATTTCAGATGTATATTACTCTTCAACAATAGCTACACGGCTCAACTTAGCGT
>CAKUYM010000325.1 GCA_934716785.1 uncultured Bacteroides sp. | reverse complement strand
AAAGGAGACTCCTTCTATCACTACTCCGGTGGAAGAGTACTTGGGCAGGACACCTTATGACGAATGTGTGGAATGGATTTGCAATTTGTTTGATGAAGCGTCTAACGATTTACCCGGTGTACGTTCTACAGCTTCCGAATTCGGCCTTGCCACCAGTGTGGCAGCTAAATCTTTGAAGGCGAAGATGAGACTTTATGCTGCCTCTCCGCTGTTCAACGGAAATTCTAAGTTTTATAGCAACTTTGTAGATAAAGACGGCGTACAGCTAATGCCCCTTACTCATGATCCCAATAAATGGGTGCTTGCAAGAAATGCGTGCAAAGAGGCTATTGATTTGGCTATATTGAACGGGCATGATTTGTATAAAAAGAAGGATTATAGATTGGATGAGTCTGAAGCTAATCCATTTCCGACAGAGGGGGCTGTGAGATGTTTGCGTACCGGTCTGGTGGACTGGGAATCCCGTAATGTGGAGGTGCTGTTTGCCGAAACCCGGAATGAAGGAAGTTATGGTGTGCAGAATAAATCACTGCCGTATGTGAAAGACGGTTGGGCTTGGAACGGTGTTTGTCCTACATGGGCTATGCTGAATCGTTTCTATACCAAGAACGGATTGCCTTGGGATGAAGATCCTGAATTTGCATCAAAGGTGAAGACGGAAGTGGTGAGTGTAGGTGCCGAGCATGCTACTCAAGCAGCGCAAGGTCAGAAAACGATTCTCTTTAACTTGGATCGTGAGCCTCGTTATTATGCTTGGATCGCTTTCCAAGGTGGTTACTTTGAGGTATTGAACAATACGACCAATCCTGCCTACAATGATGGCTATGTGGATGGCGGACGCTTAGTGTGTAATTTCCTTTTGGGAGGTAATTGTAGTATCGGTACAGTCAGCGTGCAGCGCGATGGTAACTATAGCCCCGGTGGATATCTGAATAAAAAAGGGGTAGATCCTAATACTACCGTGGGCACGAGCAGCACAAACTTGACTCAGTATCCATGGCCGGTTATCAGAATGGCGGATTTATACTTGGCTTATGCCGAGGCTTGCATCGAGGTGGGAACTGCGGAAGATTTGGATATTGCCAAGACTTATATCAATTACATAAGAGAACGTGCCGGAATACCGACATTGGAAAAATCATGGAGTGGTGTAGCCACGCTGAATCAGACTAAACTCCAGCAGATTGTCCGTCAGGAAAGAATGATTGAACTGTATCTGGAGAATCAGAATTTCTGGGATATGCGCCGCTGGCTTTTGGCTGAAGAATATTTCGGAGTGAAAGCGAAAGGTATGAATATCAAAGCAACTACTATTGAGGATTTTGCAAAACTGACGGAAATCAGTTTTGAGCGTAAGTTTAAATCTCCTACCCAGTATTTGTTGCCGATTCCTTCCACCGACATGAACAGGGATCCGCAATTGGTGAACAATCCTGGGTATTAATCAATTAAATGTTTATTAATATGAAAAAAATACTATCTTATATTTTAATGGGAGTCTTGGGAGTGACAATCCTTAACGGTTGCTCTGAAAATGAATCTTATCCTACTCCGACGGCTTTGGATGCGAGTACGCTCTCTTACGAAGCGAAGCCGGGAGCTGTAAAACTGAAATGGCAAATTCCGGAAAACGCTAATTACAAGTATGTCAGAGTTACTTATACATTACCGGAGAGCGGAAAGGAATGTATGCGTTTGGCAAGTGTATATAGCGACACGATGCTGGTGGATAATCTGCTGAAAAGGTATGGTGACATCGTGTTTACATTGCAACCTTGCAGTGCCGATGGCAATGGCGGAGAGATTTGCTCGATTACCGCACAGGCTGAGGCTGCAACAAAGCAGACGGTAACTGTTGGCAAGGATTTCAAAATAACGGGAGATGGAGATGCGTGGACCGATTCTCAAGAAACATCAGAAGGACCTATAAAGGATTTGTTTGATGGTAATACCGATACGTATTTTCACATGATATGGAATGGACCGGCTGCTTTTCCGCACTATATCGTAGTGGATTTGAAAGAAGAGGTGACTTTCTTTAATTTTACCTATACGACCAGAGATCATGCGAATAATGATCATCCGGCATCAATGGATATTTTGGTGAGCAAGGAATTGAGTGGAGGAAAACCTGATTATGTGAATGAAACCGGGGCAACTAAAGTGGTTTCTTTGACATCGGGGCTTCCTACTACTGCCAAAGCGTCGTATCAGTCGGATGTAGTTCAGCATAATGAACCGTTCCGGTATGTGTGGTTCAAGATACTCACTTCCGTATCCGGCAATTCTTATATTGCATTGGCGGAATTGTCTTTGAAACAAGTGACGACGACAATCTATGATCCTGAAACGGGATTGACGACCGTGATGGAGGATTGATGTCTCTTGGAGTAAGTGACTCTTTCTGACAGAGAACTGATGGCGGAGATACAAATAATTGACTGAAATGGATTTGTATCTCCGTTCTTTTTATCAATTATAAATTGAAAAAACTATGATGAAAATATATTTATTGCTGATTTTCATGATTCCATTTAGTGTGCTGGCTGCTTGTAGTGATGATAATGATGAGGTTGCAACCGTTACATTGGAAATCAGTAAATCGACTATTGACTTTAAGAGTGAAGCAAGTGAGCAAAGCTTGACGATAACGACGAATGCTGCTTCATGGACTGCACGGTCGGATAAGACTTGGTGTCGTCCGACGATTGCAGGGAAATTGTTGAATATATCTGTAGATCAAAGCGAAGAAAGATTGGTGCGTGAAGCAACTGTGACAGTTGAGGCTGATGGCTTGTCGAAAACAATCAGAGTCCGCCAGTTGGGTTACGATGCGGCAATCTTGATTGACGAATCTGCCTTTTCGGTAGCGGCAGCGGGAGCGAAAATCAGCTTTTCCGTGACTACGAATGTGGAGGTGGAAGCGGTTTCGTCCGACTGGATTATCGTGGCTCCTCAAACTCGTGCGGCTGAGATGGTGACTACAGACTATAGTTATTCTATCCGGGCTACTACGCTGGACAACAAAAGGCAGGGTACTATCGTATTCACAGAAAAAATGCCCGCAGGAGTTACGGAAGATGATATTCCGGTTTCTGCTACTGTGTTTGTCACTCAGCACGGACTTAATGAATATAGTGCCGGTACGGGAGAAGATGTTAAAGGAGATATAAAGTTGAAAGTAAAGGATGGGACAGCTTCGTCTTATCAAAGTGGCGAGGGCATTGAGAAGTCTTTTGATGGTGACTATTCTACTATTTATCATTCCAGTTGGAATAACTCCGGCAGCAATTATTTCCCTATTACGCTGACTTATAACTTGGAAGAGGTGTCTGATGTGGATTATTTGGTTTACTATCCACGTACCGACGGTGGTTCTAACGGTAAATTCAAGGAAGTGGAGATTCAATATTCCGAAGATGGGAATTCTTTCGTAAAGGTGACAGATAAGGATTTCCAAGGTTCAGCTTCTGCCGCTAAGATTATGTTTGATGCTCCTCTTCGTGCCAAATCTTTTCGCTTTATAGTGAAGAGTGGGGAAGGAGACGGGCAAGGGTTCGCTTCTTGTGCCGAGATGGAGTTCTATGCCAAGAATCCGGAGGCTTTTGATTATTCCACTCTTTTTGCAGATGAGACATGTAGTGAGTTAAAAGCCGGAATTACTGAAGCGGACATCGAGAAGTGCGAATTTCCATTCTTCAGGAATTTGGCTTATTATATGATTAAGGGCAAATATGATTCGGAGTTTCGGGTGGATGAATTTAAGGCATATCCCAATCCGGACATTCAGTCGGGGACTCATAAGACAAATCCATACAGTCTGTTGGACAATCCGACTGGTATTTCGGTAAAGGCAAATGACAATCTGATTGTGCTTGTGGGTGATACACATGGTTATGATATCAGTCTGAAAGTGCAGAATCTGGATGCTCCGGAAAGTGATGGCTTTGGAGGAATTACTTATCCGCTGAGTCGTGGAACTAATAAGCTGACGATAGAAAATAAAGGGTTGGTGTATGTGATGTATCATACCCAAACATTGGATGATGCGGCTGCACGGCCGGTGAAGATCCATTTTGCGTCCGGAACGGTGAACGGCTACTTTGACTCGCAAAAGCATGCTGGGCGTTGGACTGAATTGTTGGGAAAAGCCACAGACCGGTATTTTGATGTGATAGGGAAATATGCGCATATGACTTTTGAGACAAGCGACTATCGCAAATATGCTACCTATAACGGAGACGAATTGATTGATTTGTATGATCAGATTGCACTGAGCCAGATGCAGTTGATGGGGCTTGAGAAATATGACAAGATGTTCAGAAACCGTACGTATCTGAATGTCATGTACCAATCTTATATGTATGCCACTTCTTATCACACGGCATATAACCAGACTACAATGAGCGAAGTGTGTGATCCTGCCAAGTTGAAGACGTCCGGTTGTTGGGGACCGGCGCATGAGATAGGGCATTGCAATCAGACCCGACAGAGAGTAATGTGGATCGGACTGACGGAGGTGACCAATAATATTATGTCTGAGTATATACAGACTACGATTTTCAGCCAGGATTCTCGTATACAGACAGAGGATATGGGGCATGTCTATCGTAATCGGTATTCGAAGGCATGGAGCGGGATAATCGCAACGGGCAGTTCGCATGCTGATTTCTCAAATATCGGTGGGGACTCGGATGATGTTTTCTGCAAGCTGGTTCCTTTCTGGCAGTTGGAGCTTTACTTCGGAAAGGTGCTGGGACGGACTCCTTTGCAGCAACAGGACAAAGGCGGTTTCTATCCGGATGTTTATGAGTATGCCCGCAACAAGAATTATAGCGGCATGACGGACGGGGAGATACAGTTGGATTTTGTTTATAATTGCTGTCTGTCGGCCAAGATGAATTTGCTTGATTTCTTTGAGAAATGGGGATTCCTTACTCCGGTCGATAAGGTAATTGAGGATTATGCAACCAGAACTCTGACTATAACGGAGGATATGGCTACCGCTTTGAAGCAGAAAGTAAACAATTTGGGATATCCCAAGCCGGATGTCGCTTTGGAGTATATCTC
>CAKUYM010000324.1 GCA_934716785.1 uncultured Bacteroides sp. | reverse complement strand
ATGCATTACCTGTCACACCATAACCGGCACGCAGTTTAATCTGATCAATCCATGTAATATCCTTCATAAACGCTTCTTCATTGACCTTCCATGCCAAAGCTGCTGACGGGAAGAAATCCCATTTATTTCCAACAGCCAATACAGAAGCACCATCCCAACGCCCCGTGACAGTCAAAAGATAACGATCCGTCAAATTATAATTCAAACGAGCCATATAAGAGGCACGTGTTTGTTTGGAGTAATTCGATCCAATACCATTACGAGTGGTATCCGAATTACCAAGGCTATACCATAAAGCCGTCGGGAAAGTACTATCATACGCACGATAGCTTATACCTTCAGCACGATACATTTCAGCCGACTGCATCAAAGTCACTCCAAAATGATGAATATCTTTCACCGTCTTATTGTAAAAGAACATATTCTCTAATGTCCACGACAAACGGGTATTTTGATCATTATACGCAACATTAGGAGCATAAGCCCCATTCTCCAACGGATTAGAGAATTCTTCGCCATAATAACTACCAAAACGAGAGTTACGGGTCTGAGCTCCCAGATTAGTACGCCATTTCAAACCTTCCAACGGTTTCCAAATCTTTCCGAAGTCAAGGTCCAAATGACCACTTAACAAGACACTGGTGGCACGAGTTTCATTAAGAGCTTTATCAATATCCCATGCCGGATTGTGTTCCAATCCGTTATTAGATCCTACCCCCTGAATAGGATTGCCGTTTTCATCAAAAGCCGGATAAATGGGCAGCAACGAAAGGGCATAGCCGTAAGAATCTTTCGCACCAGTATTAGAACTGGAAGAATTATTAATAATACCATAATTCTGAATAGAATGACTGGCGTTTATCCCCAGTCCCATAGTCAACCATGGTAATGGGGTGATATCGCCATTGATATTAGCGGAATAACGCTTATAATCCTGGTCTTTTAAAGCTGCCTGCTGTTCAAGATAAGCCAATGAGATATATAAATTGGAGTTCTCTGAACCTGCGGAAAGGGAAACCTGATGATTTTGAGTGATACCGGTACGAGTTACCAATTTCGTCCAATCAGTAGTTTCATAAGCATTAGGATTATAAACAGGAACTTGAGCCGCATACCCCTTTGCAATTTCTTCAGCTGTTGCAGCACGCATCACATAATTGCCATTTGCATCTTTCTGCCAAGCACGGTCAAAATTCACTTTACCTTCCGGAGTATTACCCAAATCAAATATATTGGCAATCTGATCAGGATCAGGTGCTGTACCATATTTACCCGAATAATTATCAGCATTAATTAATTTTCGCACCTCCCAATCTACATACTCACCAGAATTCATCCAGTCAGTCATTGCATGCATTCTCGAAAAGGTTACATTCCCACTATAAGAAATAGAAGCCTTTCCTTTTGTACCTTTTTTAGTCGTTACAAGTACAACTCCGTTGGCACCGCGTGAACCGTAAATAGCGGTAGCAGAAGCATCTTTCAAAATTTCCATTGACTCAATATCATTCGGATTCAAATCTCCCACTGAACCAGCAGTCAATGGAATACCGTCAACAACATAAAGAGGATCATTAGAGTTATCAATAGAACGAGTACCACGAATACGGACATCCCCCAATTCGCCCGGACGACTATTGGTGGAGATTTCCACACCGGAGGCTTTACCTTGCATAGCCTGCAATGCATTCTGAACGGGACGTTCTTCAATTGTGGAAGAAGTCACACGAGTCAAGGCACCGGTTACATCACTCTTTTTCATCGTACCATACCCTACTACAACTACTTCATCCAAGGTCTCGGTATCCTCTTCTAAAATCACTTTAATTGTCGATTGTCCTTTTAACGGCATGTCCACGGTTTTGTATCCCACAAAGCTTACCTGAATGATCCCATCTGCCGGAACATTCCGAAGAGTGAATTTACCATCAATATCAGTAATTGTACCATTGGTGGTACCTTTCACCACCACACTGGCACCGATTACAGACTCACCTGCCTTGTCAAGGACAGTACCCGAAACGGTTTTGCTCTGTGCAAAGGCTCCTACAGCCAATACGGATAACAAAGCAATGAAGAACAGCCGCTGAAACTTGTCCAGACAGCCCAACAGACTTGAATTCTTTCTGTCTTTCATACTTTAATTATTAAGTTAAACAAAAGTTAAGATTTTCTTTTTTAAAAAGAAGCTTTTCACATTTTACCTGTGAAAAAGTGTTGCAAACATAACGACTTAATCAAAATATGGCAATGCAAAATCATACAGATGCATGGAAAATACCGTCCTTTGCACGATATTCTATGCTATGGACCTGATTTTTCCCGCTACTTTCAGAAAAAGGTTATTTCCCTTTCCTATCATAAGTCACATTCTTTTCCACTACATTCTCCACATTATTCACTTTCTTCACGAACTCTTTCACCTCACCCACTTTCACATTCTTAATCGTTACATTCTTAACCGGCAATTTGGCATTCCCCTTCAATTCATAGATGGCATCTGCCGACTCACAAGTCACCTTATCCATATAAATGCCATCAATACGGGTAATCCGTTCCTCATAAGTAGGTACCAGGTTCTTCCATTGATACAATACTTCCGTATCTATTTCAAGCACCCGTTGAGCGGTGCCTGCCTGTACATTTTTCATATAAACGTTTTCTATAAATCCACCCCGACGATGATTGGTCTTCACGAAGAAAAGACGCATTACCGAATTAGGAGCCGTGCAATCGTGCATATAGATGTTCCTTATGCCTCCGGATATTTCACTTCCGATACCAAGCAAAGTATGCCCTTTAAGGATTTGACAATGACGGATAACAATATTTTCACAAGGAGTATTCAATCTCCAGGCATCCTGATTACGCCCGGCCTTAACAACTACCGCATCATCCCCCTGATCGAAAGAACAATCCTCCACCAGAAAGTTACGGCTCATTTCAAAGTCGATACCATCGTTATTATGTCCATGAGCTTTCACATCCAGATTGCGTACCACTCCCCCATCACACATATAAAGGTGAATGGTCCAGAAGGGACTTTCACGTATCTTAAACCCATCCAACAGCACATTCTTGCAACGATTGAAATGAATCAGATGCGGACGAAGATGATTCTCCCCTATTGCCATCTGACGTTCGATTACAGGGACATTAGTCGAAGCTTTTGTATACAACTCCTTCAATGCTTCCAAATGAGGTTGGGGACGTTTGAACCAAACTCTCCAGACATCCATTCTCGGCTGAAGAGTTCCTTTACCCGTAATCGCCACATTCTCACATTCAAAAGCATAAAGTAAAGGAGAATAGTTGTAACACTCCAAGCCTTCCCAAGAAGTCATCACCGCCGGAAGATAATCAGAAGGATTATCAGTGAAATTCAAAACCGCATTCTCTTCCAAACAGAGATTTACATTACTCTTGAAATGAATAGGCCCGGTCATCCATGTACCAGCCGGAACAACCACACGTCCACCTCCCGCTTGATTACATGCCTCAATAGCGGCAGCAAAGGCTTTTGTATTATCCGCCTCACCTCCCGGTTGTGCGCCATAATTCGTTATCGGAAAATCTTTATCGGGATAAATAAAGACTTTAATAGGCTGCATGGGAAAAGGCGCTTTCACCTTTACCTTCTTATAATTATCACCGGCAAAAGCCAAAGAAACTGTCAACAGACAAAAGCAGATACCTGCCATATATTTCAATAAGTTCGTTTTCATCGTATGATTCTATTTTTATTCATTTAAGTCCTGCAAAGATAAAAATGTCCTTTTACTGTTATATTGAAAAGACCAATACCCCTGCCGTAGGAATTTCCGCAGTACCTATCAGTATCTTCCCCCCTTTCGGCAAGTTGAATGTATAAGGACGATCTGAATAATTCAAAACAATTCCCAATCCATTACGGTATTCCATTGTCACCCCATAAGGCAGCTCCATCACTGGGATATTCAGTTGTGCATATAGTTTCTTCAATATATCTCTTTCCAATGCTCCATCATGACTGTCTACTCCAACATAAGTGATTGTTCCCTTTCCTAATTTACGGAAAGTGACAGCCGGGCTTCCTTCATAGAATTCGTTTTTATAAGTAGCCCAGACCTGCGCGTCAGTGGGAGGATTCAGTATTTCTCCCCATGTATTCCACGCATACTCCTTTCCATTCATCACTACCGTACCGGGAGCTTCAGGAAGAAGTAAGTCATAAAAGTTCACTTCGTTTCCTGTCAAAGGAGTGATCATGGAACCGAAAGGAGCTTCAGGAAGACGGCCATAACGATCCTTCTGTGCCGTACGGCAGGTTAAAATTAGATTTCCGCCATTTTTCACGTATGCAATCCATTTATCCACCAGTTCTTTATCAGCCAGTTGATAAGCCGGTATTACAACCACCGGATAATCAGATAGATTCTTTGTCTCTGATATAAAATCGACAGGAGCCCCGAATGATTTTAGAGTACGATAGTACTTTTCGATGTGTGCAAAAGTGTCCCATGTACGATTCTGCTTCTGCCGCTCGATACTCCAAGAATTTTCATGATTAAAAAGAATTGCAGTACGACGGGCAAGGTAATCGGCAGGTTTGGTTTCACGGGGAGAATAGTGCTTGCGAAGTTCGCGAATCTCTTTTATAAAGGTTTCATATTCTCTCCCACCGGGAGTTACGGTCACTCCGTCGGTGCCTACTATTCCATAATGATATTGCTCTGTGCCGTAGAGCGGCTGACGATAACGATAGGTGCAGATAAAATCACTTCCACCGGCAAACACACTCCACATCCACAGACGAACCGCGCCCGGAAGCGGTTGGGGATTGATGCTGCCCCAGTTCACCTGTCCCGGTTGAAGTTCCATTACGCCGTAAGTACCCTGTATCGGACGGAAGAAATCATTTGCCCACGCGATACGCAACGGATTGCCGACACGATAGCCTCGACGACCAATCCCCTCATTATCACCATATACCATATAGCGGGTATAACTTTGAAAATCAAGCGAGAGGCTACCACCTATGTGACCTTCATCATAATTCGGTATATAATTCGTAGTCACCCATTGGTTCTTCGCATATTTCTTAATCAACAGACA
>CAKUYM010000323.1 GCA_934716785.1 uncultured Bacteroides sp. | reverse complement strand
GAATATCCCTGTTCAATAAGTGAATCTCTTTATTTAATAATCTACTAATAATTACCCCCATGAAAAAACACTCTTTAATTTTCTGTGCAGGAATGCTTCTATTGAGCGCCTGCAGTACGACAAAAGCCCCGGACGCTATTCTGCCTATTCCGGAAGCCAAACAAGTGGAATGGCAAAAGATGGAAACCTACGCTTTTGTACACTTCGGACTTAACACATTCAACGACCGTGAATGGGGATACGGGGACTCCGATCCCAAAACATTCAACCCTGCCCGGCTGGATTGCGAACAATGGGTGCAGACTTTTGTAAAATCCGGAATGAAAGGGGTTATCCTTACAGCGAAACATCACGACGGCTTCTGCCTGTGGCCTACCCAACTGACCGAGTACTGTATCCGCAATACTCCGTATAAAGACGGAAAAGGAGACATTGTCCATGAATTATCGGACGCCTGCAAAAAGTATGGAATTAAATTCGCTGTCTATCTGTCTCCGTGGGATAGGAATCAGGCCAATTACGGCTCTCCCGAATATGTAGACTATTTCTATAAACAGCTCAATGAATTATTGACCAACTATGGCGATGTTTTTGAAATCTGGTTTGACGGTGCTAATGGCGGAGACGGATGGTATGGCGGTGCTAAAGACAGCCGCACTATCGACCGCAAAACTTACTATGATTATCCAAGAGCTTACAAGATGATTGATGAACTTCAGCCACAGGCTGTCGTATTCTCCGATGGTGGTCCGGGTTGCCGTTGGGTAGGCAATGAGAAAGGATTTGCCGGAGCTACCAACTGGTCTTTCCTCCGTGCGGGAGAGGTCTATCCGGGTTATCCCAATTATCGCGAACTGCAATACGGCCATGCCGATGGCAATCAATGGGTGGCTGCCGAATGTGACGTATCCATCCGTCCGGGATGGTTTTATCACCCAGAAGAAGACGGTCGTGTGAAAACTGTTGATGCCCTGACCGATTTGTATTACCGCAGCGTAGGGCATAACGCGACATTATTGCTGAACTTCCCCGTAGACCGTGACGGGCTCATTCATCCGACGGACTCCGCCAATGCCGTTAATTTCTACAAGAATGTACAAAAGCAACTGGCAAATAATCTATTGGCAGGTCTCTCTCCTAAAGCATCAGACGAACGAGGTAGTGCTTTCTCCGCAAAAGCTGTCACAGACAATGATTACGATACCTATTGGGCTACCAACGATGGAGTAACATCTGCCACCATCGAATTCGACTTGCCTCAACCTGAGAAAATCAACCGCATGATGTTGCAGGAATACATTCCTCTCGGACAGCGTGTCAAGTCATTTGTAGTAGAATATAATCAGGAGGGAGAATGGCTTCCCGTAAAGCTCAATGAGGAAACAACAACTATCGGCTATAAACGCCTTCTCCGTTTTGAAACAATCACGACCGATAAGATTCGTGTCCGTTTCACAGATTCACGTGCTTGTCTCTGTATCAATAACATTGAAGCATTTTATGCAGGAGAAACTTCTGATACATACACTACAAAAGCAGAAGAACTGAAAAGCTATCCATTCACTCTTCTTAGTGGAGTAGCTACAGAAGAGGCGCAGAAATGTATGGATAAGAATGACCGGACGACTTGTTTCATCAATGGAAATGCACTATTGATTGACTTGGGAGAAGAACGCACAATTACTTCTTTCCATTACCTCCCCGACCAAAGTGAATACAATAAAGGGTTGATCGCAGCCTATGAAATCTCTGTAGGTACGGATAGCAATACGGTCAATCAAGTAGTAGCCAAAGATGAATTTTCCAATATAAAGAGTAATCCTATTTTACAATCAGTTTACTTTACTCCGGTCAAAGCCCGCTATGTTCAATTGAAGGCAACGCGGATGATACATGACGGGGAACCGATGGGATTGGCCGAGATTGGTATACAATAAAAAAATTGAGACTCTCCCGTGGTTTTCGTATAATTTATAGTCATACGAGGAGATAGTACCCTTACATGCCACTATAAGACAATTGCCCTTCACCTGTTTCACCTAACTCTTGAAATGCCGATGGATAAGGCAATAGCGGGTGAAGGCGAGGGGGTGAAATCGGGTGAAACCGGGCATTATCGGTTTCACCTTGTTTTTTCAAAATATCCCTTGAGCTAAAACAAATATCATTATAGCATATCCGAATATCATTATAGCTAATGGAAATATGATTATAGCAAATCGGTTGTCAGCTATTAGTTACCAACTGTTAATAGATGAAACATCAACTATTAACAGCCTAACTGTCAAGTATTAACATCCTAACTATCAAGCATTAATACTTGAGTTGGCGTGTCTATATATCCAATATGTTGGAACCATATCCCTACCATATTAAATCAATATATCCGACAAGCGATATGAATAAATTCCATGGGTGAAAGCGATAACGATGGGGTTCACCTTATTTCGGCCTTCCCATTCACCCATAATTCATTAATCGACAATAGCTTAAGTCATAGGTGAAAGTGGTGAAACTTATAAATTGGGAAAGCAAGGATAAATTCGAGAGACACACAGTCAATCCTAAACCAAATCTATAAAAATCCCTCTTCTTTTGCTCAAAAACCTTAAAGATGTGCATTTTTTACTCGGTTTTCTTGTCAGAACCAAGTGTTTGAGTAAATTTGCACGCTGATAGTTAACCGGATAGTTTTGGATAGCAAGAGATTACTACTTGACTACTGGCTGCTAATTTGTAGAAATACTAATACTAAAATTTATAGCATGAGTTTGAAAATTGTTGTATTGGCAAAACAAGTTCCCGACACACGTAATGTTGGGAAAGATGCCATGAAAGCCGACGGAACGATTAACCGTGCGGCGCTTCCCGCCATCTTCAACCCCGAAGACCTGAATGCCCTTGAGCAAGCGCTTCGATTGAAAGATGCTCATCCAGGCTCTACCGTAACCATCCTGACTATGGGACCGGGACGGGCAGCCGACATTATTCGTGAAGGACTTTTCCGTGGTGCAGATAACGGTTACTTGCTGACCGACCGCGCTTTCGCCGGGGCAGATACATTAGCAACTTCTTACGCACTGGCTACTGCCATTCGCAAAATCGGCGACTACGACATCATTATCGGTGGCCGTCAGGCTATCGATGGCGATACGGCACAGGTGGGACCACAGGTAGCAGAAAAGCTGGGCTTGACGCAAATCACATACGCAGAAGAGATTCTGGAAGTGGGAGATGGTAAAATCAAAGTAAAACGCCACATTGACGGAGGTGTTGAAACTGTAGAAGGTCCGTTGCCTATCGTGATTACCGTAAACGGTTCTGCTGCTCCCTGCCGTCCGCGCAATGCGAAACTGGTTCAGAAATACAAACATGCCAAGACTGTCACTGAAAAGCAGCAAGGCAACCTTGATTATACCGAACTGTATGACAAGCGCGACTACCTGAATCTGGTAGAATGGAGCGTAGCCGACGTAAACGGTGACCTTGCACAATGCGGTCTGTCCGGTTCGCCGACAAAAGTGAAAGCCATCCAGAACATCGTGTTCCAGGCTAAAGAGAGCAAAACCATCAGCGGCAGCGACCGTGACGTGGAAGACCTGATTGTTGAACTATTAGCTAACCACACCATCGGATAATCATGAATAACTTATTTGTATATTGCGAAATAGAAGAAGGCAACGTTGCAGACGTCAGCCTCGAACTTCTAACCAAAGGTCGTTCGTTGGCCAACCAGTTGAATTGCCAGCTCGAAGCTGTGGTTGCCGGAAGTGACCTCAAAGACATTGAAAAACAAATCCTTCCTTACGGAGTAGACAAACTTCACGTTTTCGACGGTGAAGGGCTTTATCCTTATACTTCATTGCCCCACACCTCTATCCTCGTAAACCTCTTCAAAGAAGAACAACCACAGATCTGCCTGATGGGGGCCACCGTTATCGGTCGCGACCTCGGCCCGCGTGTCTCTTCCGCTCTGACCAGCGGACTGACTGCCGACTGTACTTCGCTTGAAATCGGTGACCACGAAGATAAGAAAGAAAGCAAGACGTACAAGAACCTATTGTACCAGATTCGTCCGGCATTCGGTGGCAATATCGTTGCCACGATTGTGAACCCGGAACACCGCCCGCAGATGGCAACCGTCCGTGAGGGTGTGATGAAGAAAGAAATCCTCTCTCCTACCTATCAAGGAGAAGTGATTCGCCACGATGTGAAGAAATATGTAGCCGATACGGACTATGTAGTGAAAGTAATCGAACGCCATGTAGAAAAGGCAAAAAATAACTTGAAAGGTTCACCGATTATCGTAGCCGGTGGCTACGGTGTAGGCTCCAAAGAGAATTTCGACCTATTGTTCGACCTCGCCAAAGAACTCCATGCAGAAGTAGGCGCCAGCCGTGCCGCCGTTGATGCCGGCTTCGTAGAGCACGACCGCCAGATCGGTCAGACAGGCGTGACAGTCCGTCCGAAACTTTACATCGCTTGCGGTATATCCGGACAAATCCAACATATCGCCGGTATGCAGGAAAGTGGTATCATCATCTCCATCAACAACGATCCTGACGCTCCCATCAACACGATTGCCGATTACGTAATCAATGGAACTATCGAAGAAGTTGTGCCGAAGATGATTAAGTATTATAAACAAAATAGCAAGTAAGGAAAGATGGCTAATTATTATAAAGACATTCCGGAACTCAAGTTTCACTTGAACAATCCGATGATGAAACGTATTTGCGAACTCAAAGAGCGCAATTACAGAGATAAAGATGAATTCGACTATGCTCCGCTGGACTTCGAAGATGCTGTAGACTCTTATGACAAGGTGTTGGAGATTACCGGAGAAATCACAGGAGAAATCATTGCCGCCAACGCAGAAGGTGTAGACGAAGAAGGGCCTCACTGTGCCAACGGACGCGTAGAATATGCATCAGGAACCAAACAGAATCTGGACGCAATGGTGAAAGCCGGCTTGAACGGCATGACCATGCCACGCAAATTCGGTGGACTGAACTTCCCGATCACTCCGTACACCATGTGTGCAGAAATCGTAGCTGCCGCCGATGCAGGTTTCGGCAATATCTGGTCTTTGCAAGAC
>CAKUYM010000322.1 GCA_934716785.1 uncultured Bacteroides sp. | reverse complement strand
TAATTAGTCAGATATATTAAAGAAAGGGCTTCCAAAATGAATTGGAAGCCCTTTCTTTTTAGGGGGACAGGAAAATTTATCATATCTCCTTATCATATTTCTCGAAGGATACTTTCTGTGGTATGATCGAGCTTAACTAATTCTATCTATTGATTTTATTATTTTTGTTCCTTTACTCCATAGACGACTGTGTGAAGTTTCTTCTTGATCATCTCGTAGTCTTTATCCGGATTGAGATCGCCATATACCATTAGGTACATAGGCAGAAAGCTGTCCCCAGGCTTATAAGGCGGCTGATAGTAATCTTTCTTCCACAGGACGAAACCTTGGCGTTGATAGAACCCGATACGTCGTTTCGCCATTTCTTCTACAGGGCGTTCTACTTCGAGCACAATCGGTTGTTTTAAGTGGCTGCATAGATATTCGAGAGTACGTTTTCCATATCCGCCATTTCGCAAGGCAGGGTTGGTTGCAAAGTGCTCTACATAGTAGAAGTTGTCGAAATCCCAGTAGGTAATAAAACCGATAGGCAGATCGTTATCAAAGATGATATTATTATAGAAGTTGCCGGTGCGGTCAGTGTATTCACGCAGCTGGCTTAACTCTCGGTATTCTTCCGGTGGAAATGCATCTATAAGCAGTTCTTCCATAAATTTGTAATGTTGGAAGTCCGATGTATTGATTGGTTGAAATCTGATCATATAGTCTGACTCTTTAATCTAATAACGTATACCTTTTAGTATTTTTTATATGGAGATGATATTACATCTGTTTAGGGAATATAAAATTCAATTATGCGGCGGATGGCACGTTGACAAACCGGGCAAAATTCAGGGTGTTCGTTAGTTCTCATACGGCAGTTATACGCAGGGCGATAAATCCCTTTGGTGGAATAGCCACCTCCCTCGTATACTCCCACCGGGTATTTCTCCTTCTCTGTTGTAGGAGTTGGTACAGGTATATTTGCGGGAAGCATATCCTTCCATTTGGAAGAGAAGTTCGTCCTTGTCGAGATATTCTGTTCCCAAGGTTCGATATCAAGTGGATATGTATCTGTCATGGTATCATCCTCATAGAAATATTCGTCAGCCAATCCGGCAAAGCTATGTCCGAATTCGTGGACTACTACCGGCTTGAACATCGGGTGATGGGCGGTAGTCAATGTGTAAGAGTTATAGATTCCGCCACCGCCATATACATCGGTATTGGCAAGAATGATTATATGTTCGTAGGGGATACCCGCCAAGACGTTGTGGATAGATTTCACGCGTTCGGTAGTCAGATAACGGTCGGAATAGAATGTATCAAAATGGGAATGGACAGCAGTTTGCTTCCATTGGTTTGCGCGGGGAACGCTGACACCGCTGTCCGTAGAAGGACTGGCAACAGCAATAATGTTAAACTTGTTCTTTATGGAACGGAACGGTTCGTGTGCGAACAGACTTTCACAGGCAGTTTGAGCATCCTGATAGAACAGATCCATTTCCTTTTCAGTGTATCCTTCGGCAAGGATGGCAACATCTATACATTCCTTTTCATTGCCGCTTTGGAGCATATATCGGTGTGGAGTGACATGCGATACTCCACGTTTATGGATCAGAATGTCGTCAGGACGAACAATATGTTTATAACTTGCCGATACCTCTCTACGCGGAGAATATAAAATTACTTCCACCTCAATCGGTTGTTTGGGATATGGAAGTAGAAAAGTATTCTCGAATCCCTTTGCGGTTTCTTGGGCTTCGTCCGTAGTCAGCCATTCCTGAAATAGAGAAGAAAAAGAGGTCTTATAAATACACTGTTGGGTGGCGAGGTCTTTCACGATAATTTGACCGTTACCCTCCAATGGCAGTTTAGACAGATGATGCCGGCGTCCGGCCCAAGAAGGTAGCTGCGACAGTTCATCCAGATAGATAGCTTGTTGTTCGGCATTCCCGGTAAAGATATAATCCACTCGCAATGTCTTGTCTTGAAAGTAATCGGCAAAGTTCTGTGCATACCCCCCAATGAAAGCGAAACAGAATAGAACGATACAGCAAATTTGTTTCATATAAATGGTATATTTATGTTTTCCGCAAAGATACAAACTATTATTGATATGCCTGCTTCCTATAAATAAAAGTAATAGATTATAGTATTTATTGCTGGAAAATCGCTAACTTTGCGTAAAAGATTTACTGATAAAAACAATTTGTTTAAAATGGGACATCACCAATTAGATACTTTAGATGAGCAAATTCTGAAACTGATTGCGGGTAATGCCCGTATTCCTTTTTTGGAAGTGGCAAGAGCTTGTAACGTTTCGGGTGCTGCAATTCACCAACGTATTCAGAAATTGACTAACTTGGGAATACTTAAAGGGTCGGAATATGTTATTGACCCTGAAAAAATAGGATATGAGACTTGTGCTTATATCGGTATATATCTGAAAGATCCTGCATCTTTTGATTCGGTAACAAAGGCTTTGGATGCTATTCCTGAAGTGGTGGAATGTCATTTTACCACCGGGAAATATGATATGTTTATCAAGATTTATGCAAAGAACAACCATCATTTGCTAAGTATCATCCACGAAAAGTTGCAGCCGTTAGGATTGGCTCGTACGGAAACACTAATCTCCTTCCACGAAGCCATTAAGCGACAAATGCCTATAATGGTCGACGTAGAAGACGAAGAGTGATTGTATAATTGTGGATAGAGAGAGTAAACTTACTTTCTCACGTAATCGACAAAAGCATAAGAGCAGAGATGTTTCTCATCAGCAGGATGGGACTCTCTGCTTTTTTCTTGCCATATCTCCGGAGAAACTTCAGGAAAATATACGTCGGCTTCCGGAGCAGTGTTGTCTATTTCTGTCAGGCAGAGTTCATCCGCAAAGGGAAGTGCTTGGCGATAAATGCTTGCACCTCCGATTATGTATACATGTTCATTCTCTTTGCAGCTTTGTAAGGCATCTTCGAGTGAAGGGAAGACTTCGGCACCGCGACATTCGATAGTTGGATTTGAAGACAGTACTACATTTCTGCGGTTGGGTAATGCACCTTTGGGAAGAGATTCGAAAGTTTTGCGACCCATTATTATCGTGTTTCCTGTAGTCAGTGCTTTGAAACGCTTCAAGTCATTGGGCAGCCAAAACAGCAGTTTATTTTGAAAGCCTATTGCCATATGCCGGTCTACGGCGGCGATGATTGATATTTTGCTCATAAGATTACACAGCTACTACTCCGGCAATATGCGGATGCGGATCATAATTAACTAACTCGAAATCCTCAAATTTGAAATCGAAGATGTTTTTTACATTCGGGTTGATCTTCATTTGCGGCAACGGGCGTGGTTCGCGAGACAGTTGCAACTTTACTTGCTCCAAGTGATTCAAGTATATATGTGCATCACCGAGAGTATGCACAAAGTCTCCGGCTTTCAATCCCGTTACCTGTGCCATCATTTGCAATAACAATGCATAAGAAGCGATGTTGAAAGGTACACCGAGGAAGATGTCGGCACTGCGTTGGTAAAGTTGCAGGCTCAGCCGTCCGTTTGCTATATAAAACTGGAAGAAAGCATGGCAGGGCGGGAGATTCATATTGTTCAGATCGGCCACGTTCCATGCGCTTACAATGATGCGGCGCGAATCCGGGTTGTGCTTGATTGTTTCTACCGCCTCACTGATCTGGTCGATGAACCCACCGTTATAGTCGGGCCATGAACGCCACTGGTAACCATAGATGTGACCTAAGTCACCGTTCTCATCAGCCCATTCATTCCATATACGTACCCCGTGTTCTTGCAGATATTTAACATTGGTATCTCCTTGCAGAAACCAAAGCAGTTCGTATATGATTGATTTCAGATGCAGTTTCTTTGTTGTCAGGCAAGGAAAACCATCCTCAAGATTAAAACGCATTTGATGGCCGAAAACGCTGATTGTTCCCGTTCCGGTACGGTCGTTTTTTTTCGTACCTTCCGTCAGTACGCGGTTTAGTAAATCCAAATATTGTTTCATGATGAATAAGTTACATAATAGATTCTTCGGGCAAAATTACAAAAACGGGGTGAATAAATTCGCAAACCATCCGACGAACTTTTTCCAAGGTGAACGCTTTTTCCAAAATTCAGGTGTCAATTGAGTACAGTGTTCGATGTCATTTTGAAACATGTCATTTAGTTCGGCTGTCGTTTTCTTATCGAAGATGAAGGCATTTGTTTCGTAGTCATATCTTAGACTCCGGCTATTCAGATTGGCGGTGCCGACCGTACAGAATAAATCATCCACCATCATAATCTTAGAATGGTGGAATCCGCCATTGTACATATAAACGGTAGCTCCTCTTTTCATCAGCTTATGCAGCTTATAGAGTGCAGCGTCCGGCGTAAACGGAATATCGGAGGCTGAAGAAACCATAATTGTCACATCCACTCCCCGGTCGATGGAACGGTTCAGCGCTTTTTTGATGGAAGAAGTCGGAACAAAATACGGATTGACGATGTGCACATTCTTTTGTGCCGAGTAAATGCTCATAGCATATGCGTGGCTTAGCATACGGCTGTTTTTTTTCGGGGTACGGTCGACGATGGCAATTACAATGTCGGTACTGTCCGTCTGCGCCCCATGCTGTGGAAAATAAACTTCCCCACCTATATTTTGCTTTGTTTCTTTATTCCAAATCGTAAGAAAAATCTCCTGCAGATCGTTGACGGCATCTCCTTCGATACGCATGTGCATATCTCGCCAAGTGCCGATTTTGGGTAAACCGTTGATGTAATAATCGGCTATATTCATTCCGCCCGTATATGCCACTTTTCCGTCGATAACGGCAATTTTCCGGTGGTCGCGGTGGGCGGCATGGTTGATATAAGGGAAAGTAAATGGATCGAACTTAACAATTTCGATACCCCGTTCACGTATTTTTTTGAGATGTTTCTTTTTGAGCGGTTTGTTATTCGACCAGTTGCCGAAAGCATCAAACATGGCCCGCACTTCAACGCCTTCTTTCACCTTTTCGGCCAGTAGGTCGAATAGGGCATTGGCGATGGAGTCATTGCGGAAATTGAAGTATTCCAGATGGATGCTGCTTCGTGCCTGTCGTATAGCCTGAAACATG
>CAKUYM010000321.1 GCA_934716785.1 uncultured Bacteroides sp. | reverse complement strand
AACATTGAGTACATGTAGCTTGAAAGATAATCCACCCCTCTTCAAGCTATTTAATGAGGGGTGGGAAACTTTAGTTAGTTAGTGCTGTATCTATCAAAGAAGAGTCGCATAAACTTCCTTTCTCTGTCAGAATATATAATTCATTAAACATGAGTTGGAGATACCAAGTATGTCCCTCGAAGGATTCATATACATCATCTATCAACTTTTCTTCAATGCGTTTTTCATTTTCGGCAAAGAGCCTTTCAACAAATGCTTTGTATTTTTCCTGCGGAATACTCTCCAAGTGCATCATATTGACACTCTGATAAAAAGGACGTGCCGGACTATTGAACATATTCATCATCACATGCTTTTGGCTTCCGGCAAAGATGAAATGGGCATTCCGGCAATGCTGTACTTTAGTTCTAAGTATGGCTTCTACGTTCTTTTCCGCATAATTACCTATTTGCTGAAATTCGTCGATGGCTACTATGCAAGGCTTGTCTGCCTGTTCCAAATAAGCGAAGATCTCGTCCAGTGTGATTTCTGCCGCATGAAT
The DNA here is from genome assembly GCA_934716785.1 of uncultured Bacteroides sp. Classification (GTDB taxonomy): domain Bacteria; phylum Bacteroidota; class Bacteroidia; order Bacteroidales; family Bacteroidaceae; genus Bacteroides. The sequence continues at coordinate 4,565 of CAKUYM010000321.1, read as the reverse complement.
ATCTCCCAAACCAAGGTCAAAAGTGGGTTCACCTGTGATAGCATCCAGTTTGAACCCGGCCCGTAAGGATGAGATTATGGAAAAGAACCGTTCTATGAATTTCATTCCTCTTGGTTTTAATCTTTCGAAGATTTCCTTTCCCAAAGCAAAAACAAACTCTCGCAGGCTGGCTGTGGCATATACATCAATAAAGAAAGTGTGATAATTCTCTTTTATCTTATCCTGATAAAAGCAATGACGAATAAGCCCTGTCTTTCCCATACGGCGTACGGAGATGATTACGACATTCCTGCCATTCGTAATATTACGTATCAGTTGCTCTGTTTCCGTTTCCCGGTCACAAAAGTAATGAGGAGATAGGTATCCACCTACGATAAAAGGGTTATTGACAATAGCCATAGTAATTATTATAAATACAATTATTGCAAATATAATAATTATATCCATAATAACCACTATTCCGATTTCTCCTTTTAATAAAGATTGTTTTTTGACTGTCCTCTCCAGAAAGTTTAAAAGTCCAGTCTATTATATAAGGAAGAGGTGTTCTGTTCTATGTTCCTCAAAAAGTTCTCTTCCAATCCGTAATCTATCTTCTTATTTCTGCAAACTTTGCTCGATGTTCTGCAAACGACGTTCTAAGGCGGCATACTTTTCATCCTTTTCTTTCAAAAGGCGTTCGTAGAGTTCAGTGATTTTATCAATGGGGTTGAAGTTGTTCATCCGATTGTTTTCTTCTACATCCACTCCAATATTTGCAGAAGCCTGGTCACTATTATACACCGTATTATTCTCGAACACCACCGTCTGCGCATTCTCTTCCAGATTCTTCAAATAATCGAAAGGCACATTCAACGCCCGCGCAAAACGTTGCAGCATCTCATCATCAATCACCCTCATCTTCTCATACTTAGAGATAGCAGGCTGAGACAAATGTACCAATTCGCTCAAAGCCTCCTGCTTTATATTCTTTTCTATACGGGTGCGACGTATATTACGTCCATGATGGACTCTCCCAGCAGCAACCAATTCTTCTATTTCCATTATATTCCTTTTTTCGTTTTGAAACCCAACAAATATACAAATGAAAAGTTTCGTTCGGAGCAAATATACGAAAAAAAGAATAGATATGATAATATGGATAAAAGTAATATCACTATCAGACAAATAGAATAAAATGGATACTGCCAAGATGCATGATAGCAGAAAGAAATATGAACTTTGCAACAAAAGAGAAAAGCCGCTTCCTAAACATACCGCAATCATTATTAACCAAAATAATAATATATGAAAAGACACCTATTTATTTTATCAGCATGTATTTATGCGATTTCTTTAAGTGCTCAAAGCGCAGGTATCAACTTCTTACATGATGTGACATGGTCGCAAGCCGTATCAAAGGCAAAAGCCGAGAACAGGCTTATATTCATCGACTTCTACACCCAGTGGTGCGGTCCTTGCATGAATATGGCGCAAACTGTATTTTCCTTGCCGACAGTGGGATATTACTACAATCAGACATTCGTCAATCTGAAAATAGATGCGGAAGAGGGCGAAGGAATCGCTTTGGCCAAGGAATACGGAGTGCGGAGCTATCCCACTTATGCATTCGTTGACCCGGCAACAGAAAAGATGGTTCATCGAAGCAGTAGCCGCCAATCGGCAGAGCAATTCATCCAGACAGGCAAAGACGCCACCATCCCCACGCAGCGTTCTTTCTACCTGCAGGAAGAATATGCAAAAGGTAATAGAGAACGTGCTTTTTTAATCAATTACATCCATTACAACCACTCTATATATGCACGTGACAATGTACAGAAAGCCTTTGAAGAATTGTTGAAAAACGGTGCCAAGCTGACTGATCCCGATATATGGGAAATCTATACAAACAGCATCCCGGGCATAACTCCCTATCTGAAACAAGTATCCGATAATTATACTGCCTTCTGCCAGATTTTCGGCAAGGAAGCCGTAGATGCAAAATTAGCCAAAGAGACCATGTACGGTGACCTCGCTATCATTGAAGCGCTATGTGATTACGAAGGAAAAGACTTCAACTGCAAAATGATTCATATCAACAACAGTATCAACAAAAAGGAGTATAAAGATGCTATAACCCGGATTGATGCAATGATTGCCGATGAGAACATCAATCAGCAAGAACTTATCGCACGCCTGAAATATATCGCACGCTTAAGCTACAAAGCTGATGAAATGCCCGATGAATGGTTCTACAAATGCGTCGGTTATTTGCGATATATCGCTTACAACCAAAAAGAAAGAGATGACGCCTTTATCCATCAGGAATATGCGTCAGCTTTGGAAATGGTTATCAGCAGGATAAACGGCAAGCAGACTGTTCCGGCTTATATCATCGCTCCGCCTGCCCATGGTAAGTCTACGTACAATATGCGTCCGGATGCATTGAAAGCAAAACCCAGAAGGAAGTAACCCGAATACTCTCAATTTTAATCCTCAATATATGAAAATAGCAAACAGCGCGAAGAAAAGCAGTATATATGTTTTACTGGCTTTCAGTTTCATTTTGTTTTATCCGTTTTCTTCTACTCATGCCCATCAGACGAGCCACGATGACACAGAAATGGAAGTTAGTCAGAAGAAAATGAAAATCACAGGTGTGGTAAGAGACGAAAACGGCAACGCGGTTCCCGGTGCCAGCATTATTGTAAAGGGAAGCAATGACGGCACTGTCACTGCCATGAACGGAGATTTTTCACTTAGCGTAGAGTCGGGGAATACCGTGATAATATCTTTCGTAGGATATGCCAAGACCGAGTTTAAAATTCTACAAGGCAAAACGTTCTATGCCATAGAGTTAAAACCGGAAAGCCGCCTGCTTGACGAAGTAGTGGTGACCGGATACCAAACTATATCGAAAGAACGGGCAACCGGTTCCTACGCTATCGTAACTCCCAAAGATATGGAAGGAAAACTCCAGACCAATATCCTGAACCGAATGGAAGGAAAGATTGCAGGACTGGACTTAAGACCAAACGCCAATCCTTCCATACGAGGGATATCGACGTTGGTCAGTAGCAAACAAGCTCCATTATATGTGGTAGACGGCATTCCTTATGAAGGTGGACTGGATGCTCTCAATCCCTCGGATATTATCAATGTGACAGTGTTGAAAGATGCTACAGCCGCTTCTATCTACGGAGCCCGCTCTGCCAACGGTGTCATTGTCATCACTACCCGTTCCGGTGAAAAAGGCAAAACGCAGGTTAGCTATAACGGTAGCATCAAGTTTGCGCCATTGCCTTCGCATAGCTACATGAACCTTACATCAAGCGCAGAGCTGGTTGACTTGATGCAAGAGTTGTTCGGGTATTATCACAACCCGTATCAGCCTAATGATGCACGCGCCACCAACGAGGTCTATCTGCTGATGTACAAACGCGAATCTGGAGAAATAGCAACCGATGCCGAGTTGCAGTCGCAGCTCGATGTATATCGCAACCGCAATAATTATCAGCAGATAAAAGACGAGCTGATACGCAATGCCGCAATCACCCATCAGCACAACATAGCATTCAGAGGCGGCTCTGATATTTATAAGTATTCCTTATCTGCCAATTATAGGGAAAATATGCCGTACGCCAAAGAGCAATCCAACCGTCGTATAGGTTTCAACCTAAAGAACCAATTCGACTTTTTTAAGTGGATGCAGGTGAATGTAGGTATAATCAACAGTAATTACAAAGAAGACTACGACAACGGATTCAGCGGGTTCAGCAATTTGTACTCAAGACCCTACCGGATGCTTCGTAATGAAGACGGCAGCCCTGCTATATGGACAATGAGCCGCACGCAGGCATCTATTGACGAACAGGTCGGCAAAGGGCTATTGGATGAGACCTACAGTCCGCTGAACGAGATAGACAAAGCACATTATATCAATGATAACAAATACCAGAACATAAACGTCAACGCAAGATTCAGAATAATCCCGGAGTTGCACTTGTCCGTCTATTATCAGAATGAGAACACGGTCATTTATAAAAGTCAGTATTATGACGTGGACTCCTATACGATGAAATCTGAAATAAATAATGCAACCGTTATCAAGGATGGAAATATCACCAACCACATCCCGGTGGGAGGCCGTCTAAGTGAGACTTGGAATAAGAACAAATCATATACATTCCGTGTACAAGCCGACTTCAACAAAGAATTCGGACAACATGACGTGCAAGTGCTGGTCGGCGCCGAAAGAAGGCAAGTGAAAACCCAAAGCTCATATTACACCAAATGGGGATATGACCCGCTAAGCCTGACTTGGAAGTCGTTTAATGAGCTACAATTAGGTACAGGAATCAGTGGAACGGAAGCCTTGTATGGCAGCTACTATTTCAGCGGACCTTATGACAAGTTTACCGATACTGACGACCGCTACGTTTCATTCTATGGCAACGCCTCCTACTCGTTCGACCAACGTTTATCGGCTACCGGCAGTATCCGAATCGACCAGTCCAACCTGTTCGGAACAGATCCCAAATACCAATATCGTCCGTTGTGGTCATTCGGCCTGCATTATGTAGCGT
>CAKUYM010000320.1 GCA_934716785.1 uncultured Bacteroides sp. | reverse complement strand
CTTTCGAGCTGAAACGTGAACTTCCATCGTAGCGTCCGCTAAACTCAAACAGATACTTTCCAGCGTAGTCATAGTTGATACGTCCGAAATATCCGGCTAAGGCGTATTCGTTCTGTCCTCCTTTTATCTCCATGCGGCGTTCGCCCTCGCTGTCTTCTCCAATAAGGTTGAAGTCATTCAGTGTTTCCGACAACAAGTTGTATCCGTAAGCACTGTTGGTCTTCATATACTTGGTTTCATAGTTGAATCCGGCAGTCACTTTATAGTTATGTTTCTGCAAAAAACTGCCGCCATAAGTAGCGTACACATTGGAAGCCAAGTAATGAGCATAATCCGTAGCCTCTTTCAGGCGATTCTCCATATAGCTTGAGGAAGCCTCAAAAGTGTCTATCACACCGGGATATTGTGAATATTCAGTAGTGACATAACGGCTCATGGACCGCTTGTTGCTAACATTATAAGTGAAGTTGGCCTTCACTTCCAAGCCTTTCACAGGTTTGACGGTCAGTTCGGTAGTCGTGCTGAAATCATCCAAACGATCAGCCCCCTTGTGCTTGTCCTTATCGCGTATGGCAAGCAGACCATCCATCAACCGATAACCATTGAAAACATGGCTGACAACACTGGTTCCATCGGGATTCTGCGTAGGAAAACAAGCTAAAGCATGCAATTGGCTTGCATTAAAGTACCAGCTACTGCTACCTCCGGCACCCGGAAAAGTATATTTAGAATGATAGAAAGAAGTATTATTGCTGATATTTACATAATCGTTCACATCAAACGATAATTTGGAACGGAAATTTGCTTTCTTAAATACATCCGAACTCTTTTTGATCATACCCTCTTCCCAGTTGTAACCACCGGACAAGAGGTATTTCATTCTCTTCGTACCACCGGAAATTGAGACATCATGGTTCATCATCGGTTTATTCTCCCGATAGAGATAATGCCAGAAGTCCGTATTGGCATAGTAATAGTAAGTGGGGCGTCCATTGCGTTCTTTCACCACTGTCCATGGACGAGACGGATCTTCAGTCTTGTCATTTCTTCTCAACCACAGTTCCAACATGTCATCTTCCGTATAGTTCATGTAGTTCACACCTGTATAAGCATTCCAAAATGTGTTTGCAGCCAATACAGAATAGTAGCCACGTGTCTCGTAATCGACAGATGCAGTAGGTCTCGTCCATCCGAAACGTCCGTTGTAAGATACGCGTACCTTACCTTCACTTCCATCTTTGGTGGTAACAAGAACAACACCAAACGAAGCACGCGCACCATAGATGGCAGATGAAGAAGCATCTTTGATAACAGAGATAGATTCGATATCGGCGGGATTGACATGACCTAAGTCGCCTTCTACCCCATCGATAAGTATGAGCGGGCTACCACCGTTGATAGAGTTTGTACCACGGATGTTGATACTGGCGCTATTGCCCGGCGTACCGGAAGAGGTCGTGATGTTCAGTCCCGGCACCTTACCTTGCAACATATGTGTTGCGCTGGTTGCCGGACGGTCTATCAAATCTTTGCTGGAAACGGTAGATATGGCACCGGTCAGGTTGACACGCTTTTGAGTACCATATCCTACGACTACCACTTCGTCCAGCGTTTTGCTGTCTTCAGCCAAAGTAACAGGCAAGAAAGTCTTTCCTGCTACAGCGACAGTCTTGGTAGCCATACCTACGTATGATATTTTCAACTTTGCGTTAGGCTGTACTTTAATAGAGAATTTTCCGTCTATATCCGAAATCACTCCATTATTGGAGCCGTCCTCTTTAACTGTCGCTCCTATTATCGGTTCACCATTCGGGTCGGTGATCACACCTTCTACGACCTTTGCGGCCGCTTGCCGGTTCTGCTCTGTTCGGACAGTGAGCATAATGTTGTTTCCGTTCAGGCTATAAGAAACCCGCGTACCGGAAAACAGCGTATTCAAGACTTGCGAAACCGGTTTGTTGCTTACTTTTAATGTAACTTTACGCATCACATCGATTTGCGCTTTATCATAGACGAACAAATACTTCGTCTGTTTTTCAATCTTAGAAAGGATTGCTTGAATGGAACTTTGTTCTTCATTCAACGTCACTGTCTTATTTTGTGCAAAAACAGCTGCATTTAATATAAAAAACATTATTCCACACAAGAGAGTTATTTTTTTATTCATAACTTTGTATGTTTAAATAAGTTGTGTTATTTGATAATTTCATTCTCCGCTGATCACGAGGAACGTATGCACGACTTTTGCGGTCGGATGGTGTTGGCGCACTTCCGACCGTTTCTTCTTTGGTAAAAACGGGATCTTTATTTTTCATAAATATTAATTATATATAGGGTCAACTGAAAATCATCGAATAATAACGGACTGCCCGTCGTCACTCCATTCAAATTCAAATTCATGTATTCCTTGCAGAACTTCCAATATATGCTTCAGTCCATCCTCCTGCCTGAATTTACAAGTACATTTATATTGCAGAACATTCGGATTGCGGACATCAAAATCCACTTTATAGTATTCTTTTATTTGGCGGAAAATGGTCTCATAATCGGTATCTTCAAAGTAATAAATTCCCTCAAGCCATAATAGCGATTCCGCTTGTTCGAAAGAACCTTTAACCAGCCTGCCGTCATCGGAAACTTTAACCTCCTCATTGGGGAAAAGACGAAGGGAGGTATCAGTCTGTACATCGCTTACATTGACTGCCCCTTCGTATAACCTGACAGAGAAATCTTTCCGATCTTTATAGGCGAATACATTAAATTTTGTTCCTAACACCTGCACTTCATAAGAGCCTGTCTGCACCACAAACGGAAGATGTTTGTTGGGCGTCACTTCAAAATAGGCTTCACCATCCAGACTGACACGACGCAAATCTTTTCTCTCCGAATTTTCTATGCGCAGAGTTGTATTGGAGTTGAGCCATATCTTCGTACCGTCATTCAAAGTGAGCTCCGTGCGCTGCCCTACCGGAACATGTATAGTACGTGTAGCAAGCAATTCCGTAGGGGCTACGGAGAAATTATATGTGTACAGCCAAGTTCCACCTGCAAAAAGACATAAAAAAACAACAGCCGCTGCCGCAACTTGCATCCAGCGCTTTCGGCTGAGACTGGCAGAATGTGACTTTATAGATAAAGGGATATTCTCCTCACTGCATAGAGTCGCATCAAATATCTGTCGGAGACATTTGTATTCTTCCATGTGCGCCGGATCTTCTTCCAGCCACCGAAGCATATCAATGCGTTCTTTTGCAGAGGTTTCTCCCCTCAAATATTTTAGAATTGCACTTCGTTTCATGGCATTACTTTTTGCTGTTCTATATAATAGTTGTTTGAAAAGAATACAACCCGAGTGAAAAATAGGATTTTTTTCGAAAAAATATTAAGAGGCTGTTTCAGCGTCCTTCAACAGCAGCATATAGCACGCCATATGCTGATTTAAACAGATGCTACTAAGAGAGATTTTAAGAAATCATTTCTCATGTTCTCATCATTTTGAGATAACCGGCAGATAATGAATGGCATGACAAATGAGAAATACATTCACCAAACGGTATTTCTCATCATTTTTCCGCATAAAAGCATCAAAATCATCCATTTCTCATATCTCACCCCCAAGACAGCCTAACTTCATATACCTGCAAACTATCATCCGCATGAAAGCAGGCAAGCATTGACGTGTTGTCCTATAGGTATCATCGTTTTATTAAGGCTACATCGCAACCGTTGCACTGTAGTGGAACGATCTGTGCACTACAGTGCAACGAACTGTTCATCGGAGTGCAACGATCTGTGCACTGTAGTGGAACGAATGAAATGAAGCCTGAATGACATAGTAATAAAGGCTGAATGACACGATGATATCGGTTACGTGATATATCAACCAGCATTCAATCAGGACATGAGAAATGCTCCTCCGGCAAATATGAGAGATGAGCCAAATCAACTTCTTTTCCTTGAAAAACAATGAGAGATACCATTTTGTGAATGTATTTCTCATTCACTTTATCGCTCATTATCTGTTATTTATCTCAAAAGAATGAGAACATGAGAAATGAATATCAAAAAAACGCGTTAGTGGAATTATAAAAAATGAATTGCAGAGAGAACATTCTCTTTGAGACCGGGAGCGGAGTTCAAAAAAGTAAATCCCAAAAGAAATAGAAATCCTTAAAATCTATCCGCAGTTTTTTCAGTGCTTTCGTAATATGATATTCTACCCCTTTCACTCCAATACCCAGCTCCCTGGCTATTTCCTCATTGGATTTGTGGGCAAAACGACTGAGTTTAAAAACATTTTGAGTTTGCTCGCCCATTGTTTTTAATGATTCCTTTAGGATTTTCTGTACATCCATACCGTATAGTCGTTGGGGGTCACACTCTTCCAATGTTGATATGCGCACTTGCAATTCACGAATGCTGTCTTCTTCAAGAGTGGAATGAATTCTAAGTTTGAGAGCTTCCTTTCGAAAATATTGCAATATTTTATTACGAATTACTCCTATCAAAAAAGGTAATATCGCACCAATATCTTCCGAATTACAAAGTTTTTCCCATAACACAATCATAGATTCAGCGACAATGTCTTCTGCAAGTGCCATATCATGAGTATAAGATCGTGCGAACAACAGGCACCTCTTATAATACAGCTTGTATGCATTATCAAACGTCACTTCTTTATCCATATTGCATTCATATTTCTTGCACAAAATAAAGAATTAATAACCACAAATCAAAATGACTATTTATAAATAATCACAACTTACAACTCTTGAATTCGTTTTCATTGAACACAAAATCAACAGTATAAATTCCTTCTTGAATGAAGTTACAGATTCCTCTATCTATCTGCCGGATTAATTAAGTGAGCAAATAATATAAAGCTATGGATAATCCCATTGGCAGAATTAATTTAACATCAGTTCGATGAATTATAAACTATCAACTTACTTTGTTGTGAGTATATTCAACGAACTGACGTTAACTTACATATAGACTGTCTATAATTTTAATGCCGTCAATGGATTAATGTGAATTTCGAGGTTTTCACATCCCGGCTGTTCGTGCCGATCATTACTTCAAAGTCACCCGGCTCGGCAACCAGTTGTAGGTCATAAT
>CAKUYM010000319.1 GCA_934716785.1 uncultured Bacteroides sp. | reverse complement strand
CTGGGAGATATGACAACGGATGTAAAATGGCATAGCAACCATTATGCATTACCGGAATATTTGGAAACAATGAAAGATTTTCCTGTTCCTGTATATCACACTATGGGTAATCATGACAATGAACGTAAGGTTATTGGTCATATCTCGGATTGGGATTTTTACGGTGAATCTGTTTACAAGAATGTGATAGGTCCTAATTACTATTCTTTTAATATAGGGGCGTGGCATGTTATGATATTGGATAATATCATAACCGGCGGACCGGTAGAGAAAGATGGAAAAAAAATCTATCAGTTCACTTACCGCATAGATGAACAGCAAATGGAATGGATAAAAAAGGATTTATCCTTTATACCGAAGAATACTCCTATAATGGTTGGCTTACATGTTCCTCCGCTGAAGTACACAGGAATGAAGGATGGGGTACTGGAAACTGATTATAACTTTGAGAATGCAAAAGAGTTTTTGGCTTGTTATGCCGATTATAACCAAGTACAGATTTTTTCAGGACACACGCACAACAGTAGCAACTATGTGTATGGTAAGAATATCCTTCTCCATACTTTACCGTCATCCTCAGCCGTTTCTTGGAAAATTAATGGAAAAACCAGTCGGTTGATCAGTGAAGACGGTTCTCCGGCAGGATATTGGATGATAAAGATGAAAGGGCACGATCTTCAATGGCAATTTAAAGCTGCTGAAAGAGATTTGGAGAAGAGCCAGTTCTTTGTATATGACTTGAATTGTGTGCCGGAACAACAGGGTGGTAACAAGAACTCTAATGAAATCTTGATAAATATTTATAATTGGGATTCGGCTTGGAAAATAGAGGTAACGGAAAACGGACATTCTTTAGATGTCTCTCATTGTTGGACTCGTGATCCTTTATATCGTTTGATAAGAAGTGATAAAGATGCATTACCCGGCAGACCTACTTCTTTCTTGGCTAATTATAATCCTCACATGTTTAAAGTGAAAGCAACGGATGCGAAAAGTACGATCCATATTCGTATTACTGACCGTTTTGGTAATGTTTATAAAACAACAATGAAAAGACCGAAGAAATTTTCTTGGAATATGCAATGAGTAAGAGTATTTTTGACTAATAGCGTCAGAATATCTTAGTCTCTATCAAATGCCGGATATGATGATAACGAATGTTTTCAGGAATATCCGGCATTGCTTTTCATAAATCTTCTTTATTTTTCATCTGTCGTTTTCTGAGTGTTAGGCAAGAAACCGGCGATGACGCCCAAGAGTGGCAGGAAGGCACTCACCTGAAATATAAATTCGATGCTTGTCCTATCTGCCAGCCAGCCGAAGAAAGCCGAACCAAGACCACCCAAGCCAAACATCAATCCGAAAAAGATTCCGGCTATTAGCCCCACCTTATCGGGCATCAAGTCTGTGGCATATACCACGATGGAAGAGAATGCCGAGGCGATGATGAGCCCTGAAAGGAAGGTGCAGATGAGTGTCCATGTGAAATTGGCAAACGGCATGGCGAGTGCAAATGGTGCCGCACCGAGGATGGAGAACCATATCACATATTTGCGGCCGAACTTGTCGCCCAGCATACCTCCTGCCACCGTGCCGATGGCAAAGGCGGCGAGGAATACGAACAAGCAGAGTTGTGATGCCTGCACCGAGATGCCAAACTTGTCTATCAGAAAGAATGTGAAATAGCTCGTGATGCAAGCCGTATAGAAATACTTTGAGAATACCAGCAGGATGAGTATAAGCAGTGCTCCATATTTGGCTTGTTTGGAAATATCATGATTGAGGAGAGGTTGCCTTTGCGGATGTTTTGCCACATATACCAATCTTGCCTTATACCAAGCTCCTAATCGGATCATGATAATCGCTGCCGCCAAGGCTGCCAAGGCAAAACAAGAGATGGCATGCTGACCCAAAGGCAAGATGATAATGGCTGCCAACAATGGCCCTACTGCCGAACCGCCATTGCCGCCCACTTGGAAGATGGATTGCGCCAAACTCTTCTTACCGCCGGATGCCAACTGTGCCACTCGCGAAGCCGTAGGATGAAACACCGAAGACCCCAAGCCTACGATACTCACAGCCAAGAGTATCAACAGGTAGTTTTCTGCAAAGGCAAGCAATAGCAGGCCTGTCAGGGTGAAACACATACCTACCGACAAGGCGTAAGGTCGTGGATGTTTGTCGGCATAAAGGCCTGTGAAAGGTTGTAGGATGGATGATGTCATCTGAAATACCAAGGTGATGAGGCCTATCTGTGCAAATGAAAAGCCAAACTTCTCTTTCACGATTGGATAGATGGACGGAATGATTGACTGAATCATGTCATTCAGGAAATGCGAGATACTACAGATAATCAGTATCGAATATACAGTACCTTCCATCATGGTAGGTTTGCCCTTGATCTTGCTACTTATTGATTGAAAATTCATCATTAATTTATTAAGTTGGTTCTTCCGAATTTTATTTTCTATGCTCCTAATCATACTATCATCTGATAGATGTTGGCGCAAAGTTACTATGATTATGTGTGTATTGGAAATAAAGAACTTTGTATTAATGTAAATTAATAACTGAAGTTTTCCTCTTTTTTAGGGTGGGAAACTCTATAGTAAGATAATTGCCCTTCACCGGTTTCACCTACTCTTGAAACACCGATGAACAAGGCAATAGCGGGTGAAGGGGAGGGGTGAAATCGGGTGAAACCGGGCATTATCGGTTTCACCTTGTCTTTCAAAATATTCCTTGAGCTAAAACAGGTATCATTATAGCTAAAATAAATATCATTATAGCTAATCCGGATATCATTATAGCATATTCGGATATGATTATAGCTAATGGAAATATGCTATAGCAAATCCGTTGTCAGGTATTAATAGGTGAACAGTCAACTATTAATAGCTTGGATATCAGGTGTTAGTACCTTGAGTATCATCTATTAATACTTGAGCCGGTGTGTCTATATATTCAGTCTATTGGAACTATATCCCTGTCATATTGAATCTGTATATCCGACGCAATAGAGTTGTATCCCCGGCAAGCGATTACGGACAAATTCCATAGGTGAAAGCGAAAACGAAGGGGTTCACCTTATTTTGGGGGGTGCCTTCACCCGTAACTGTCTAATCCTTAAATCATAAGCCGTGATGTGAAACGGGTGAAACTTATAAATTAAAAGTTTGTGTAACTAATCCACTTTATCATGTTTTATACTTGTAGTTATCCGGTGCTGTGAGGCAGTTGTCGTTAATCTTTAATTTTTACTATTTTATCAGAATCAAGTTCTGCGTTGCAAACAGACTCGATTTCTTCAATAATTTCAATGCAGCGTTTTCTGCTTATACGGATGCCTGTACCGGCAGAAATGATGTCTTCAAGGCTTGGATTGCCCGAATACCTGACAGATGTTGCATGTTCGCCTCTGGTGCCCTCCGGGGAGTAGGTAATGTCGTATGCCGGAGCAAGTGTCCATTTGCCGTTTTCGCATAGAAAACTGAAATTCTTGGCATGATCGTCTTTGTTGACGCATACTATATTGAAAACCATCCTGCGAAACATCTGCTCCACCTGTGCCGGATCTTGAGTAAGGTAACCTGTCAGAGCAAGGAGGTTTACATAATCTATGCTTTGAATGCGGAAATCTGACTGTAGAAGGGCTGCCGCTGTGAGTGTATGGATGCGCAGACCTTCCCTGATATCAAACCTTTTGATTGAGAAGTAGCGATTATTAATGAGACGAATTTCCGGAATGTTAATTCCACATTTCTGTGCAGTCCTCATGTATTGATATTCTGTCTTACCAATATCTGAAGGATCGTATATATGTCTGAATTTTACTATCCAATCTGAGCCGTCAGCAGCCTTATATACCGCTTTGGGCCTTGCTCCACCTGAATTACGACTATTGTAGTACAAGAATGATACATCGGCATCACTTTTCTCGGAGAGTACATCAAGAGCTTTACGCTGAAGTTCGTCAAGGTTGTTGTCTGTGATGGCAGCAATATGCTCTTTGGAAGCTTCTGGCTTGTAGCAAAGTGCGCCCATTCCGGAATTGCCAACCTGAGACAGTCTCTGAAGGGGGGATAGTTCGCTCAATGAACAGCCTTCACGACGAAGCATTCTGTCAAGCAGGTAAAGACCATAGCCATCTGGCATACTATCTTCAAATGCAGCAAATCCGCCACCAAAACTATTTTCTTTTGAGTATATGAGTCCTGTCTGGAGTGGCAATTCCCATGGGGATATTGAGAAACCATTTGCAATCCAATCCTTGTCATATTCGAACACGCATCGGTCTCTTTCAGGTGTCATCTGCAAAGTGCCGACAGTATGTCCATCTAATGAAACTATGATTTTTAGAATATCTTTCATCGCCCTTTCTGTCTTCCTTGGTTCTTATTTATAGTCTCAAGTTCCTCTCCTGTGGTGAACTTGCTTTTACTCATAATGGCACTCATTTCGTCAAACCAGCCAAATTCAACAACCAATTTCAAGAATGCTTCGAGAGATATCTTTCCTTTGGTTTCAAAACGCTCAAGTGTCGGTTCCGGGATGCCCGTTATTTCAGAGAGGCTACGCCTGCTCAGACCTTTATCAAGCCTGCGCTTACGACAGTTTTCTGCCAAAATTGTTGCCAAACGCTCATGGCTTTTGTCGAAAATATCAAAGCTATATTCCATAATATATTATGCTAAAGTAGTAAAATATTTTCTTATCACTTAAAATAATATGCCAAATATAGTAATTTTTGCGTTTGTTGGCAAATGATCTTGTATAATTATTTAGCCATACTATAAATTGTCTAAATGGTGAGATAATAAATTATACCCATACTGATATAATATCGAATATTTGCACTAACTTTGTACCACGTTAGGTATAGAGAATGTGATTGTAGAACGACTGATAAATAAGTATATCAAGCTATTGCCCAAATTTGAGACTGTCATTCAAAACTTTTTCCTAAGTGCTGGATTAAAGGAAAAGTATGGCGAATTGTTGAAGGAACGGCTTGTACAATCGCCAAATCAAAAAATTCCCGACCGAAAAACAAAATGTGTCATTGAAACACATCTTAACATAAAACAAAATGTGATTTTTGGTGCAAAATAATAGCCTGTTTAATTGAGTTTAAACA
>CAKUYM010000318.1 GCA_934716785.1 uncultured Bacteroides sp. | reverse complement strand
GGCTATGGTCAATGCATTTTTAAAACTTTCCTGATCAATGAAGTCTGATAGGATGAACGCTGTACAACGCCTTTTCATCACATTGGTCAGGTACTCCAAAGCAAGCCGTATATTGGTGCGACGACTTTCCGGTTGAAAATCAATCAGTTCACGGATAATATATAAAATATGTTTGCGTCCCTTTTTGGGAGGGATAAACTTCTCTATCCGGTCTGAAAAGAAAATCACGCCAATCTTATCATTATTCTGTATGGCAGAAAAAGCGAGTGTAGCCGCAATCTCCGTTACCATATCCTTCTTTAGCTGTTTGACAGTACCAAATTCCAAACTTCCGGAAACATCGACCATCAGCATGACCGTCAGCTCACGTTCCTCTTCAAACACTTTTACGTAAGGTTTGTTGAAACGGGCGGTCACATTCCAGTCAATGTCACGTATATCATCGCCAAACTGATATTCGCGGACTTCCGAGAATGACATACCCCTACCCTTGAAAGCCGAGTGATACTGGCCTGCAAAGATATTGTTAGACAATCCCCTTGTCTTGATTTCAATCTGACGAACTTTTTTTAGTATTTCACTTGTCTCCATTTATACAGTAGTTAATAAGTAGTAAGTAGCTAAGTAGTCAAGTTTGTTGCACCATGACTACTTATTGACTGTATTATAACTACAAATTAGGGCACTTCAACCTTATTCAGAATCTTGCTGATGATTTCGTCCGAGCTCATATTATTAGCTTCCGCTTCATAGGTCAGTCCGATACGATGGCGGAGAACATCATGCGCAACGGCACGCACATCTTCCGGGATTACGTAACCGCGACGTTTGATAAAAGCATATGTACGGGCAGCCAAAGCCAAGTTGATGGAAGCACGGGGCGAACCACCGAATTCGATCATATCTTTCAGTTCCTTGAGATCATATTTCTCAGGGAAACGGGTAGCGAATACAATATCAACGATGTAGCGTTCAATTTTCTCATCCAGATATACCTGACGGACAACTTTGCGTGCTTCGATAATCTCGTCAGCTTTCAGAATCGGTTTCACATTGAACTTTTCTCCATTAATATTCTGACGGATAATCAGTTTCTCCTCTTCCAGCTTCGGATAGTCGATAACCACTTTCAGCATGAAACGGTCTACTTGTGCTTCAGGAAGCGGATAAGTACCCTCTTGTTCGATAGGGTTCTGAGTTGCCAATACAAGAAAAGGTTCCGGCAGTGCAAATGTCTCTTTGCCGATTGTAACTTGGCGTTCCTGCATTGCTTCCAGCAAGGCACTCTGTACTTTGGCCGGAGCACGGTTTATTTCATCTGCCAATACAAAGTTTGCGAAAATCGGACCTTTCTGCACTTTGAAAGATTCATCCTTCTGACTGTAAACCATTGTACCGATAACGTCGGCAGGCAGCAAATCCGGTGTGAACTGGATACGACTATATTTCGCATCAATCAGGGATGCAAGTGTCTTAATCGCCAAAGTTTTTGCCAAACCAGGTAC
The DNA here is from genome assembly GCA_934716785.1 of uncultured Bacteroides sp. Taxonomy (GTDB): domain Bacteria; phylum Bacteroidota; class Bacteroidia; order Bacteroidales; family Bacteroidaceae; genus Bacteroides. Next base: position 3,634 of record CAKUYM010000318.1, on the reverse strand, counting down.
ACCTTCCAAAAGAACGTGACCATCGGAAAGTAAACCGATAAGCAGTGATTCAACCAAATGTTTCTGACCAACAATGATCTGGTCCATACCTGTCGTAAGATTGGTAACGAAAGCACTTTGTCTTTCAATCCGCTCATTTAGTTCGCGGATATCTATTGATTCAGCCATAAATACTTAATATTTTATTATTTAAATCTCATTATTTAATGTAAGCCTCTCCTTATGGTCATAAGGCTTAATATTCAGCTTCCAAAAGTACGCCATATAATTAACGATTGCAACTAATTTTTATTAAAAAACAATGCGAAATCTTTAGATTAAGGTACTTTCATACGCTTTTGCACATCCATAACATTTCACCCGGCCGATACATGGTTTGTAGGGTCGGGTGAAATGTTATGGATGATACTTATTCTTTCGTAAGTTCCGGTATCTCAATAGTCGTGCCGTATGGCACATTGTCCGGGTTTTTAATAATCTTCGGGTTATGTTTCACGATATATGGCCACATCGCTTTTGTGCCATAAAACCGCAGAGATACTCTTGTTAAAGTTTCGCCCTCCTTGATTGTATATTTAGTTTTGGTTCCGGTAATTTTATATGGTACCGAATCCAGATAAACAGAAGCTGAAGGTTGTTTTTTATCAACTTCATTCTCCGTTTTTGCTGGAACATCCTTTGCGGGTGTATTCTTGGCAGGCGTATTTACTTCCTCCTTTTTCGCAACCGGCTGTGGGATAGTGGCCACAGGTACATCAGGTGCTACCTCCTTCACAGTATCTTTATACTCAATTGTATCGGTCAACTGCGTTCCCGTTTGAATCGGTTGAGTTGTTACGGACGGCATTTCAAGAGTACTGTCATCAGCCGAAGAAGAAAACAAATCCGGATAATAAATGAACAGAACAACGCTGCCGCATAGTAGCAGAACAATGACAATGACAGTAATCAAGTAAGGTACAGGTGATTTTTCTTTTGTACTCTCCTTCTTAGTCGATTCCTTTTGTTCCAGATCCTTTTTGGGCAATTCCGGTTTCAAATTTGCTTTCTGCAGCTCTTGTTTGATAATTTGTTCGGCAGTAATTTTCTCTTCCTCTTTGGCAGGTTGTTCCGGTTGTTGATGTTGCTCGGCAACAATAATTTCCTTTTCTTCTTCTTTTTCCTCTTCCGCTTCCTTTAATTCTAATTCTTCCACTGCCTCCTTCCGTGATTCCTCCTGCTCTATTTTTTCCTCCTTACTTGTTTCGGTCTGCGGCTGTTCTTCCGGCTGTTGCTCAACATTTTTTTGAGGTTCTTCTTTCTTTTCTTCTATTGCCGCGGTCTGAGTTTCGACTGCTGGACTCTTCTCTTCCACTACCGGAGTCTGAACTTTTACTGCCGGAGCTTGAATTTCCTCATCTGCTTCTTCCTCTTCCGCATCTTCTATCGGAGTATCTTCCAATATTGTATTCTCATTCAAAACAACAGTCTCGAAATGCGCAAAAGGCTTATTTATCGTATCACGCAGACTTGTGTCCGGAGAAAACGTCACCTTTGTGTGTCCCTTTATCTGAAAACGTTCTCCCGTATTGACATTGACACTTTCCCGGCTATCTACATCAACAAGTTTAAAAGTTCCCAATCCTTTAATTTTTACAGCCTTATCACTCTCCAAAGCTTGTTCTATCAAGAGAAAGAACTCTCTCACGAACGCCTCAGCATCTTTCTTGGTCATGCTGTGTTTTGCAGCCAACAAGTCGGTAAGGTCTTGAATTGTCAGTTTTTCATTCATAATGGGAAAATATTTATTTAAACTTATCTTTCAGTGTGTTGCTTGGCTTGTAAGACAACACTAACTTGGGCGGCACCAACATACGTTGCTTGCTCACCGGATTGATTGAAATACGTTCCGCTTTCTTTTTCACCTCAAAAGAGCCGAATCCCTGTATAGCAATCATATTACCTTCCTCCAGTTCTTGTGTCATGTCAGACAACAAAGAACCTATTAACTCGGAAGTGTCTTTTATGGTATATCCCAATCTTTCAGATAGTTCAGATGTAAATTCCTTGTTATTCATAGTCATTTATTACCTTTGCATATAAATCGAAATCGTCTGCGTCTATCACTTCCGCCTGATAAAACTTACCGATTTCAAGTTCTTTTTCCGAACGGTTAATCAAAACCTCCGGATCCACTTCCGGTGAATCAAATTCGGTCCTTCCGATATAATAATCCCCCTCCAGGCGGTCGATGATGACCTTCATCTGTCTGCCTACTTTTCCGGCATTCAGTTCAGCCGAAATGCCCTGTTGGATATCCATCAGTTCGTCGAGCCGTGCTTGTTTCACTTCTTGCGGAATAGCATCCTCATAAGCCTTTGCGGCATACGTGCCTTCTTCTTCGGAATAGGCAAAAGCACCCATCCTATCGAAACGCACTTTGCGCACGAACTCCTTCAATTCTTCAAAATCCTTTTCTGTTTCTCCGGGATGCCCCACCATTAAAGTCGTTCGCAGGTGGATGCCGGGCACTCCCTTCCTGAATTGCTCGATCAACTTGTAAGTATCCTCCTTAGTAACTTGGCGACGCATTAGTTTCAGCATATTGTCGCTGATATGTTGAAAGGCGATATCCATGTATTTGCATACATTATCGCGCTCACGCATCACCCGGAATAAATCAGTCGGGAAGTGTGTCGGATATGCATAATGCAGACGAATCCATTCCACGCCCGGTATATCCGAAATACGTTCAATCAACTCCGGTAACATTTGTTTCTTGTACAAGTCAACGCCATAATAAGTCAATTCCTGAGCGATGACCTGAAACTCTTTCACCCCATGCGACACCAGATACCTGACTTCATCCAGAATCTCCTCCATAGGTTTGGAAGTATGGCGTCCCGTGATAATCGGGATAGCGCAATAAGAACATTTGCGGTCGCACCCTTCCGATATTTTCAGATAAGCATAATGCTTCGGGGTAGTCAATGTACGTTCGATATACAACTCGTCATGATATGCTTTCCCCAAGTCCTGCAACAACTCTTTCCAGTTGAATTTGCCGTAGAATTTATCTACTTGAGGAATTTCGATTGCCAACTCTTTCAGATAGCGTTCAGAAAGACAACCCATTACGAAAAGTTTCTTCAAGTTGCCTTCCTCTTTCCTTTCGGCAAACTCCAAGATCATATTGATAGACTCCTCTTTGGCATCACCGATAAAACCGCATGTGTTGATAACCGCTATTTCTCCTTGGGGATTTTCCGTATCATGAGTTACGCTATACCCCGCTTCTTCCAACTGACGCATCAGTTGCTCCGAGTCTACCAGATTTTTTGAACACCCTAAGGTGATTATATCAATTCTATTTCTTTTCATGCATTTTCTCCAAACAGGGAATCTACAAATTCGTTTTTACGGAATACTTGTAAGTCCTCCATTCCTTCTCCTAACCCGATGTATTTCACGGGAATCTTAAACTGATCGGAAATACCAATCACGACGCCCCCCTTGGCTGTGCCATCCAGTTTTGTGATAGCCATGGCAGTCACTTCGGTTGCCAAAGTAAATTGTTTGGCCTGTTCGAAAGCATTCTGTCCGGTAGAGCCGTCCAGTACCAACAGAACCTCATTCGGCGCATCGGGCACCACTT
>CAKUYM010000317.1 GCA_934716785.1 uncultured Bacteroides sp. | reverse complement strand
TCAAAGTGAGCTTCATCTTTCGGTTCATAATTGGCAGTATCCAGATAGTTCACTCCGGCTTTCAGACAAGCCTCCATGATAGTCAAATCCTGGTAGGGGAGAGCGACATTAATAACCATCTCGGGTTTGAAATCATTGAATAGTGCTACCAGTTCGTCCACATTGTCCGCGTCGACTTTAGCAGTCTTTATATTGGGATTGCCTATTGCTTTGACTATTTTGTCGCATTTTTCTTTGGTGCGACTGGCAATCATAATATCTGTAAATACATCGGCATTTTGTGCCACTTTGTGCGCAACGACAGTACCAACACCGCCTGCACCAATAATAAGAACTCTACCCATTTCTTTAAGTGCGAATTAAAATTAAGAATATAAGAATTGTTTATGAAGCAAATATACGTGATTATTTTAGATAATCATTCGTTGATGCTTCTTTTTATTTGAAACGTCGCAAAGCACCGTTCTCAAATTCCAATGTTTTACCGTTATAAAACCAAGTCTCAAAACGATTGTCTTTTCTCAGTTCTATTTCTATCGGTTCGCCGACCGACAGACGGCATTCATCTGTGGTCATGCCAATTTCGAGGGCACCGCGGGAGATAATTTGCCAGCGTTTTTCAGTGATGCCCGGATATTTCTTTTGTATATCTTCAAACCCGAAAAGGTCCTCGATGTAATTTGAGTTTCTGACAATGACATCATATTTTAGGTCGGCTTCCACCTCATAAATAATTCCGGTCTTATCCTCCAATGACAAGATACCTACACTGGAAGGAGGAGTCAGTTTGATGTCTTTGATATTCAGAACCGTATACCGGGGCAGGTGAATACGTGATTCTATCTGTTTCCCTTCAAGGAAAATGCTCCTTTGTGCAGGCAATGCTTTTTTAGGATAAACGGTTTGTCCTATATATTTGTTTTTGAGTTTATCAAGATCATTTGAGTTCTTATTCGTGAAACTGATTGCATTTGGAAAATACCTCATTCTTTTTTCACCCTGAAAGTCATTCAAGTCCATGCCTGAATTGGTTCGTGAAAGCGCTACTTCAAGATAGTAATGGTGCTCTTGTGCGTCCTTAAATATGATTTTTACAGGATATGCCTGGCTACCCACTCCTACAGCGGTAATTGTCGCTTCCATATTGACGGGAATGGCTACGTCCCGATAACCGGAATAACTGTTGGCATCGTCTACACGCGCACTTTCTGATTGTATGTAGATAGTCTTTCCTGTCAGCAGCTCCTTTGCCGTATCTACATCTTTCAAGTAGACCAATCCATTAATGCATGCGCGAGGAGTTTTTTCGCAAATCTCATTCAGCCGCATATTTTTTATGTTATGGCAATACTTTTTCCCTTCACACTCGAAAATGAAACGAGTGGAGTATCTGGTACCACTCGGCAGTTCCTGAGATTTCTCTTCAGTTCCGGTAAAAGTGAGGATTTTATGCTTCAACATACTGTTGTCTACATCTTTGTCGGTGTCATAATAGGAAAGGGTAGGCAGAAACATATCCCGTGCGGATGGGGCGAACATGAATTTCATTCCGGGTGTCCATTTGCACAAAGGATACAACGGAAAATTGTTTTTGATAAATAGTTCTTCTTCACTTAGAGAATTTTCTTGAGTGGATGGAGTGGAGACAATGTAATTGTTTTGTGCTGTGATATAAGACGTACCACAACAGAGTGAAATCAGAAAGAGAGCGACGGTTCTCATACTATCTACTTTTTATAAACTATATAAAATCTTCGTTTGTTGTACATTCTGGTGACAAATGTATATATTTTATATTGTATTGGAACTTATTTCCCAATCTTTTTGATATCTTTGCCCCTTGATTTAACTTAAACGTTATAACATATGAATAAAGTATTAGTTTCAATTTGCATTGCCGGAGCGGCACTTGCAATGTCTTCATGCCGTTCGGCTGAGAAAGCAGTCCCCTTGTCATCTATCAATGGTGAGTGGAATATTATAGAAGTCAATGGATTGAAAGTAACTCCGGGTGAAAGTAGAGTCCTTCCGTTTATTACTTTTGATACAGCGACGGGACGTGTGTCCGGCAGTAGCGGATGTAACCGAATGATGGGCAGTTTCGATGTTAATGCGAAACCGGGTAGCCTTGAACTCGGAGCGATGGGCAGCACCCGTATGATGTGCGCGGATATGACTACAGAAAGAAATGTATTGAATGCTCTTGCGCAAGTGAAAGGATATAAGAAAGCCGGTAAGGATAAACTGTATCTTTGCAACGCATCCAACAGACCGGTTGTGACATTGGAAAAAAAAGATACTGATGTGAAACTGACGGTACTGAATGGAGAATGGAAAGTGAAGGAAGTGAATGGCGAAGCAATTCCTTCCGGTATGGAGAATCAACCTTTCATCGCTTTTGATGTGAAGAAAAAGACGATTCATGGCAATGCCGGGTGTAACTTGATAAATGGTGGTTTTGAAACCAATGCAAGCAATGCCAAAGCAATCTCCTTTCCGGGAGTGGCGTGCACGATGATGGCTTGTCCGGATATGGAGACGGAAGGTAAAATTCTGAAGGCACTGAATGAGGTGAAGTCATTTGGGGTATTGGCCGATGGTGGTATCGGTTTGTATGATGCCGATGATGCGTTGGTTCTTGTTTTGGAGAAGTAATAATAAATATATATATAAAAGGTATGCCTGTGTCGCACGTCATGATGACACAGGCATATTTTTTTCTATATTGAATCCGAAAATGCCAGCGTTTGTTTATCTGAGCAGTTGCCGATAACATCTGAGAATATGACTATGTAGCAGCGTCTTTTGTAAGAACTGTCTTTTTGGCAGACATTGTGTCATGCTTTTGTATGATTTCTTTTTGGCACACGGTTTGTTCCTTATTAAGTGTCCGTTTGAGACGAAGCTCTACAATAGGAGTGGAGAAACAAACGGACAAAAGAAATCATTGAATAATAATAAATAAAAAAATAACGATCATGGGAAAGATTATTGGTATTGACTTAGGAACAACAAACTCTTGTGTTTCTGTATTTGAAGGTAACGAACCTGTAGTAATTGCAAACAGTGAAGGTAAACGTACAACTCCTTCTGTAGTTGCTTTCGTAGATGGTGGCGAACGTAAAGTGGGTGATCCTGCCAAACGTCAGGCTATTACGAACCCGACACGTACAATTTTCTCTATCAAACGTTTTATGGGTGAAAATTGGGATCAGGTTCAGAAAGAAATTGCCCGCGTTCCTTATAAAGTAGTGAAGGGCGACAACAACACTCCGCGTGTTGACATTGACGGACGTCTGTATACTCCGCAGGAAATCTCAGCAATGATTCTTCAGAAGATGAAGAAGACGGCCGAAGATTATTTGGGACAGGAAGTGACGGAAGCTGTTATTACCGTTCCAGCATATTTCTCTGACTCTCAGCGTCAGGCTACCAAAGAAGCCGGACAGATTGCCGGTCTGGAAGTAAAACGTATCGTAAATGAGCCGACAGCCGCAGCTCTTGCTTATGGTTTGGACAAAGCTCATAAAGATATGAAGATTGCCGTATTCGACCTTGGTGGTGGTACATTTGATATCTCTATCCTTGAGTTTGGTGGCGGTGTATTCGAAGTGCTTTCTACAAACGGTGATACTCACCTTGGTGGTGATGACTTCGACCAAGTAATCATCAACTGGTTGATAGAAGAATTTAAAAACGATGAAGGTGCTGACTTGACTCAGGATCCGATGGCTTTGCAACGTTTGAAAGAGGCTGCAGAAAAAGCTAAGATTGAACTTTCTTCTTCTACAAGCACAGAAATCAACTTGCCGTACATCATGCCGGTAGGCGGTGTGCCTAAGCACTTGGTTAAGACTTTGACTCGTGCTAAATTCGAATCTTTGGCTCACAACTTGATTCAAGCTTGTCTTGAACCGTGTAAGAAAGCTATGAGTGACGCTGGTTTGAATAATGCCGATATTGATGAAGTAATCCTCGTAGGTGGTTCTTCACGTATTCCGGCTGTACAGAAATTGGTAGAAGACTTCTTCGGTAAGACTCCTTCTAAGGGTGTAAATCCGGATGAGGTGGTAGCTATCGGTGCTGCTGTTCAGGGTGCTGTTTTGACAGACGAAATCAAGGGTGTAGTATTGTTGGATGTTACTCCGTTGTCAATGGGTATCGAAACATTAGGTGGTGTAATGACTAAACTGATTGATGCCAACACTACAATTCCGGCTCGTAAGAGTGAAACATTCTCTACTGCTGCCGACAATCAGACAGAAGTTACTATCCACGTATTGCAGGGTGAACGTCCGATGGCTTCACAAAATAAATCTATCGGTCAGTTCAATTTGACAGGTATCGCTCCGGCTCGTCGTGGTGTTCCTCAGATTGAAGTTACATTCGATATTGATGCTAACGGTATCTTGAAGGTTTCTGCAAAGGATAAGGCTACGGGTAAGGAACAAGCTATTCGTATCGAAGCTTCCAGCGGATTGAGCAAGGAAGAAATCGAAAGAATGAAAGCCGAAGCCGAAGCTAATGCTGAAGCAGACGAGAAAGAACGTGAGAAGATTGATAAGTTGAATCAAGCTGACAGCGTAATCTTCCAGACTGAAAATCAGTTGAAGGAATTAGGCGATAAGCTCCCTGCTGACAAGAAAGCTCCGATTGAAGCTGCTTTGCAGAAACTGAAAGATGCTCATAAGGCTCAGGATTTGGCTGCTGTTGATGCCGCTATGGCAGAGATAAATACAGCTTTCCAGGCTGCAAGTGCTGAAATGTATGCTCAAAGCGGTGCTCAAGGTGGTGCACAGGCGGGTCCTGATGCGAATGCCAGTGCTGGTCAGCAAGACAATGGTAAACATGGTGATAATGTTCAAGATGCTGACTTTGAGGAAGTGAAATAAGTATAGATAAACATCTATAACAATAAATAGTTAAATAGGGTGTAACTCAATGAGTTGCTCCCTATTTCGTTTTTAACACTTGCGGATGACTATGCTTGTTTCTCGTTATTTTATTGTATATTTGTACCATATTTGTAACGCAACAAAATAGTAGATAATGTGCAACAAAAACGCTCTTTCTACGTTATTATATAGAAAAGGCAATAAATATGGCAGCATCGAAATTTCAAATAGTACGCAAGTGTCAGGT
>CAKUYM010000316.1 GCA_934716785.1 uncultured Bacteroides sp. | reverse complement strand
GTTCATCGGCATTTCGAGAGTAGGTGAAACCGGTGAATGGCAAAAATCTTACTTGTTGGTGGAATTGACTTTAGCGTATACTTGATTCCGCAAACGGATAGCTTTTATCATTTTTGCTCTCATACGGAACTCCGTTCTTAGGCTGGGAACTACTGTTGCTGTATCCCAACGTAGAAACTTGCGTTTCCTTGCATGGAAACCGGAGTGTCTGTACGTGGAAACGGAATTGGAATGTAGTCCCTTCATTTTAGATACAAATTTATAGAGTTTGCATGTGTATTCTCATGGAAATGCGTATCTTTGAATCATAACAAATAGCGGAAAAATAATGGCCGGGATATTACGTAAACTTCCAATTGGAATACAGACTTTTGCAGAAATTCGTGAAGAGAATTATCTCTATGTAGATAAAACAGCTTTCGTGTGGCAAATAGCCAACACGGGTAAGCCTTATTTTTTGAGTCGTCCCCGTCGTTTCGGCAAGAGTCTTCTTCTTTCTACTTTTGAAGCCTATTTTGAAGGAAAGAAAGATTTGTTTGATGGGTTGGCTATATCCGGCTTGGAAAAGGAATGGAAGAAATATCCAGTGTTGCATTTGGATTTGAACGCGGAAAAATATGATTCTCCTCAGGCTTTAGTCGAAATCCTTAGCAGGCAGTTGACGCAATGGGAACTGAAATATGGCAAAGGAGAGGATGAGGAAACTCTTTCGGGACGTTTTGCAGGGGTAATTCGCCGAGCCAGTGAACAGTTTGGTCGTGGAGCAGTAGTCTTGGTGGATGAATATGATAAACCTTTGTTACAGGCATTGGGCGATGATGCTTTGCTTGATGATTATCGTAAGACCTTGAAGGCTTTCTATGGTGTGCTGAAAAGTTCCGACCGTTATCTTCGTTTTGTTTTCCTTACCGGTGTGACCAAGTTTGCGCAAGTCAGTGTGTTCAGTGATTTGAACCAGTTGAATGATATCAGTATGGATTTGGCTTATGCTACAGTTTGCGGCATTACCAAAGAAGAGTTGACATCTGTTTTTGTTCCGGAGTTGGAACGTCAGGCGGCAGCCAATGAAATGACATTGGAAGAAGTTGTGGAAATGATGACACACAAATATGACGGATACCACTTTCATCCGAAAGGTGCCGGTGTGTTTAATCCGTTCAGTGTACTTAGCTCGTTTTATAAACTTGAATTTGGCAGTTATTGGTTTCAGACGGGTACTCCAACTTTTTTGGTTGAACTACTCAAAAAGAGTGAGTATGATTTGAGAATATTGATTGACGGTGTAGAGGCTACTGCTTCTTCCTTTACAGAATATAGGGTGGAGGCCAATAATCCTATTCCTCTGATTTATCAGAGTGGTTATCTGACAATAAAAGACTATGATAAAGAATTCCAACTTTATCGTTTAGCTTTTCCGAATGATGAGGTGCGTTATGGTTTCCTTAATTTTTTAGTTCCTTATTATACGCCTGTCAATGAAGATGAACAGGGCTTTTATATCGGCAAGTTTGTTCAGGAATTGCGTACCGGTGATGTCGATGCTTTTCTTACTCGCCTGCAAGCTTTCTTTGCAGATTTTCCTTATGAACTGAACGAAAAGACCGAACGCCATTATCAAGTTGTGTTTTATCTGGTTTTCAAACTGATGGGGCAGTTTGCGGGAGCAGAGGTGCGTAGTGCCCGTGGACGAGCGGATGCTGTGGTTAAAACTCCGAAATATATCTATGTGTTTGAATTTAAACTGAATGGAACAGCCGAACAGGCTTTGCAACAGATTGATGAAAAAGGTTATCTGATTCCTTATCAGGCAGACGGTCGTGAATTGGTCAAAGTAGGAGTGGAGTTCAGTGCGGAAAAAAGGAATATAGATCGGTGGTTGTTGGCTTGATGCTGAATGTGAATGAAAATAGCCCCTTGTTTTAATAGGTTGCATAATAAAACAAGGGGCATTGATTTAATCAGTTTTGTCTATAGGAAAGGAGCTTCTTATTTTTCCAAAGCTTGCTTTATTTTAAATTCCAGACTGCGGTAATGAGCTCGGGTAAATGAATCTCCAACTCCGGTTTTGCTCTTTATCAAATTATAGCTATCCATAAGTTTTTGATGAACTACCGGATTCTTCAACATTTCAATGGTTCCCATCGTATTCAATTCAAAACCGGCCTTCTGCCAGTTTACATTATCCGTCAGCAGTTGTTTTTCAACTTCATTTAAATTCTTGAATGAGAATAGGGAAGCTTTTTGCTTGGATAACCCTCCGGCATCTAACAGCTTTTCTACATAGGCCACTTGCAGGTTGCAGTCGTACATATTTAACTTGGCTCCACTCTTGGTCTTTTTCCATACGAAGTTATAGAAATCATCCATAAAATCGCTGTAGCGGTAAGCTTGTTGTGGATGCAGCTCTTCAAATAAGGCAAGACTGGAAGAGACAGAGTTGAAGAATAGACGGCTGACAATGATAGACTGTAGGGTGCTGGGAGAATAAACAGGACCGATGCAGTCAATGATTTTCTTGTCAAGTATCCATTCCGGTAGCTCCATCATTGTTTCTAAGACAAAATTTAAGGCTTCTTTTTGCTCTTTCTTCGGAACGAATTTTATTATCTCTTTCGTGTTGTCACGTCTTGGCTCATCCAGATAGATGCCTCCGATTGATACCATGGCATGAAGCAAATAGCGTTGCATTTGCATAACCACCTCTTTATAGGCTTCCGCCATCCGGGTGTATTGGAAATCATCATCTTTTGTCCACTCCGGCAGGTTCTTCATGATGACTTTCAGGTTCTTAAGACCATATATGCCTGCCTTTACGGCATTGTCACCAAGGTCTTCCGCCTTGCATGAAGGATCTAATTCATTGATGAAAGGTTGTGGACCATATTTATACATAGGGTCGTTTTCCTTCTCTTTGATCCATGCATACAACACCTTTCTTTCATCTTCCGGAGTAGCTGCTTCGTATATCGGCTTGTATCCCCATTTTATCGCATATTTGTCATATACTCCCAAGTGGGGGGGCATTAAAGAAACCCCTTTGTCTTCGGGTTGAGCCACATAATTGAAACGGGTATAATCCATGATGGAAGGAGTGGTGCCGTATTTCTGAGTGAAAGTTGCAGAGCGCAATGAATCTACGGGATATGAATATGAGGCTCCGAAGTTGTGCATCAGTCCCAAGGTATGCCCGATTTCGTGTGCCGCCACATAGCGCAGGGAACTTCCCATCGTTTCGTCGTCAAATACCGCTTTTCGCACATTGGGGTCTACTGCTGCTGTTTGTACAAAACGCCAGTTGTGCAGCAACTTCACTACATTCGAATAGAAGAGCACGTCTCCTTGGATGATTTCTCCGGAACGGGGGTCTACGCAGGAAGGGCCCATTGAGTTTTGTTCGGGCGTGGTAATCATGCGGTAACAACTGTAGCGGATATCGTCCGGGTCAAAGTCGGGATCATCTTTGGGGTAATCTTTCGCTATAATGGCATTTTTGAATCCTATTTCTTCAAAAGCTGCCTGCCAGTCTTCAATACCCTTTTTAATATATTCTCTCCATTTGTCGGGGATGGCCGTGTCTACGTAATAAATGATTGGTTTTTGCGGTTCCACCAATTCACCTCGCTTATGGCGTTCTACATCTTCCGGTTTCGGCTGCAGGTCCCAACGATTGATGTATGACAACTCTTGCATGCCGTCTTCTTTTTCGGTAAACAGGTATTTGCCCTCGTCAAAATATCCGATGCGTGAATCACTGTATCTTGGGCGCATCGTCTTTTCCGGCAGAAGAATGATATTGCGCGTCATTGTCACCGTGAACGGATTGTCACTGACGTTATAGCTCATCAATGATTTGATGTTGATGTTCTGAGGAAAGCATTTTATCCCCAAGATATTGGATTTGGAAGAAGACAGGCTGCCTGACAAAGGCTTTTTCTTCATCAGTACATCCATTATGTTTCCACTGCGGAACGGGCTGAACTCAGGAACATCGGTGATGAAAAGAGAGGTCATGTCGATGACATAAGCTGATGAGTCGGGCGAAAGGCTCTCGATTTTATAGGCTTCCCATATCGGATCAGAGAAGTTACGCTGAAAGGCGGCATACATATTGGATGTCGTATCACATAGATTGCGCAACATCTTTTTATGCATGTACACTTTCTTGTCATCGGCAGAGAATGTCACTACTACCGGATTGTGGGGCATTTGTCCGGCAGCTACGTCTTTATTGTTGCTTGTGCTCGATACTCTGGATGAAATCATAAAATCCCGTGCTATCAACTTCTTGGGAATTTCAAAATAGTATTTGTCTTTTACCTGATGTACTTTGAACATTCCCTCGGTAGTTTTGGCTCCCTTCAATAACTTCTTGTAATTTGCCGCACTGTCTTTCTTGACAGAGTCGGTCTGCTCTGTCGCGGCGTCTTTTTTCTTTTTCTTCTTTTTGAAGATGTGGGATTCTGCGTTGGCTGTCATAATGCCTAAGGTTAGCATCCCCGTAAATAATACATAAAAAAATTTATTCATGATGATATCGGTTTATTTATAGTTCCAATTTTGACAAATCGAATCCATTGGTCAACATGGCTTCTTTGATGATGTCGTATTTCTTCTTCATGATAGGATAATCATCGAATATATCCTGAAGTTCGTCTTGAGACTTCTCGAACACGAAGTTCATCCACTGCAACAGGTCCATTTCTCTGGTGGGCGCATATAGGGAGTAGAAAGGAAAATCTGGATCTTCTTCGTCAATATAAGAAGAGTCGGTATTATAGCTGATCAATCCGTAATGATAAAAGTCCGTATCGGCAGGAGACTCATATCCTAAATAATAACCGCTATAGATATCAGGTTCAACAGCTTCGCTCGCTTCATAAAATGCCTCCGGAATAGTAAATACTCCTCTTACTTCTGACATATATTTAGCCCAGAAGTTAGCATTGATGTCTGCCCTCATTTTTACAAAGTCTTCTTGCGACATGGTCTTTAAGGCGGAGGTTATATTGCTTATAGCGATAAAGTTGCCGCTTGCGTAGCTGTTTAAGATAGTGGTCTCTCCCCATGCATCCATCTGGACTTGTTCGGCCAATATAATGGAGAAAGGCAGATTTTTCTTCAAGAAATTGTCCGGATATAGAT
>CAKUYM010000315.1 GCA_934716785.1 uncultured Bacteroides sp. | reverse complement strand
ACTGATTACCGCTCCATTACCCCCGGATGGGTACTTCATAATTACCCGGAAGTTGAATATATCGTAAATCTTCTGCGCCACACCGGCTGTCGTGAAGGTTGCGCCTATTGCAACAGCCAGCTGGATGTGCTCTATAATTTAAAAACATTTTTCGGATACGAACAGTTCCGTACATACGAAGGCGAACCACTGCAAGAACAAGCCGCCCGGGCTGCCGTGGCAGGCAAATCACTGTTGGCTATATTTCCTACCGGCGGTGGAAAATCACTCACGTTCCAGCTGCCGGCACTTATGGCAGGACGTACCGTGCACGGACTTACGGTCGTCATTTCACCTCTGCAGTCGCTGATGAAAGACCAGGTAGACAACCTCGCCGACAGAGGTATCACTGATGCTGTAACCATCAACGGAATGTTAGATCCTATCACAAGAGCGCTGTCAATACAAAGAGTGCAGGAAGGAGAAGCCTCTCTTCTATATATAGCTCCCGAGATGCTTCGTTCCAAAACCGTCGAGAAAATATTGATGGCACGCCACATCGTGAGATTCGTGATAGACGAAGCACATTGTTTCTCTTCATGGGGACAGGACTTCAGAGTCGACTATCTTTATATCGGCAAATTCATCCGGGAATATCAACAGAAGAAAAAATGTAAGGACCCGATACCGGTGTCTTGCTTTACTGCTACGGCAAAACAGAAAGTGATACAGGACATTTGCGACTATTTCAAGCAAACATTGAACTTAGACTTGGCATTATTTGCCTCAACAGCCTCAAGAACCAATCTACATTATTCCGTTATACATTCTGACAGTGACAACGACAAGTATTTAAAATTAAGGGAACTTGTGGCTGAAGCCAAGTGCCCGACAATCATCTACGTATCGCGCACGAAGCGAACTAAAGAACTGGCAAGCAAACTGACTCGTGACGGTTATAAAGCATTGCCATTCAATGGCAAGATGGAAGCCGATGAAAAGATTGCCAATCAGGACGCATTCATGACCGATCAAGTAGGCATCATCGTGGCTACGTCCGCTTTTGGTATGGGAGTCGACAAAAAAGATGTCGGTCTTGTGATACATTATGACATTTCCGATTCATTGGAGAACTACGTTCAGGAAGCAGGCAGAGCCGGTCGCGACCCAAGCCTCAGCGCACGATGCTATGTGCTTTATAGCGACAATGATTTGGACAAGCACTTCATTCTTCTAAATCAGACCAAGCTAAGTATCAGTGAGATACAACAAATATGGAAAGCCGTAAAAGACCTTACCAAACAACGCATGAAAGTCAGCTGTTCCGCATTGGAAATAGCCAGAAAAGCTGGTTGGGATGATTCGGTACCTGATATTGAAACTCGTGTACGGACTGCATTGGCCACTTTAGAACAAAGCGGGTACTTAGTAAGAGGCAACAACGTTCCTCATGTATATGCCACCGGCATCACAGTAAAGAATGTGGATGAAGCCCGAATGCGCATATCAGCGTCAGTACTCTTTGGCAGTGACGAGATAGAAAAGGCAGTCCGGATCATTAAATCATTGATATCGCAAAAACAGATTACCAAAGCCCAGAATTCTGAAGCGGAATCACGCATCGATTATCTGGCGGATATATTAGGGATAAGTAAAAAAGAAGTCATATCCGTGGTAGAACGAATGCGGCAGGAAGGTATATTGGCAGACAGTAAAGATATATCCGCCTATCTGATGGATTCCGGTGACTCGGAACGGAGATCGCGAATGCTCCTTGAACAATTTGCCAAACTTGAGCTATATATTCTCAAGCATATTTCTGACGAAACCTTGCGAATATCATACAAGCAGCTCAATGAGAATGCCATGAATGACGGAATAGGTACATCCAAGGAAAAAGACATTCGCACGCTACTCTACTTTCTCACCGTCAAGGACTACATCCGTAAGAAAGAGGATGCGGCCCGTAATATGGAGATAACCCGGCAGGCCGACATGGAAGTGACCATCAAACGCTTTGAGAAACGATTGGAGATAAGTCGCTTCACCATAGAATGGTTATATAAATCTGTTGCGGATATAAAAAAGGAAGACTCACAGAACAATGCCGTTCAGTTCTCCATAGTAGAGCTTCTCAATCAGATAAAGTCAAATACTCAATCTCTTTTCGGAGAGCCTGAAGACATACAATTGGAAGATGTAGAAGAGGCACTTTTGTATTTGTCGAAAATCGGTGCGCTAAAGCTCGACGGCGGTTTTCTGGTTCTTTACAACGCCATGAGCATCCAAAGAATAAAAGACAACAAATCAAGATACAAACAAGATGACTACCGAATGCTTAATGAATTCTATAAGCAAAAGATTCAACAAGTACACATTGTCGGCGAATATGCCAATTTAATGGTGAAAGATTACAACGCAGCGCTACAATACGTCCAAGACTATTTTCAAATGGACTACAAGAAGTTTGTCACCAAATACTTCAAAGGAGAAAGAGTCGGAGAGATACAACGCAACTTGACACCTCAAAAATACAAGCAACTGTTCGGGCAGTTGTCAAAGCGGCAAATGGAAATCATTTCCGACAAGGAGTCACGCTGCATTGTTGTCGCCGCCGGTCCGGGTAGCGGAAAGACACGGGTATTAGTCCACAAGCTCGCATCACTTCTCCTGCTCGAAGATGTAAAGCATGAGCAACTCCTGATGCTGACTTTCTCAAGAGCAGCAGCTACCGAATTCAAGCAGCGACTCATGGAACTTATAGGCAATGCAGCCCACTTTGTCGAAATAAAAACATTCCATTCCTACTGTTTCGACCTTTTAGGCCGGATCGGAAACCTTGAAGACGCCAAGGATGTAGTTGCCCAAGCTGCCGATATGATTGCCAAAGGAGAAGTAGAACCCAGTAAAATCGGCAAGACGGTACTCGTCATAGATGAAGCTCAGGATATGAGCAACGAAGAATATGCACTCGTAAAGGCACTTATGACCAACAATGAGGAAATGCGCGTAATAGCGGTGGGAGACGATGACCAAAATATATATGAATTCCGCGGTTCTGATTCCGGCTATATGTATCGGTTGACGCAAGAATACGGAAGCAGATTCATCGAGATGACCGAGAATTATCGCAGTGCACGCCATCCGGTGAAATTTGCCAACGAATTCCTAAGGAACATCAACAAAAGAATAAAAAGCACACCTATCATTTCTATGAGAGAAGAAGACGGTTGGGTTGAAGTGACCCGCCATCAATCAAAATATATGTATCAGCCACTCGTCGAAAATTTACTACTTCACAGAGGTCAAGGCACTTCATGTGTTCTCACCCAAACAAACGAAGAGGCAGTAATCCTGATAGCACTTTTACGGAAGCATGATATAAACTGTAAATTGATACAATCAATGGATGGGTTACGTTTCTGGAACATGGCAGAAATGAGATTCTTCTTGAAGTATATAAACAAACGAGTGCAAACCCCTCTCATTCCGGAAGAATTATGGGAGGAAGCCAAGCGTGCCACCTTTTCCGTTTATGACAGGAGCTTGAGTTTGACGTATTTGAAGCACTGCATAGAACAATTCGAGCAAACCAACAAAGCCAAATACCTCAGTGACTTCAAAGAATTTGCATTTGAGTCCTCGGTGGAAGACTTTTGCGATGTCTCAGGAACGGATGTTGTGGTATCGACCATCCATAAAGCCAAAGGCAGAGAGTTCGACAACGTATATATACTCATATCTGACGGTTATCAGAAAGACGACCACTTGATGCGTCGGTACTATGTCGGAATAACCCGTGCCAAAAACCGATTGTTCGTACATACAAACGGAGATTGTTTCAACCGTTTAAGTACAGACAGGTATTTTATCGACCGGCAGCAATATGCCATGCCCGAAGAGATTGTCCTGCAACTCTCTCACAAAGATGTCTTCTTAGGATTTTTCAAAGAGCGTAAACAGGATGTTCTGGCACTAAGAAGCGGAGATTCTCTGCTCTACAATAATTTAATTCTATACAGTTCGCTAACCAATAAGCCTGTAGCTAAGTTATCGCAAAAAATGGAAAATGCATTATCAGAATGGGAAGAGAAAGGTTATAAGGTGAAATCCGCATCTGTGCGGTTCATTGTGGCATGGAAACCCAAAGACGCACCCAAAGAAGAACCGGAAACAGCCGTCCTGTTAGCAGACCTACTCCTTTCTTTACAAAAGTAAGTACTATCTACCCCATAAACACAATAAACAAAGGCAGATTATCCTTAAGAAACTTCAAGGCGAATGTGAGCTGACGTTCTACTGCTTTCTCCGAAATGGCACATAACTCTGCTATTTCTCTATTATTCAAATGTTGTTCCCTACTCAAACGAAAGATATGCTGTCTTTGAGGTGGAAGCTGGCTAATCAAATTATTAATATGATTTTCCAAATCAGCCGCTATCAGTTCGTCTTCCATATTATAAGAATGTTCAATCCCTCTCAGAGCTGTCATTCTGAAATTCAACTCATTGAAATGCCTACGTGAGTAATTGAAAATAATATTGCGAGTAGCAACAAAAAGGAGACCATCAAAGTTTCTCTCATTATCAAACAGATCTCTTGATTCCCAAACTTTGACAAAGACATCCTGCACAACTTCAGACACATCAGAAGATGACATTATATAAAGGCAAGCAAAGTTATAGACCTTGAGCCAATAACGATCATACAAATACTTAAAAGCCACCGTATTTCCGGCCTTTACTGCTGCTAAAATCTCTCTTTCATCCATATGTAGAATAACTTGTAGTGTACCGTTTATATGCCGCATAGCCTTATGCCAACTGTCAATAAAGCTGAACCTATGAAACTTAAATAATAGTATTATGAGTCTCTATATATTGCTTGATTTGTTCCAAGGGTATTGACAATTGCCGAGATATTTCCTCAATTGATACTCCATTGCAGTAGAGCATTTTTACCATTGAGCGAATCAGTTGGTCCTTCTGCTCGATAACTTGATCCTTCTGCTCGATAACCAACATGTTTTGTTCGATAACTTGCTCCTTCAATTCGATAACCTGCTCCTTCTGCTCAATTTCTTGTCTTTTTTCTTCAATGACTTGCTCCTTCTGCTCGATAACTTGCTCCTTCAATTCAATAACCTGATTCTTCATCATTATCGTCGTATCCC
>CAKUYM010000314.1 GCA_934716785.1 uncultured Bacteroides sp. | reverse complement strand
TTAAATACACATTAATAGACTGGTATTTGCATGTGCTACGTACACGCAAGGAAACGCTTCAGCGACTGACAAACTATGTGGTTGCGGATGCCTATTTCTCCAAATCCACATTTGTGGACGGCGCACTTGAAATGGGTTTCCATGTAATCAGCCGGTTTAGGGATGACGCCTGTTTGCTGTATCTCGTCTCAGGACAGCCTACGGGTAAAAGAGGGAGGCCTAAGTTGTATGACGGTAAAATCGAAATGAAACACCTGGAAGAGGGCAGGTTTGAAATAACCAACTTGGAGAAAGGAAAAGGGCGTGTTCTTTCGGCAGTAGTTCATTCACGTTCGTTGGACAGAAATATACTGCTGTGTATTTGGGAAAGTGAGGATAAGAAAGTACGTAAACTGTATTTCTCAACTGATACCCAAATGAAGGCGATGGACGTATTGGATTTTTACAGGACACGCTTTCAAGTCGAATTTTGCTTTAGAGATAGTAAGCAATTCACCGGACTGACAAATTGCCAAAGCCGGGATATTGATAAGCTCCATTTTCATTTCAACGCTTCACTGACCAGCGTTAATCTGGCAAAAGTCAAAGCCCTGGAGAAAGGGACAGTCTTATCAATGGCTTCGGTGAAAGTGCTATGCCACAATATTTTCCTCATGCAACGATTTATTTCCGTGTCTGGCATTGAACCGAATCCGGAAATAAATCGAAAGCTATGGGAAGAGGGGATTAAATTTGCAACAATAGCGGCATAAGTGTTAAGGAAATGTTTAACGAACTATTGTTATTAATTTGTTGTTTATAATAAATCCTATTACAAAAGTAAGAGACGTTCTATTCTTTTTCAATGGATTTCTGTGCAAATGCCTTTAAATTCGTTCACAATACAATAGAAAATAGCGTTAAAAGTATGTTTATGGCAATTTCTACATATATCTGTACAATATTCTATTTTATCAATGAGTCGCGTCCTTTACTTTTGTGTTGTAATTTGATTAATCGATAAAACTATGAAATGTATAACTCTTTTTTTAAGTTTCTGCCTGATAACTATCTCCTCGATGGCCCAGCCAAACTATAACTTTTCGAAGTTGAAACATGAATGTTTGGGACGTGGTGTAATTGCTATCCGGGAGAATCCGTCTACTGTGGCTGTTTCTTGGCGTTATTTGTCTTCCGACCCGATGAATGAATCTTTTGATATTTATAGGAATAATAAAAAAATAAACAAGCACCCGTTGAAAGATGCCACTTTCTATCAAGATACCTATGCAGGGACAGAACCTGTACTTTATACCGTGAAAACAAGGGAAGGAAAGACGGAAAGTAGCTATCAATTACCGGCAAATGCTCCGTCGGGCTATCTGAATATTCCGTTGAACCGTCCTGAAGACGGTACGACTCCGTCAGGGCAAAACTATTTTTATGCTCCGAATGATGCCAGTGTCGGTGACGTGGATGGTGATGGCGAATATGAGATTGTTTTGAAATGGGATCCGAGTAATGCGCATGATAATGCGCATGACGGCTATACCGGACCCGTGATTTTGGATTGCTATAAATTGAATGGTCAGCATTTATGGCGTATTAGTTTGGGAAAGAATGTACGTGCAGGTGCGCATTACACTCAATTTATGGTTTATGATTTGGATAGTGACGGTCGTGCGGAAGTAGTGATAAAAACCGGAGACGGAACGGTGGATGGAACGGGAAAAGTAATTGGGAATGCGCGGGCTGACTATCGGAATGAACAAGGACGTATCCTGACAGGACCGGAATATCTGACAATCTTCAACGGATTGACAGGAGAAGCGATGCAAACAATTGATTATGTGCCCGAAAGAGGAGACTTGATGGGATGGGGAGACAACCGTGGTAATCGCAGTGACCGTTTTTTGGCTTGCATTGCTTATCTTGATGGGGTACACCCGAGCGTAGTAATGTGTCGCGGATATTATACACGTACTGTTTTAGCCGCCTTTGACTGGGATGGAAATAAACTGAAACAACGTTGGGTATTCGACAGTAATAATCCCGGTTATGGCGATTATGCCGGACAAGGAAATCATAATTTGCGGGTAGGTGACGTGGACGGTGACGGGTGCGATGAGATCATCTACGGCTCATGTGCCATAGACCATAACGGTAAAGGACTCTACACTACGAAAATGGGACACGGCGATGCCATTCATCTGACTCATTTCGACCCCTCTCGTAAAGGACTGCAAGTCTGGGATTGTCATGAGAATAAACGTGACGGTTCTACTTATCGGGATGCGGCTACAGGAGAAGTACTATTTCAAATTAAAGACAGTACGGATGTGGGGCGTTGTATGGCGGCTGATATTGACCCGACTCAACCGGGCGTTGAAATGTGGTCTATTGCTTCCGGAGGAATAAGGAATGTGAAAGGGGAAGTGGTAAAAGACCAAGTAAAAGGTTTATCCTGTAATATGGCTGTTTGGTGGGATGGAGATTTGTTGCGTGAATTGTTGGATCGAAATATGGTCAGTAAATATAATTGGGAAAAAGGAGTATGTGAGTGTATAACCATTTTTGAGGGGACTCTTTCTAATAATGGAACCAAAGCGAATCCTTGCCTTCAGGGAGATATCGTAGGTGACTGGCGCGAAGAAGTACTGATGCGTACAGCTGATAATACAGCTTTACGGCTTTACGTCTCTACTATTCCTACTGACTATCGTTTTCATACTTTCCTTGAAGATCCGATTTATCGTATAAGTATCGCTACTCAGAATGTAGCTTATAATCAGCCTACACAGCCCGGATTCTATTTCGGGCCGGAACTTCAGGGCACTGTATTCAGAGGATATAAAATACCAAAAAAATAGATTATGTATATTCGTATTACAACCATTGCTTTATTGCTGGCGACTTTGCCGGTTAGCGCACAGAAAAAGAAAACTGTAGTGAATGATTCAAATACTCCTTTGCATTTGCTGCAACCTGCTTATCAGGGCACTTATGGTGACCTGACACCCGAACTGGTTAAGAAAGATATAGACCGTGTATTTGCTTATATCGATAGGGAGACTCCGGCACGTGTAGTAGATAAGAATACTGGTAAACTGATTACCGACTATACCGCGATGGGAGAGGAAGCACAACTGGAACGTGGCGCTTTCCGTCTGGCAAGTTACGAGTGGGGGGTAACCTATTCAGCCTTGATAGCAGCTACCGAAGCTACGGGCGATCAACGTTACATGGATTATGTGCAGAATCGTTTCCGCTTCTTGGCGAAAGTGGCGCCTCATTTTAAACGTGTGTATGAAGAGAAAGGTGTGACGGACCCTCAACTGCTGCAAATTCTCACTCCTCATGCCCTGGATGATGCCGGGGCTGTGTGTACAGCGATGGTGAAAGTCCGCGTGAAAGACCAATCACTTCCCGTAGACGGGTTAATAGAGAACTATTTTGATTTTATTCAGAATAAAGAATATCGGTTGGCAGATGGTACTTTTGCCCGCAATCGTCCGCAACATAATACACTTTGGTTGGACGATATGTTTATGGGGATTCCGGTAGTAGCCCAGATGAGCCGTTATGACGAGGCTAAAAAAAATATATATCTGGCGGAGGCTGTCAGACAATTCCTGCAATTTGCCGACCGTATGTTTATCCCTGAAAAAGGATTGTATCGTCATGGATGGGTGGAAAGCAGTACCGATCATCCTGCTTTTTGTTGGGCACGAGCCAATGGGTGGGCTATGCTGACAGCGTGTGAATTGCTCGATGTATTGCCGGAAGATTACCCTCAACGCGCGAAAGTGATGGATTATCTCCGAGCTCATGTACGCGGAGTGACTGCCCTGCAAAGTGGAGAAGGGCTTTGGCATCAATTGCTCGACCGGAACGATTCTTATCTGGAGACGTCTGCTACGGCTATTTACGTATATTGTTTGGCGCATGCTATCAATAAAGGTTGGATTGACGCCATTGCTTATGGCCCTGTCGCTCATTTGGGATGGCATGCCGTGGCCGGTAAGATCAATGCGGAAGGTCAGGTGGAAGGCACTTGTGTAGGTACGGGAATGGCTTTCGATCCTGCTTTTTATTACTATCGTCCAGTCAATGTATATGCGGCGCATGGATACGGACCGGTGCTTTGGGCAGGTGCGGAAATGATCTCTCTATTGAAGAATCAGTACCCGCGGATGAATGACAGCGCCGTTCAGTATTATCAGGTGAAACAGAAAACTACTGCACCTATTTTTGCTGTCGACACAGAAGAAAACAAAGATTAACTTTAAATAGATAGAACCATGAAACGAGAAGCTTTTAAAATGTATTTAAAACCCGGATGTGAAGCTGAATATGAGAAAAGACACGCTGCCATCTGGCCTGAATTGAAAGCATTGCTTTCCAAAAACGGAGTGTCGGACTATTCGATTTATTGGGATAAGGAGACTAATATCCTGTTTGCTTTCCAGAAAACGGAAGGTGAGGCCGGTTCACAAGACTTGGGTAATACGGAAATTGTGCAGAAATGGTGGGATTATATGGCGGATATCATGGTAGTGAATCCAGACAACTCACCGGTGTCTATTCCTTTGCCGGAAGTATTCCACATGGATTGATTTTTCAGTAATTAGGTGGGCCGTTTCTTTCATTATCTCAACTATCTTGACTATATTTGTCCAATATTAATTATTTAATCTTGGAATCTGTATGATGCGAAAACACCTTTTGATCTTTACCTTTCTTGTTAGTTGTGTGTTGAATGCTTATAGTGCAATCGAGCTTCGTTCCACACAAATGAGAACGAGTGACGGCCTTCCTAATAACTCTATTCGATATATTTATCAGGACAGTAAAGGCTTTTTGTGGTTCGCCACTTTGAACGGATTAAGTCGTTATGATGGCAACTCTTTTCTCACTTTCCGTCCGGAAATCGGTGGTGAGGTATCTTTGGCAGACAATCGTATTTACGATCTGACAGAAGATAAAGATGGCTTTTTGTGGATTTCTACTACACCCAGATTATATAGTTGCTATGATTTGCAACGCGCCCGTTTTGTGGACTATACCGGTTGCGGTGAGTTGAGACAGAATTATTCAGCGGTTTTTGTCGCCTCTAACGGAGATGTCTGGCTTTCCCATTCGGGAAATGGCTGCCGGAAGATAGTACATCAGAAAAATGGTGAGATGGCATCTACTG
>CAKUYM010000313.1 GCA_934716785.1 uncultured Bacteroides sp. | reverse complement strand
CACTTGCGTGGTGGCTCTTTTGAGTGTAGCAGCCGTAATGGCGAAAGATATTCGTGTCGTAGTATTCAAAGTGGCACAGATGCACTGCGAGAAATGCGAGAAGAAAGTGAAGGACAATATGCGTTTTGAGAAAGGTCTGAAAGACATCTCCACCCTTGTGAAAGAACGCACGGTCACTATCACCTACGATGCGGAAAAGACAAATGTAAAGAACCTGCAGGAGGGATTCAAGAAGTTCAATTATGAAGCCGAATTTGTGAAAGAGACAAAGAAAGACGATAAGAAGGCGGATAAGAAGTAATTGAACAAATACCCGTATTGGCTTGTTCCTATAAATAAACGACGGCATTCCCCTCCCGACCTTTTTCGAGGAAGGGGGGAGGAAGCCCCAAATAATAATTATATATGGGTAAAATAGTAAAAAAAGCATTTCCCGTGCTCAATATGCATTGTGCGGGATGTGCTAATAATGTAGAAAGGACAGTGAAGAAATTGCCGGGAGTCACTGAGGCTTCCGTTAATTTCGCCACCAATACATTGACGATTTTATATGAGAACGACAAACTGACTCCCGGAGAGATCCGTGCGGCGGTGCTTGCGGTAGGGTATGATCTGATAGTGGAAGAGACTCATAAGGAAGAGCGTCAGGAAGAAGAACAGCACAAACATTATATCCGCTTGAAGCGGAAAGTGATTGGTGCATGGATTTTGGTAGTGCCATTGCTGATATTCTCTATGGTGCTGATGCATATGCCTTATTCCAATGAGATTCAGATGTTGCTCACTATCCCTGTCATGGCCTTTTTCGGTGGCGGTTTCTTTACCGGTGCGTGGAAGCAGGCAAAGATGGGACGGAGCAATATGGATACTTTAGTCGCGCTCAGCACTTCCATAGCCTTTCTGTTCAGTCTGTTCAATACCTTTTTCCCCGGATTCTGGTATGCCAGCGGACTCGAACCGCACGTTTATTATGAAGCCTCTGCTGTGATTATCGCTTTCGTGCTGACCGGAAAGCTGATGGAGGAACGTGCGAAAGGAAACACTTCCGCCGCTATCCGCAAATTGATGGGCATGCAGCCTAAGTCGGCCCGTGTACTGCGCAATGGGGTAGAAGAGGAGATCCTGATCGAGCAATTGCAAGTCGGCGATTTGGTGGTCGTTCGTCCGGGCGAGCAGATTCCAGTGGATGGCAAACTTTCCGAAGGCGACTCGTATGTCGATGAAAGTATGATTAGCGGTGAGCCGGTTCCGGTAGAGAAGAAGAAAGGCGACAAGGTGCTGGCAGGAACTATCAACCAGCGCGGCTCGTTCATCATCAGTGCCACGCAAGTGGGCAGTGAGACGGTATTGGCACGTATCATTCACATGGTGCAGGAGGCGCAAGGCAGCAAAGCTCCTGTGCAGCGCATCGTCGACCGCATAACAGGCATCTTTGTGCCCGTAGTGCTCAGCATTGCCATCCTTGCATTTGTATTGTGGATTGCTATCGGCGGCAGTGAATATGTGTCTTATGGCGTACTGTCCGCCGTATCCGTCCTTGTCATTGCTTGTCCGTGTGCCTTGGGACTTGCCACGCCTACCGCATTGATGGTGGGAATCGGCAAAGCCGCCGGCCAGCATATCCTCATCAAAGATGCCGTTGCCTTGGAGCAGATGCGTAAAGTGGATGTCGTGGTATTGGATAAGACCGGCACACTGACAGAAGGACATCCCACGGCCACCGGATGGTTATGGGCGCAGTCTCAGGAGTCACATTATAAAGATGTGCTTTTAGCTGCGGAAATGAAATCGGAGCATCCGCTTGCCGGCGCCATAGTCGCTGCGCTTCAAGACGAGGAAGACATACAGCCTGCCCGGCTTGACAGTTTTGAGAGCCTCACGGGAAAAGGTGTAAAAGTATCCTATCAGGGACAAGTGTATTGGGTGGGAAGCCATAAACTGTTGAAGGACTTCGGTGCCACGGTGAGTGATGTAATGGCTGAAATGCTGGTTCGCTATGAATCGGAAGGCAACGGAATTATTTACTTCGGTCGCGAGAACGAACTGCTCGCCATTATTGCAGTCTCCGATCCTATCAAGGCAACCTCTGCCGAAGCGGTGAAAGAGCTGAAGCGTCAGGGCATTGATATATGCATGCTGACGGGTGACGGGCAACGGACAGCTTTAGCCGTCGCTTCTCATTTGGGAATCGAACGTTTCGTGGCAGATGCCCTTCCGTCCGACAAGGCCGACTTTATAAAAGAACTGCAATTGCAGGGAAAGAAGGTGGCTATGGTAGGCGATGGCATCAATGACTCGCAAGCCTTGGCTTTGGCGGATGTCAGTATCGCTATGGGGAAAGGAACGGATATAGCGATGGATGTGGCGATGGTGACTTTGATGACGTCCGATCTGCTGTTGCTTCCCAAGGCTTTCCAGCTATCGAAACAGACTGTCAGACTGATTCATCAGAATCTTTTCTGGGCCTTTATCTACAACCTGATAGGTATCCCCATCGCTGCCGGAATCTTGTTCCCTTTGAATGGGCTGCTGTTGAACCCGATGTTGGCGAGTGCCGCTATGGCTTTCTCCAGTGTGAGCGTAGTGCTCAATTCTCTGAGCTTGGGGCGAAGAAGATAAATACCTTGTGATTGACGGTCAATCCGTTCCGGCCGTCAATCACAAACCATCATGTCAGTCATAAACCTTCACATCAACCACAAACCGTCATGTCAATCACACAAACTATCTAATCGCTAAGCCTTTCTATTTCTAACTACGCCTTTCCGTTTTTATCTACGCCTTTCCATTTCTAAATTCCAAAGGCGTCATCCCTACATATCGTCTGAAATATTTGCCGAAGAAAGAGGCGCTGGGGAAGTTCAGCGAATAGGCTATTTCCTGAATCGTCATATTCGTATCTTTCAGTTTGGCTTTAGCGTCCATTATAACGATATAAGCTATCGTGTCCAGCACGCTTTTTCCGGTCACCTGTCTCACCGTCGTGCTTAGATATTGAAGAGAAATTCCTAATTTATCCGCATAGAACTGTGCCCGGCGTTCATTCTTATAATTATCGATGATAGATTGTATCAACTCCTGGCAGATCTCCTTTTTGCGGTTTGAACTGTAGTTCTCTCTCGGAAATTTGTGATATATCAGCCGTATACTTGTCAGAATAGTCTGGAGGGATAATTCCACCAGTTCCGGATCAATTTCAAAGTTGTCGTTGCAAGTGGCACGTGACAGCAGTGCGAAATAATCTTTCAGATAGCCAGCCACCTCCTCGGTGAGCGGAACCACCGGCTGCTCGATAAGTTTTGGGTAGGCACTTCCGATATTTTTCATCAGATTGATTCGTCCGGTGCAATGAGCGGAAAAGCCGGCGAAGCAAAGGCATACTTTCTCGGTCTTCTCCCGAAACTGGATGATAGTGCCCGGAAGTAATGTAATCAAGTCATTGGGGCGGATTTCATAATCAAGCAGGTTGATGGAAGCTTTCATCGAGCCCTCGGTACATATGGCGACAATGCATGCCTGCAACCGGCAAGATTGCTTGTAAATATTCAGAATATCTTCGGTGACATTCGTCCATGCCAATACTTCAATAGGTAAGTCTACCTGTGGGAAGTCCATTTTCATAGCTACACACTGTTATATTGAAACCACAAATATACGCATTTTTCTTTTTATTTTTTACCTTTGTGGAATGAAAACAGTTTTTATCGATTGGAATTTAATACCGTATGCCGAAGCATGGCAGCGGCAGACAGAATGGTTCGACGGCGTTGTCCGCGCAAAAGCCCAAGGCGAAGCATACGAGAACCGTATAGTCATGTGTGAGCATCCTCATGTCTACACCTTGGGGCGTAGCGGTAAAGAAAATAACATGCTGCTGGGAGACGAACAGTTGAAAGCGATCGGCGCAACCCTTTACCATATAGACAGGGGAGGAGATATCACCTATCATGGTCCCGGACAGTTGGTGTGCTATCCGATACTGAATCTCGAAGAGTTCGGGTTAGGACTGAAAGAATACGTCCATCTGCTGGAAGAAGCGGTGATAGGCGTGTGCAAGTCTTATGGGATTGAAGCAGGGCGGTTGGAGAAAGCGACAGGCGTCTGGCTGGAAGGCGATACGCCCCGTGCCCGCAAGATATGTGCGATAGGAGTGAGGAGCAGCCATTACGTCACCATGCACGGACTGGCTCTGAACGTAAATACGGATTTGCGGTATTTCAGTTATATTCACCCTTGTGGCTTTATAGATAAAGGCGTCACTTCTCTTCGTCAGGAGTTAAAGCGCGATGTGCCGATGGACGAAGTGAAGCAACGCCTCGAAGAGGAGTTTAGAAAACTATTCCGACTCCCAGTTGCCACGTGCGGTGCATAAAGCAATCCTCACTTGTCAGGGCGTAAGAGAAATCCGCGCGTATAGGCCAGAAGTTGATTCCGCAACCCAAAGTGCCGTAGTTGCCTACGCCCTTTTCCTTATCTCCGAAATGGTATCCAGCACGAACCACCCCGTACTTCAGGAAATTGTATTCGGCTCCTACGCTTGTCTGTAAATGGCGTATTTCGGAAGGAAGCAGATAATTGAAATCAAGTGCTATCTGCAAGCGGTTCGCCATGTTGAACGGCAGGTCGATGGCACCTCCCAACCCCAATCTTGCGGGCAGTTTCCGTCCGTCCAGCTTCTTGCCCAGATTGGCGGCTTGAAAGCCGATACTCCAAGAAGACATTTCGTCCAGCAGTGCCATGTTGCGGTAGTAAGTAGCCCCGAAATCCAAAGAGACACTGCTTTTGCTATCCGCGCTTTCCGCAACCTTTGCCTGCATATACCTGAGTGTCAGTGAAAGCGACAGGTTCTTAGCGATATTTCTAAAATAAGCAGCCTCCAAGTCCCAGGCACGCGGACGGTAATCCATCAGCTCCGGAGTCTTGATGTGGCGGAATCCCAAGGCAAACCCTTGCAGTCCCTCTCTTCCGATCCGATAAAAGAGAGACGCGCTGTGCAGCGCATAGTCTTCGTTTATATCAGCGTATGAATAACTCGCACCCATCACTTCCTGTGAGAAAGCAATGGTAGAAGCATTATGAAAGATAGCTGTACTTCCATTATCGGTGACAGCTAATCCCGTACCTGCCATACCTGCCGATTGTGCATCGGGGGTAAAGTTCAGAAAGTTGGCGTTTGCCACTCCTTGCGCTCCCGCCAG
>CAKUYM010000312.1 GCA_934716785.1 uncultured Bacteroides sp. | reverse complement strand
AAAAGTTCCACCAGACCGTCATTGATACGCATCGGCAGATAGGCCGGCAAGCGAGACCCCAGACGCACCCGCTGCAACTCAGCATATTTCTCACCTTCCGGTCGTTCGAGGTTTGCTTTCTGCTTCCTGGCAGCCATCTTGTACACCGCATCCAAGATATGTTGCAATGTCTTGTTCTGGCTCATCAACGCATCTCCACCGGTAATCAAGATATCCCGCAATTGCGTATCCTCTTCAAAATAGGCCATCAACCGCCGCAACTTACGTTCCCATGACTCCTTCGGCCGCAAAGACTCAAACTCGAAATTCAACCGCTCGCTCTGAAAGTCGTACATCCGTTGGCACGAAGCACAAAGCCCCCCGCAAGCTCTTCCCATCGTATCGGGAATAAGAATAGCCACTTCCGGGTATCGCCGATGAATGTTATGCCCGTCCGGCAACAGCCATCCTGCCGCATTAGGCTTTCCGGTTTCTACGATGTCTTCCTTCTCCCAGGCATGGATGCTCCCATATGTCTCCACCAGTCGCGGCGAGTAAAGTATGTAGCTTCGGATTGCTTCATCATCGTACCCGTATCCCGCCACATTCAGCAACGACAGATAATAAGGAGTGGCAAAGAACGGCATTCCCTTTTTCCGTGCCTTATAAAGCAGATACATGGTTTCTGATGAAAGTGAATTGCCTAAGAAACGATTCAACTCGCCCGGACTTTTTATCGCCATCGACAAATGAAAACGAAAATCATTCCACCATTCACCGACCAGCTTGTATTTTTCCTCATAGCTCATCCCCTCTTCAAAATGAAAACGCGCCGAAGGCTTCGACTTTCTGTTCTCAATCTTTTGAATAAGCAAATGCAGCATCCGTTCCTTATTCTCGGCACGTATCTCGCGCACCTCCTCATCCAGTCCGGTTTCCCACCGGTCATTCCTATTCTTGATACGCTGAGCCGACGGTCGAGGAATCGTATTTCCTTTCAATCGCCCGAACATCTGAAAAACTTCAATAAACAAATCCGTCGGCATCTCCATATTCTCCAATGTCTCCGTCAGGAATGCATAAAGCAGCCCGATTGTCCGCACCGACATATCCTGCCCCGTAGACAACTCATGCACCTCTACCCCGTCATACTGGATCAAGAGCATAATTTGCGTCCTCGCCTCTTCGGCTGTTTCGTTCTCGGTATCATAAGTTTTTAGGAATTTCAGCAATTCATCCTTAAACTCTTCTACATCAGTACTTTTTTCAGCCATATCCACCAATTCCGGTATCTCCTGACTATAGATTTGTTTCAACTGTGAAAAAGTAAG
This sequence comes from uncultured Bacteroides sp., assembly GCA_934716785.1. Classification (GTDB taxonomy): domain Bacteria; phylum Bacteroidota; class Bacteroidia; order Bacteroidales; family Bacteroidaceae; genus Bacteroides. The sequence goes on along the minus strand of CAKUYM010000312.1, from coordinate 3,888 downwards.
CGTAAGTATTTTCTTTTGTTTCATAAGCAATTTATTTCTTTTGTTGTTTTGTTAATAATAAAGAGATGGGCAAACTTCATAGAGTTTATAAAGATAACAAAAAAAGCAGAGGTTTGGGACCTCTGCTTTTCCTATCATGTTATTCTTTACGGTTTTCTAACATTTACAAGCACTTATTTCTTCACTTCCGTCTCATCATTCTTACGTTTCGGCTCTTTCTTCGCCAACAAGATGATATTGTACACATAATCCGTCATCCACTGTTCCGAATATCCCAAACGTTCCTTGTATTGGCGGACTGCTGCTGCGGTCTTATGCACATCATCTGCTTTCCACACTAACTTGGTGCATACATCATGTACCGTCTTCTGCGTCATTCCATAAAGAGCCTTCTTAAATATAGACGGCATGCGGAACTTCCATTGCATCAGATTTCCCATCAACATCATCAGGTCATTGGAAAATCCCTGATACATGAATAAGTAAGACTGGATATCGTTCTGCGTGCGGCAATTACGCTTCACCGAAGAGTCTATTTCTTTAAAGAAGCTTTCACTCAGCCCGTAATCCTGCATCAGCATCTTTCGTGAAGCCGACTTTTCCGCCAATCCCAACTTACCATTTTGAGTAGGCACTTTGAACAAGCGCTTAAAATTAGCCACGTCCGGCAGGAAACGGATATTTGTAATACCAAGGTTGGTGGCGATAACTGACTGGAAGTAAACTCGAGTCAGAGATATGAAATCTTCTACATTGCCGACTTTCGTTTCATCGGATTTTTTCTTGAATAAATCAAATAAGCCCATTGTTATATTTACTAATTTATTATTTACAATTTACTGTTCATGCGCACGGAAGCCAATCCCATAGCTTACCCCTCGACCATCTGCCCGCAAAGGTACAAAAAACAGTTGGCTTTCACCAACATTCCAAGTGCTTTTCCATATTCTGCATCGGCTCTTTTTTAATTGTCCGCATCTATTCATTTTTTATCCGGAAGTAGAATTTATGATTTTCGAATACAGGCTCTACAATATCATAGCGGATGAACTTGGCAAGCAGATGCTCGGCGGCACGGCGCGAAACTCCTGTTTGCCGGCAATAGCGGTTGAGAGAGAGCAGACGTCCCTGCTCCAGTTGCTCCAATAAAAGTTGTTCATGTTCGGTATATCGGATAAGCTCTCCTCGCGGACTGTCACTCTGTTGCCATACACGAAGATGTATGGGAGTTGCCAAGATATTTTCATCTTTGATACGGAGATAAGCGAGAGGTTTGCCTGTTTCGTCCTTAGCATACACGGGTTTGTGCGGCGTTTCTTCAATCGTGACCACCAATACTTGTCGTCCTTCCACTATATACGTATCCATGGAATATCGCACTTCAGGCACACAGTAAAGTTGCGCGGCGGCTTCAATCATATATTTTTCTTCTTCGGAGCGCACTCCTGCTATTTTTCCATTGTCTTTTACTCCGATCAGCAATCGCCCTCCGTCAGTGTTGGCAAAAGCAGAGAGGGTCTTGGCTATTTTGCGTGCGTCGGAAATCTCAAACTTAAAATCCTGTTGTTGATGCTCGCCCTCAGCAATCAGTGCATGTATATAATCGGTATCTGTAAGCGGTTTCATGACCACAAAGGTAGATAAAAAAGATGAAAAGCCTTTTTTTTACATAATTTTCGAGAGTTATTTCAAAAAAAATATTCTTTTTATGCGTTTATTTCGGGAAACAGTGTATTTTTGCGACACATTATTAACGAAAAAAAATAAAGGATTATGAAAGAATTGGTAGAAAAAGTAGCAGCTCTCTATGCTGACTTCTCTAAGGATGCTAACGCTCAGATTGAAAACGGCAACAAAGCAGCAGGAACTCGTGCTCGTAAGACTTCTTTGGAAATCGAAAAAGCAATGAAGGAATTCCGCAAAGCATCTTTGGAAGCTTCTAAGAAGTAATAGTTAGGAGACTACTAAGATATTAGGGAAACGTGAAGCCTGTCGAAATGACAGGCTTTTTCTGTCTTGACGCTTTCGTTTTAATGGAAGATAAAAAAGAACGCTCAATTCAATTTTAATCGTATATTTGCGTAAATAATCTGATCGGGAATTTATGAACGAGAATGTTTTGGCTAAGCTGAAGATACTTGCAGAATCTGCAAAGTACGATGTTTCCTGCTCTTCCAGCGGCACAGTACGCTCCAACAAACCGGGCATGCTGGGCAATACCGTAGGGGGATGGGGAATATGTCATAGTTTTGCCGAAGACGGGCGGTGCATATCACTGCTGAAAATCATGCTTACCAATTATTGCATCTACGATTGCGCTTACTGCATCAATCGCCGCAGCAACGACCTCCCGCGTGCCACATTCTCCGTATCCGAATTGGTGGAACTGACGATGGAATTCTATCGCCGCAACTATATAGAAGGATTGTTCCTCAGCTCAGGTGTTGTTCGCAACCCGGACTATACGATGGAACGCTTGGTGCGCGTTGCCAAAGATTTACGGCTGGTACATCGTTTCAACGGATACATCCATCTGAAAAGCATCCCCGGCGCAAGTCGGGAATTGGTGAACGAAGCCGGACTGTACGCCGACCGTCTCAGCGTCAACGTAGAAATCCCCAAAGAAGAGAATTTGAAACTGCTTGCACCGGAAAAAGACCATAAAAGCGTCTTTGCCCCGATGAAATATATTCAGCAGGGCGTATTGGAGAGTAAGGAGGAACGGCAGAAATTCCGTCATGCGCCCCGTTTCGCACCTGCCGGACAGAGTACGCAAGTTATTGTCGGTGCTACTTCCGAGTCGGATAAGGACATCCTTTTCCTCTCGTCGGCACTCTACAACCGTCCCACGATGAAGCGTGTCTACTACTCCGGATATATCTCAGTGAACACTTACGACAAGCGCCTGCCGGCATTGAAACAGCCACCGTTGGTACGCGAAAACCGACTTTATCAGGCGGACTGGCTGTTGCGCTTCTACCAATTCAAAGTGGACGAAATAGTGGATGATTCCTACCCGGACCTCGATCTTGAAATAGACCCGAAACTCTCATGGGCCTTGCGCCATCCCGAACATTTCCCCGTCGACATCAATAAGGCGGATTACGAAATGCTTCTCCGTGTGCCGGGCATCGGTGTGAAATCGGCAAAGTTGATTGTCGCTTCCCGACGTTTCTCCCGATTGGGCTTTTATGAATTGAAAAAGATAGGGGTGGTAATGAAGAAAGCGCAATATTTCATTACCTGCAAGGAGTTGCCTCTGCAAATGCAGACTGTGAACGAGCTTTCTCCGCAACGGGTACGCTCCCTGCTACTGCCGAAACCTAAAAAGAAAGTGGACGAACGCCAGTTGTTACTTGATTTTGGAGAATGAATATATACATCTACGATAAAACTTTTGACGGTCTGCTGACTGCCGTTTTCGATGCTTACTCACGCAAGACTTTTCCCGATGAGCTCTTATCGGAAGGGGATGCTTTGCCTTTATTCTATGATGAGCTGCATACGGTGATCACCGATGAGGAAAAGGCTGCCCGTGTATGGCGCGGCTTGCAGAAGAAAGTTTCCTCCTCGGCACTGGGATGCCTCACCCAGAGTTGGCTGTCGGAACTGCCGGAAGTGGGAATGCTTATCTTCCGCTATATCCGTAAGGCTATTGACGCTCCCCGTTCCATTGAGACAAATTTTGCCGACCCGGATGTATTGCAACTGGCGCAGATATGGAAAAAGGTGGATTGGGAACGCATACGGCTGATGCAGTTTGTCCGTTTCCAGAAGGCAGCAGATGGTACATTCTTCGCAGCTTTGGAGCCGCAGTTCAATGCATTGCCACTTACCATCCAGCACTTCAAGGACCGCTTTGCCGATCAAAAATGGCTTATCTAAGAT